>JAQTMQ010000043.1 GCA_028714235.1 Candidatus Iainarchaeum sp. | reverse complement strand
CGCGGCCGTCCCCGCGATGATGAAGAAACCGAAAGCCGCTAGGGCGAGCAGCAAGATGACCACGATGAAGTAGCCTCCCTTGAGCCCGTTCACCCTCGCCTCCTCGGCAGCCGCCTTCTCTCCCGCCGACAATGCAAGCAGGCGCGCGCCCTCCGGGTCGGTGTTGAGAATCGCTTCGGCTTCCGTCAAGTCCGCCTCAGCGGATGAAACGTCAGCGGAAAGGAGGGGAAGCGAGGCGGAGCGCGCGCGCAGAACGGCCTCGCGCGCGGAATTCATTTCAGCGCGCACCGCCTCAATCTCGGCGATTTTCAGCTGGAGCGACGCGTTCTCGGATTCGATGAGCGAAACTGCTTGCGCGAGGGAATTGTTCGCGTCCGCAAGCCTGCCGGTTGAAAGGTTTCCCTGCGCGAGCGAGAGGAGCGAATTTATTGCTTCCGCGCCCGAAGCTTGCGAGTAGTTGCCTTCCTGCGCCTTCATCTCCGTCGCCCTTGCGGCTGCTTCAAGAATGCCTGCGGCAATCGTTGACTTCAATGCCTCGAACGTTCCCGCGCGCGAGAGGAGCTGCGCCTCGATGGAGGAGAGGCCGGATTCCACCGAGTCAAGCGCCTGCGACGCGTTCACGTACCTTGCCGCCTGGAAGGACACGTTCGCGAGCAGGAATTCCCTGTCCACTGCCGCGAAATTGATGGCCGCGCCGTAAAGAGTGGAGTTCGCCTTTGCGGCGGAAATGCGCGCGCTGTAATTCTGGAGCCTCAAGGTTATCGCTGAAGCGTAAGCCTGCCTCAGGGGGGCGAGGGCGAGGGACGCGTTCCCCGACGCCATTTTCGCGAGGCTCTCGGCCTCTGGGTAGGAGCCCGCCGAGCAGTGGACGCGCGCGTCCTCGTAAAGGCTTGACGCGAGCAGGACTTGCGAGGCGTTTCCGGAAGAAACCCCGTAAATCGGGGCGTACGCGCGCAGGGAGCCCGCTTCCTCTATCCCCGCCTTCGCCAAGTTGAGGGCAACGACCGCCCCCCCGGCGGTCTCGTTGAAAGCCCGCGCGTAAGATAGCGCGGACTCCGCGAGGGTTTCGGCCTGGCTTGCGAATGCATTCGCGCTTGCGGTTTCAACGCTCACGTTTTCAGGGTGGGCGGCGAGGGCAGCCCTCGCCCTCGAAAGCGCGGCTTCCGCGGCGTCCGCGTTCGTCCCGCTCTGGTTCGCGAGCCTCGAGGCTTCGGCCAAGCCCGAGCATTCGCCCGCATTCGCAATCGTCGCATTCACTGCAAGCGAGGCGGCTATGTACGCCGCCCTCGCGGCGGTAACCTCGGACGCGGCAGCAGCGACAAGGCCCTCCTCGTAGCTTCCCCCGGAGCTCGAGTTCACGGACAGGACGACGACTTTGCTCCCGCCCGGGTCGCTTATGAAAACCCTTCCCGTGATTGCCGCAACCCCAATCGGCCCCGAGAAGTTGTAGTCCGCGCCCCGGATGCTCGCGAGGAACGAGTAGTCGGGCGCGAAAACCTGCACGCGGTTGTTCGCCGTGTCCGCGATGTAAATCTTTCCGGACGGGTCGACCGTCGTGTCTCCCGGCCTGCTGAACCCGAGGGCCCCGCTTCCCCAGCCCAGCCTCGTGATGAACGTGTAATTGTCGGAGAAGACCTGCACCCTGTCGTTTTCCGTGTCCGTGACGAGAATCCTGTTGCGCGGCGAGTCAATCCAAATCGCGCCCGGCGAGTTGAATACGTACTCCCCGAAGGGCTCTGCGCTGTAAACCGACTTGATGAAAGCGCCTGCCGGAGAGAAGACCGTGACCCGGTTGTGCCCCCTGTCCGGCACGTGAAGGTTCCCGAGCGAGTCGACGGCCACGCCCCCGGGGTTGCTGAGCGCATAGCTTTCCCCGGCGCCCGTGGGAACCGTCTTCAGGTAGTTTCCCGAATAATCCGTGTAAATCTGGATCCGGTTGTTGAGCGTGTCCGCGATGTAAACCTTTCCGCCCGCGTCAACCCAGACGCCTTCGGGCGCGGAGAGCTCGGTGGGCCCGCTCCCGTCCGTCCCGCCCCTCATCGCAAGGTAGGTGAGGTCAGGGGCGAAGACGAAGACCGCGTCCGCGCCTGAATCCGCGACGTAAAGCCTTCCCGCGGAATCAACGAACAATCCCATCGGACTCTCGAAAAGCGATTCCGCGCCCGGCTGGCCCGTCCCGTTCAGCACGATGTAAGGCGTGAAGGAAAGCGCGCCCGAAAGCGCCGAAGCGCAGGCGAGAAGCAGAAGGAATGCGATAAGCTTCTTCGGTTGGGCATCCATTTTACGACCCTATTTCACCGTAACGGACTTCGCGAGGTTCCTCGGCTTGTCTATCGGGAGGCCGCGCTTGAGCGCGATGTAGTACGCCAAAAGCTGGCCGATGGCAACCGCAAGGATGGAGAACGTGCCGCTGTTCGAGGCGGGGACGGGAATGTCGGATTCAGGGTTGCTCGAGACCGTCAAGACTTTCGCGTACCTCGCCCCGACCTCGCGCGCGTTGCTCATCATCGCGGCGTCGTCGCACGCAATAAGCGCGAAGACGGGCGTGCCCTTCTCTATCAGCGCAAGCGTCCCGTGCTTGAGCTCGCCCCCCATCATCCCTTCCGCGTGCACGTACGCAATCTCCTTCATCTTGTGCGCGAACTCGAGCGCGCTCGGGTAGGAGACGCCCCTCCCCAGGACGTAGACGTCGTTCTCGTCCGAAATCATTTCCGCGACCGCCTTCACTTTCGCCTCCGCCCTCTCAATCGTGTCCCTGATTTTTTGCGGGATGGAGTCGAGCTCGGCCTCGAACCCGAACTTTTCGGCGAGCGCGAGCAGCGCGACCACCTCGTTCGTGAAAGTCTTCGTCGCAGCCACGCAGACCTCCTGCCCTGCCTCGAGGTCAATCGAGACGGCGCTCATCCTCTGCACCGT
>JAQTMQ010000042.1 GCA_028714235.1 Candidatus Iainarchaeum sp. | reverse complement strand
GGGCGCGAAAATCCAGAGCATGGACGCCGCAAACGACCTCGCGCGCGAATTCCTCGTCATCAGCGCGCGGCTCGGGATGAAGAGCGAGGTGCTGATTACGTCGGGCAGGGACCCCGTGGGCATGGGGATCGGGCCCGGGCTCGAATGCAGGGACGTGCTGAAATCGCTTCAGGGCGGCGGGCCGAGCGACCTCGTCACCAAGTCCTGCAAGCTTGCCGGCGCTGTCCTCGAGCTTTGCGGCAAGGTTGACCCGGGGAGGGGCTCGGAAGTGGCGATGGGCCTGCTCACGAGCGGGAAGGCGTACGAGAAGATGAAGGAAATCATCGAGGCGCAGGGCGGGAACCCGGACGTGAAGCTGGACGACCTGCCCGTCGGCAAGTTCACGGAAAAGTTTTACGCGGAAGCGGACGGGAGGATTCACCTCGTGGACAACAAGGTCGTGAACAGGATTGCGCGCGCCGCGGGGGCGCCGGCCTCCAAGGGCGCGGGGATGATTCTGCACATGGAAAGCGGCGACAAGGTGAAGAAGGGGGAGCTGCTTTACGAAATAGTTTCGGAGAGCGAGGCGAAGCTGAGCTACGCGATCGACGTCGCCAAGGAAACGAACCCTATAGAGCTCGAAGCGGTGATTTTGGGCAAGCTCGGGGACACGGGGCGTTTCGAATTCAAGCCCAAGAAATGATTTCGGGGGTAGGGCGGATTGGCAAGCGTTTTGGGAAAGCCCGTGGAGGACATGAGGCTCGGCAAGGGAATGGCGGCGTCCGAGCTAGTCAGGCAGATGGGAAACGCGGGCGGCTTCACCGCAAAGCACCTCGCGCAGGGCGCGGACATCGTGCGCGGCATGCTCGGGGACGCCGATTCCGCGAACTTCCTGTCGTTCCCCGCATGCATCGTTTCCACCGGGCTGCGCGGCGCGCTCGCGGAAATCGTGCCGAAGTTTGACGCCGTAATCACCACCTGCGGGACGCTTGACCACGACCTCGCGCGCGCGTGGGGCGGCACGTATTACGGGGGGCGGTTCGAGCTTGACGACGAAAAGCTCCACCGCGAGGGAATCTACCGGCTGGGCAACATCCTCATCCCGGGCAGGAATTACGGGCAGACGCTTGAAAAGGGCATGCAGCCGGTTCTGAAGGAGCTTTACTCGCAAAAGAAAAGCTGGGGGGGAAGGGAGCTCATCCACGAATTCGGGAAAAGGGTGAAGGACAAGGGCTCCGTCGTGGGCCAGGCGGCCAAGCACGGCGTGCCGATTTACGTGCCCGGCTTCTTTGACGGCGCGTTCGGCGCGAACCTTTTCGCTTTCGCGGAAGGGACGGACTGCAAGCTGGATTTGCTCAAGGACGAGCACGAGCTCTCCGACATCATTTTCGACGCGAAGAGGACGGGCGCGCTCATGGTTGGCGGCGGGATTTCCAAGCACCACGTAATCTGGTGGAACCAGTACAAGGGGGGCCTGGACTACGCTGTCTACATCACGACGGCTTCCCAGTACGACGGCTCGCTTTCGGGCGCGCGCCTCACCGAAGCCGTGAGCTGGGGGAAAGTCAAGGAGAAAGCGAAGTACGTCACGGTTGACGGCGACGCGACCGTGCTGCTTCCCCTGATGCTTGCGGGCGCGCTTTACTGAAAAAGGCGTGGTCCCAACGGTTTAAATTGGTTTACGCGCAAAAAATGGTGTCGAAGCGCTTGTTCGCGGTCTTTCCGGGTTTTGGTTGCAAGCGTTGATGGTCGAAGGTGTTTTGGATGGTGTCAATAAGCGAACTCAAGGCTGGAACCAGCAATGTTACTGTTGAAGGCGAGATAGTTGACGTCGGCGAGCCGCGCGAGGTCGTCACCCGCTTCGGGAAGAGGACGAGCGTCTCCGACGCGAAGCTGAAGGACGCGAGCGGCGAGGTCCAGCTAACCCTTTGGGGCGACGACGTGGGAAAATACTCCGTCGGCGACAAGCTGAAGATTGAGAACGGCTGGGTTTCCGAGTTCAAGGGAACCGTCCAGCTCTCCGCGGGAAAGTACGGCAAGATTTCGAAGCTCTGATTCTCCGCTTCCCCCATCTTTTCACCACGGGACGCTTTTCAGGCCCAGCCTGTTTGCCGCGAAATTGGAGCACACATGCAAAACGTATGTGAGAAGCGCTAGCAACGCTAGGTCCAGCGGAGGCGGCAGGTAAATCGGTGAAGCGAAAATGAGCGCGAACGCGAGGAACGGGAGCTGGTCGAGAAGGAATGCCGACTGGCCCCGCCCCATCCCAATCCTGCGCTTTGCAAACGAGCCGGCAAGGTCGCCGACCATCGCCCCGAACGCGAGAAGGACGCCCAGCCGCATGTAGGCGGGCTCCGACGCGGCATACGCCACGGCGGCCCCGGCGAGGATGCCGAACGCGATTCCGGAAACGAAGCCGCGCCACGTTTTCCCGTCCCCGAGCGCGCGCCTTCCGTCCCACGCGTTGCCGCCGAAGTCCATGGGCGTGCCGCCGCCGAAGAGGACGGGCGCCGAGTTCGCGACGTACGCTGGAAGTATGAAAACGAGCAGTCCTAGCAGGCCTTCAATCATACCGCAGGGCACCTGGAAGCCGATTCGTTTTCTCCGGATATGTTTTTAAGGCTGTGGAGCCCAACTTTTCGCGATGAAAAGGTTTGCGGATAGCGAGCGTAAGCCGCGTGGCGCGCTGGTTTGGGCGCTCCTCGCGCTCGGCACTTTCGCTGCGACAATCATGGTGCTGGCGCTTGCGGCCGGAATCTACGGCGCCCTCGTCCCCCCCGCGGACTGCGTCGGAGTAATCCGCCTTGAGGGCGAAATCGTGGCCGGCTCCTCGGCCGGCGGGATTTTTTCTGGGCAGCTCGCGGGCTCGGACGATTTCGTCGCGCTTGTCGGGGACGCGAAGGAAAGAGGGGAAGTGAAGGCGGTGCTCATAGAAATAAACACCCCGGGCGGGAGCGCGGTCGGAACCAGCGAAATGTATTCCTCGGTTAAGGAACTCGGCAAGCCCACGGTGTCCTACTTCCGCGAGGTCGCGGCAAGCGGCGGGTATTACGTCGCGGCGGGAACCGACTACATCGTTTCCGACCCGGACTGCATCACGGGCTCAATCGGCGCACGGAGCACGGCCCAGGACTTGAGCGGCCTGTTCCAGAAAATCGGCTACAATTCCACGGTAATCGCTTCGGGCGCGCACAAGGACATGGGAGACCCGTCGCGCCCCATGGACGAGGAGGAGATTGCGATAATGCAGTCAATCGTTGACGAGGTGTTCCAGGAGTTCCGCGCGACAGTCGAGGAAGGGAGGCGCGGGAAGCTCGATTCCGCGGAGTTTTCCGAGGTGCTTGACGGGAGGATTGTGACCGGCAGGCAGGCAAAGGCCATCGGGCTCGTCGACGAGCTCGGCAACAGGAAAGCCGCGCTCCGGAAGGCGGCGGCATTGGGCAACGTCACGTATTCCGGCGATTCGCCTCCGGTTTGCGAGATAACAGGGAACAGGGTATTCCCTTCGCCGATTTTGT
>JAQTMQ010000041.1 GCA_028714235.1 Candidatus Iainarchaeum sp. | reverse complement strand
TCAGGAGGTACGGGCTGCGGGACGCGAGCGAGGGGGCTGCACGGGAGAACAAGGCGGGCTTCATGAAGCTCGTCAAAGCCGAGCTTGCGCGGTACGATGGGATCGCGCGGGAAGCAGACGAAGGGCTCAAGCGCATGCCCGCAGGCTACGGGCTGCCCCTGCTCACGGTTTCCTCGGTTTACCAGTGGGAGGCGCGGAGGATCGCGCGCAACCCTTACATTGTTTACGAGGCAAACCGGCGCAACTTTCGGCCTTCGAAGGCTCGCGTGATGGTTTACCTCGTGCAAAGCGCGCTCGATTACGCGCCAGGCCGTGGCGAGAAACGTTCCGGACCGCGCCGTTTTCAGACCAACGTTTAAATAGTTTCCCCAACACAATAAAGGGCGCAATCAATTTTTCCTTGTTTTCCATTTGGGGCGACACGTTTAGGTGGTTTTAGTGGAAGAAGCCGAAGCTGAAAAAGTCAAGAAGATGAAGGGAACGACTACTGTCGGCATCGTCTGCTCGGATGGCGTCGTCTTCGCGGCGGACAGGCGCGCCACGATGGGCTACTTCATCGCGAACAAGGAGACGCAGAAGATTTTCGAGATTGACCGGCACCTCGCGATGACCGTCGCGGGCGGCGTGGGCGACGCGCAGATGCTTGCGCGGCTCCTCCAGGCGGAATCCAACCTTTACAGGCTCGACAAGAAGAAGCCGATTCCCGTCGTTGCGGCTACGACCCTGCTTGCTAACATCCTCAACCAGTACCGCTTCGCGCCCTTTTACGTCCAGCTCCTCGTGGGGGGGGTGGACGACAAGCCGCGCATCTACAACCTGGACGCGGTGGGCGGGGTCACGGATGAGAAGTTCGTTTCGACCGGAAGCGGCTCGCTCACGGCGTACGGCTACCTTGAGGACCACTTCCGGGAGGGCAGGCCGGTGAAGGAGAACCTGCGCGTCGCAGCGAAAGCGGTTTCCATCGCCATAAAGCGCGACGCGGGAACCGGCGAGGGCGTCGACCTCGTCGCCGTCACGAAGGCGGGCTTCAAGAGGTACGCCAAGGACGAGGTGCAGGAAATCCTTGAGGAGAAAGGCAAGGATTAGTCTCGCAGTCATTTTGAATCGGCAGGCCGAGGCGGCCCTGCAAAAAAGGTGTAGCTTTTGAATAACATATCAGAGATAGCGAAAACTTTGGAGTCCATCCTTCCCGGCGAATGCCGGCTCGCGAAAGTGGAGTTCGAGGGCCCGGACATCGCCATCTACCTGAAGAACATTTCGGCTTTCTACGAGGACGAAAACCTCATCAGGAAGATTGCGGGCACGCTGCGGAAGCGCGTAATCATAAGGAGCGACCCGTCCGGCCTCATGGCCCCCGACGAGGCGCTCGCGAAGATAAAGGAGATAGTCCCTCCCGAGGCGGGCATCGCGGAAATACGGTTCGCGCCCGACTTCGGCGAGGTTTTCATAGAGTCTCTCAAGCCCGGCCTCGTGATCGGGAAGGGCGGCGCGACGCTGAAGCAAATCATATTCACCACGAAATGGGCGCCCAAAATCCTGCGCACGCCCACCATGCCTTCGGACACCATCAAGGGAATCCGGACCGCGTCGCTAAAGGACGCGGACAAGAGGAAGAAGTTCCTCGCGGCGCTCGGCAAGAAAATCAGCACGCCGGTCACGAAAAGCGACTGGGTGAAGGTCACCGCGCTCGGCGGCTTCAGGGAAGTGGGCCGCTCGTGCCTGCTCGTGCAGACGCCGAACAACAAGGTGCTGATTGACTGCGGCATAAACCCGGAGACGAGCGAGGGCTCGCGCGCCTTCCCGTACCTGAACGCGATGAACCTCGCGCTTGACGAGCTTGACGCGGTAATCGTCACGCACGCGCACCTGGACCACTGCGGCTTCGTGCCCTACCTTTTCGCCTACGGCTTCGACGGCCCGGTCTACTGCACGCCCCCGACGAGGGACCTGATGGCGCTCCTCCAGTTCGATTACCTGGACATCCTCGCCAAGGGGAACGCGAACCCGCCGTACCAGGAGAAGGACATCCGCAAGCAGCTTTCCCACGTTGTCGTCAGGGAGTACGAGGAGGTCACCGACATCTCCCCGGAAGTCAAGCTCACGTTCCACAACGCGGGCCACATCCTCGGCTCGGCCATGGTGCACCTGCACATGGGGGAGGGGCTCCACAACCTCGTCTACACGGGCGACATAAAGTACGGCTTCACCAAGCTTTTCGAGCCCGCGCACACGTGCTTCCCGAGGCTTGAGACGCTTTTCATGGAGTCCACCTACGGCGGCCGGGACGACATCATGCCTTCCAGGCAGGACACGGACAGGGGCCTCATGGAGAAAATCCACCAGGTCATCCAGAACAAGGGCAAGGTCCTGATTCCCGTGTTCTCGGTGGGCCGCTCGCAGGAGATAATGCTCGTCCTCGAGGAGTACGCGCTCACGCACGGCGAATCGTTCGAGTGCCCGGTCTACATCGACGGCATGATTCTCGAGGCGTCCGCCATCCACACCGCCTACCCCGAATACCTGAAGCCGTCCGTGCAGCGCCGCGTGCTCTCCAACCGCTCGCCTTTCGAAAGCAAGATTTTCGAGGTCGTGAAAGGGGACAGGAAGGCGATTGCGGAAGGCGACCCGGCGGTCATCCTCGCGCCAAGCGGCATGATGTCCGGCGGGCTGTCCGTGGAATACTTCAAGATGATGGCCGAGGACCCCAAAAACCTCATCGTTTTCGTCGGCTACCAGTCCTCGCTTTCGTTCGGGAGGAGAATCCAGCGCGGCCAAAAGGAAATCCCGACCACGGACTCGGACGGCCGCCTCACCTCGGTCAAGGTGAACATGCAGGTCGCGACCGTGGAAGGCTTCTCCGGCCACTCGGACAGGAACCAGCTGCTCTCGTTCGCGAAAAACGTGAAGCCGTCCCCGGAACGCGTCTTCACGATGCACGGCGACGAGAACAAGGCGGACGACCTCGCGCACGCGATAAGCCGCATGATGCGCGTGGAATCGCGCGCAATCATGAACCTTGACGCGATTAGGCTGAAGTGAGCCCCGGTGCACGCCCCCCGTCCTAGTACATGTAAATCTCCAGATACGTCCCGTAGCTGCAACAGTCCAGCACCCTTCCGGTCCTGACCCTTCCCACGTTGGCGACCTCGTCCTTGTACATGAACACCGCGTCGCCTTCAAGCACGAATTTTCCGGCAAGCGTTCCCTCCACCAGGTGGGCGGTACCCCCCACCACGGCGTCCTCGCAGACCCAGCCGCCGAAAACCCTCGCCTTGTCCCGCACGACCGCATTCCCGCCGACGTTCCCGCCGAAAACCCTCGCCTCATCCTCTATCCTCGCGTTTCCCGAAACCTTTCCGCCGAGTACCGCCGCCTTGGGGCCGACGTAAGCGGATTTTTCCACGTCCGCCCCGGCGGCCGCGAACCCGCCCCCGTTCCCGTGGATGCGCCCTTCAAACGAAACCGTTTTGCCATCCACCCGGAATTCGCGCACGACCTTTTCCGCTTCCCGCTTCTGCTTCACCGCCATAAACATACCACCGCGACCCGATTATGACGCGAACCCGGCATATAAACGCCCCGCATCACACGAGCCTGTACGCGTCCTCCTCGCTGAATGACGACGTCCTGATTTCGCGCGCGATTCCCTTCAGCAGGATGATTCTCTTGTAGGTGGTCGGGTGCGTGGAGAACAGCTCGTTCATTTTCGACCACGTTGACTTGGCTTCCGCGGACATCGCCGCCTCCAGCTCCCTTTCGTCGAGCACGCCGTTCCCGTCGAGGTCGAACTCGCCCCTGTGCCGCATTATCTCGCCGACCTCCCGCCTGGACGTGCTCGGGTCCCCGATGTAGAACGCGCGCAGGCCGGACGGCTCGTCGCGGGAAAGCGAGAGCCCGTAGGCAATCTTTGAGAGCGCGGAGGAAAGCGCGCCCGGGTCCCGCGTCGCGTAAGCCGAGTACGCGTCCGCGTAATACTCGCGGCTCCGCGAAAGCCACATGACGAGAAGCTGGGAAACGAAGTAGACGACCCACGCGGTTACGGCGATGAGAATCATCGCCGCGATGGCCCCGGCCGCCCCGCCCTTCCTGTCCCCGCTTCCCCCACCGAAATACC
>JAQTMQ010000040.1 GCA_028714235.1 Candidatus Iainarchaeum sp. | reverse complement strand
CTGATGCGTCAGCTAGCGCTGAATCCTTCGCTGTCGCTTCCGACTTTCCCTTATGGTGCTTGGCTGCCAAGACTTCGCTCTTGGGCAGCTTGGATAGAACAGAAGCCCATTTCGGCGTCCATCTGCAGAATCTCGTTCAGGTGCGTGGTCGTGTTGTGCTTTTCCGCGCGGAAAACCGGGACGGTCATGAACACGCGGTCCATCCCCCCGATTACGGCAAGCTGCTTGTAAAGCTGCGGGGACTGCACGAGGAAGGCGTGCTTCTCGAAGTATTCCAGCCGGAAAACGTCGGTGCCGCCCTCGGTTGCGGCGGCGGAGATGCAGGGCGGCCTGATTTCCTCGAAGTCGAGCGCGGCGAGGGTTTCGCGGAAGGCGCGCAGCGCCTCCGCCTGAATCCTGAAGACGGCGGTGGTGTCAAGCCGCCTCAGGTCTATGCAGCGGTTGTCCAGGCGCACGTCGATTTCCGCGGGCACCTTCCCGGTCACCTCGAAGGGAATCATCGCGGAAACCGGGTTCAGGTCCACGACGTCCTCCGGGATGATTTCGTACCCCTTTCTCGCCTGCGCCTGCGCCTTCACCTTCCCGCGCACCTGCACCACGCTTTCCTTGACGAGCGACATCTTCGCCATCGTTTCGTCGGGAACCGCGCCCTTTTTCGCGGTCACCTGCGCGATGCCCGTCCTGTCGCGGAGCTGGATGAACTTTATTTTCCCGATGTCGCGCACCTCGTGCACCCAGCCGGCGAGCGTGACCTCCTGCCCGTCCATTTCCGGGCCGAGTTTCGAGACGTAATGCGTCCTCATCAAAGCCATAAGCGTTGCCTCACTCCAGTTCAACCGCGACTTCCGAGCCGAAGACCGCCTTCAGCGCCCTTGCGAGCGATTCCGCGTCCATCGGAAGGTGGTGGGATTCGCCCCGCGGGATGCGCACCTTGAACTCCTCCCGCCCCTCCCTGTAAACCGCGTTGACCCCGGAAACGCGGGCGGGGAAGATTATGTCTGAAACCGTTTTCCTCATGTCGCCGCCGGCTTCCGCGATGCGCACCTTTTTTCCGACCGCGGCGGAAATCTCCGCGACCACCTTCCCCTCCCGCCCTATCAGCAGCCCGGGGTCGCCGCGCGTCAGCACGAGCACCACCTTCCCCAAGTCTATCGCCCTGAAGAAGTCGGCGTCCCCAAGGCCGTGCTCGGCGGAAAGCCTTGCCAGCAGCCTGCTCACCGTCACGTCGAGCTCGCTTATCCTGCCTTCCTGCAGCAGCCCGCCGCAGGCCGCGCACAGCTCGCCGGACTTCGCGCACGATTCGCATATCGGAGTCTTCATGAAAACCACTTCTCACGGACGGAAGGCCCGAAACCTGGCCCCCGCCAAATCAGTCGCGGGAAAGCGTTATCTCGATGCAGGAAACCCGGGACACCTTCCCGTCCGCGCGCGCCAGGTCCTCGCTCGTTATCCGCACGGATTTCGCGCTGACGCCGGGCATGAACCTGCGCTTCACGATTTCAGCGACGTCAACCGCCTCGGAAATCATGTTCCCGCGCGCCTTCAGCCGCACTTCCCGCGCGCCTCCGCGGAACTGGGTGGCGACCGCGAGAACGTAGCTCATCGCGCCCTTCCTGCCGACCAGCACGCAGCCGTCTGCGGCCCTTCCCCTTTCCACGCGGGCCCCGGAAGCGCCGCGCCCCTGCGCCGAAACCATGGACAAACCCGGCGCGTTCAGCGCCTTTCCCTGCTTTCCCTGTACCCGGAAATTATGCCTTCCAGGTCAACCTCCTTCTTCTCATTCTGCCTTTTTAAAGGTGTTTTGGCGCCGCGCTGCCGCCTCGCCTCCGACAAAAGCGCGCGCGCGAGCGCCTTCGCCCTCTCGGCCTCCGCCCTGCTTTTCCTCAATTCGCCGTCGAGGAGGATGCGGTCCATCGCGCCACTCCGGAGCGACGCGATGCGCTGCAGGAGCTCCCGCTTTTCGGCCTCAAGCCGCTCCCCTGACTTCTGGAGCTCGGCAACCGCGACAAGCAGCCCGCGAATCCTCTCGTTCCTCTTCGCGAGCTCGGACTCGAGCCTGCGGACAGCCGGCCCCGCGGCTCCCACGCCCCCGGTTGCAGCGGAACCCGCCGCCCCGGGCGCGGCCTCCTCCGGCGCCGTGAAAAACCCTATCGCGTCGTCCACCCGCACGCCGCAAAGCGCGAGGGACTGCGCCTCGCAAACCTTGTCCGCAAGCCCGCTTTCCTTCAGCGTGCGCTCCACCTTCCTGAGCACGTTTGAAACCGAGTTGTAGGCCTTGAGGGCGGACGCGAGCGCGTCCCTCTCGTGCAGGTTCGCAAACCTGGTTCCCCGCGACAAGTGGGCCTTCTCCGCCTCCCGCATGTCGCGCGGAGGGATGAAAAGGCGCGCGTTGAAGTCTGACGCGACCTTCAGCACGAACGCGGGGGCGGCGCTCACGTCCGTCGCCACGATAGCCGGGTCGCCGACCTCGCGCAGCGCCGCGACGACTTCCTCGCGCCCCGCGTCCCGCCTGCTCCAGAGCCCGACCACGTTCCTGCCGAAGTCAAGCGCCGCGAAGGCTACCGTCGTCCCCGGGTCGATTCCCACAATCAGCTTCCGCCGGGCCGCCAACAACACACCACAAAAACAGGGTTACTTTTCCACGTGCCTGAAGCACTCCGCGCAAAAAACCCTCGTGAACCCCGACCTGTCGACAATCGGCCTCTGCTCCGCGGTGCAGTTAAGCCCCTTGCCGCACTTCTCGCACTTGAAAAAGTCATGCACGCCGTCCAACCAAATCCCCCCGGAATGAACGCAAAAGCTCAGCCGCCGTCAAGCTCCTCAAGCTCCTGCTTGACGAACACCTTCCTGTTCCGCCCGATGTCCTTGTTAACGACGACGCCCGCCCCAATCCAGCACCCGTCCCCAATCGTCTTCCCCGGCATCGCGCACGAAAGCACGCCCGTCTTCACGTTGTCCCCGATGACCACGCCCAGCTTGTGCTTTTCCGTGTCGTAATTGATTTCGCCGACCCGCATCCTCACCGAGGAAGCGTCAAACTTGTAGTTCGCGACCTGCGTTCCCGCCCCGAAATTGCAGTTCTCCCCCACGATCGAGTCGCCGATGTAGGTCAGGTGCTTCGCGTTCACCCCGTCCATCAAAATCGAGTTCTTAACGGTCGTCCCCGAGGAAAGCGAGCAGTTGCCCCCGACCGCGGTCGCCGGCCGGATGTAGACGAAAGGCCCCACCACCGAATTCCTCCCAATGTATGCGGGCCCCTCCACGTAAGAGTTGAAAATCTTGGCCCCCTTCTCGACCACGACCTTCCCCTTGATGGTGGAGTTTTCGACCTCCCCCCGGTTCTCCGCCTTCATCCCCCCGATTATGTGGCCGCTCGCGTCCAGGAACTGCCAAGGCATCCCCACGTCCATCCAGTACTCGCCAATCTCGACTCCCGAAGCCTGCCCCTTCTCCGCAAGCGACTGGATGACGCCCGTAATCTCGTACTCGCCGCGAACCGTCTTCGGCGCGCCCTCAAGCGCATCCATCGCCCCCTCGCCAAAACAGTAGATGGACGTGTTCACCAAATCGCTTTCCGGCTTCTCCGGCTTTTCCGCAAACTCGGTGACGCGCCCCTTCTCAAGCTTCACGACCCCGTATTTGGAGGGGTTGTCCACGGCCTTCAGCCCCATCGTGATTTTCCCAGAGTGCGCGGAAACCACTTTCCGGATGGCGCCCGGGTCCACCACCACGTCCCCGGCAACCCCGAGGAACTCCTCCCCGTCCACGAACCCCTTCGCGGAAGCGAACGCCGCGGCGGTCCCGTATTTCGCGCCCTGCTCGGCGTAGCTTATTTTCACGCCGAAGTCCCTGCCGTCCCCGAAATGGGCGCGCACCTTCTCGCCCATGTACTTCACTACTATCATCACGTCCCGCACGCCCGCCGCCTTCACGCCCTCGACCACGTGCTCGAGAATAGGCTTGCCGGCAATCGGAATCATGCATTTCGGGCGCGTGAACGTGAGGGGGCGCATGCGCCTCCCTTCGCCCGCAGCGAGAATGACCGCCTTCAAAAAGAACACCAGAACCGCGTAACGCCTCTTTTTCCTTTGAAGGTGTATAAAAAACCGGAGTGCGCGCGCATGCGAAAGCGACGGGTTCCGCGCTTGCATAAGCTTAATAAGTTGAATGGTTTGAAGGGAGGATTAGTCGTTTGGTGGTTGGAGGGGATTGGCTTGGCGAACTCGAAGTTGTTTTATCCTGTTTTGGTTGTGGCAATGCTGGTTGTCTGCGCTGCTTTTGTTGCGGCGGCACGCCCCTCCATGCCCTCCATGGTGTCGCCCCAAACCGGGGCAAGCC
>JAQTMQ010000039.1 GCA_028714235.1 Candidatus Iainarchaeum sp. | reverse complement strand
CCTGGTAAACCGAGGAAACCGGGAGCAGGGGCAGCCCGTAGCCTGCGGGCAGGCGCTTGGGCCCTTCGTCTGCTTCCCGCGCGATCCCATCGTACCGCGCAAGCTCGGCTTTGACGAGCTTCATGAAGCCCGCCTTGTTCTCCCGTGCAGCCCCCTCGCTCGCGTCCCGCAGCCCGTACCTCCTGAGTTCTTCAAGCGGCACATAGCTGCGCCCGCCTGCCAGGTCCTCGCCCAAGTCGCGAAGCAGGTTGAGGTATTCTATTGAGCGCGCGAGACCGCTCAACCCCTCGCGCGCTTTTCCCTTGAAACCGCAGATGGAGCAAATCATTTCCGCGGGAGCGTCCGCAACCCCGGAGACGTACTGCTCCAAGTCCGCCCTGGTTTCATAACGCGCGTTCCGCAAATCCATTTCCATCGAATTGAAAAATGCGTCGAACCACTCGCGCCTGAAGCCGCGCCGAACCGCGATTTCCGCGAACCGGTCCACGACCCGGTCGCCCGACTTTTCGCCTGAAATCGCACGCAAAAGCCGCTCCTTCGCATTGAAGTATTCCGCGCGCCGCGGGGGGTCCGCGTCAACGAGGTCGTCAACGCTCCTCAGATAGCTGTAGGCCCGTTGCAACTCCTTGCCGGCCCCCTTGGGCATGAACAGCGACAGGAATATTTTGTCCCTCTTCAGTTTGATGGCCCTCTCGCTCGCCAAACGGCGCAATGCGTCGGCGGGCTCGTTCTCACGCTTGAATATTGGCACGCAAGGGAACGCGAATTGCAGCTATTTAACGCTTCTTTCCCCCCTCGGTTCCCGCCGGCGGGCGAAAACGCGCCCGGCGCCCCTTACCGCCCCGCCGGGCCAGCGCCGGCGGCGGGGCGATGGTTTATTATACTGTCTTTCGCAGGTTAAGCGGGTGTCGTTCATATGTGCGCAATAAAGGCAGCTCCGGAAAAGACGCTTAGCGTCCGGGGAGTGGAGTACAAGGTTTCGAAGACGACGGACGGGCAGTTCACCGCCAGCCTCAAATCGGATTCGGCGACCGCAACCTTCAGCCCCGACGCGTCGTCCGTAAAGCTCAACTTCCTGCTCAAGTCCGCGCATTCAACCGATTCCTGGCCGGTCAAGGCAACGGTTTCGGGCGGCAAAACCGATTTCAGTTTCACGGACAAGCCCCGCAGCCAGGAAGCGGAGATAAGCGTCGGCGGGTCCGGCGAGATCAGCGTGCGCGTGAAGTCCCCCATCCATGAAACGAGGGCGGTGCTGAACGCGGAGAAAATGGAAGCCGTGCGAAAGTGGACGGAGTTCATGGGAAGCGCCAGGTGGCCCGAGGGCGTGCCAAGCGGGAGCATGGACAAGCGGCTTCTCAAGAGCACGGCGGAAACCTTCAACGAGGTGAACGCCGCGGTGAAGGAAAAGCTTGAAGAGCTGAAGCGCGTCACGGACAGCGCCGAGTTCAGGCAGTGGGCTTCCCCAAGCCGCTAACCGGATGCGCGCGGCGCGCAAGGGCGAGCCCGGACCGCGGTCAGGCCCGGGATGATTGGAGGGGTGGTGGAGATGCCAATCGTCCGTTTGAAGCCGGAGCAGAAGGAAACCAAGCCAATCGCCGGGGGGGAATGGAACCCCGCGGTCATCCACGTGGACGTCCCCGGCGGGAGGAAGGAAAAGTACCAGGTTTCGAGGCTGAAACCGAAGGAGGCGCCCGACGGGGCGCGGTTCCGCACGGAAATCAGGAACGGGAACGCCACCGCGCGCTTCAGCCCAGACTTGTCGGTCGTGCATCTCGCTTACAGGAACTGGGACGAAGCGCTCGAGCTCACGCTAAAAGGCGAGAGCACGGAAATGCGGGCGGGCAGCGGCTACCGCGGGCTCAATGCGACGGTGACGGAAAACCCCGCCGGGGAAAGGGAAGTCCGCGCAAGCGCGCTCTTCGGGACCGCAATACGCGTGAAAGTGGGAAAGGACGGGAAAGAGGAGTGGGCGAGCGGCTCGCGCGGAAACGCGCTGCACCGCGAGCTGCTGGAGTGGGCGATTCGCGAGTTCGAGCGCGAGAAGGGGGCTTCGGCCGCGAAGCTTGGCGAGCTCGCGAGGATTACGGGCTCACCGGATTTCCGCGAGTGCGCGGAGCAGACGCGCGCGTGAGAGCCCTTGCATCACGTTTAAATTTGTTTTCCCGCATAAGCAGTAAGGTCGTTATTAGTGGTTGAAGCAGCCGGTTTGAAGGGAATACTCGTTTTGAGCGACGGCTCCTTCTTTGAGGGCCCGGGTTTCGGCGCCGAGGGGACGGCGCTCGGCGAGCTCGTTTTCAATACGGCGATGACAGGCTACCAGGAGGCGCTCACCGACCCGTCCTACGCCGGGCAAATCCTGATGATGGCTTACCCCCTCATCGGCAATTACGGGGTGAGCGAGGAGGACTATGAAAGCAGGAAGATTCACGCGCCCGCATTCGTGGTGAGGGAGGCGTGCGGGCTCCCGGTCCACATGGGCTCGGTCGAAACGATTCACTCGTTCTTGGAGAGGAACGGGACGCAGGGGCTCGAGGGCGTGGATACGCGCGCGCTCGTGCGCAAGGTGAGGACGCGGGGAGTCATGCCCGCGTGCGTGCAAGTCTATTCCGGGAAAACGAAGCCCGACGTTGAGGCGCTTGCCGCGAAGGCGAATGCGCTTGACTACTCGAAAATCAATTTCGTGGAGAAGGTGAGCGCGGCAGGGAGGGTTGACGTTGCCCCGGCGAAGCCGGATTCGAGGACGAAGAAGGTCGCGTTGATTGACTGCGGGGCGAAGGAAAGCATCGCGCGCGACCTGACCATGCGAAACATTTCGGTCTCAATTTTGCCGTGGAACGCTTCAACCGGGGAGATTCTTGCCTGCGAGCCGGACGGCCTGATTATTTCAAACGGGCCCGGCGACCCGACGCTCCTTTCCAACGTCGCGGAGGCGGTGAAGCCGCTTCTTGAAAAGATTCCGGTTTTCGGAATCTGCCTCGGCCACCAGATTATCGGCCACGCCGTGGGCGGGAAAACGTTCAAGATGAAGTTCGGCCACCGGGGGGCGAACCACCCGGTGAAGTGCCTTGAGGACGGAAAGGTGTACATCACGAGCCAGAACCACGGCTTTGCGGTGGACGGCAAAACGCTCCCCAGGGAGTACGAGGAGTCGTACTGCAACCTGAACGACAGGACGAACGAGGGATTCAGGCACAGGGAGCTCCCGGTTTCCACGGTGCAGTTCCACCCCGAGGCGAACCCGGGGCCGCTTGACAAGAACGCGCTTTTCGACAGGTTCAGGAAGGTTTTGGAGGAATACTAGATGCCCAAGCGCGCGGAAGCCAAAAAAGTGCTCGTGATCGGCAGCGGGCCAATCGTGATTGGGCAGGCCGCGGAGTTCGACTACTCGGGGTCGCAGGCGTGCAAGGCGTTGCGCGAGGAGGGGATTGAGGTCGTCCTCGTGAATTCCAACCCCGCGACCATCCAGACGGACAAGGACATCGCGGACACTGTGTACATAGAGCCCCTGAAAGCCGAGTTTTTGGAGAAAGTGATTGAGAAGGAGAGGCCGGATGGCTTGATTGGAACCATGGGGGGGCAGACCGGGCTCAACCTCACCATCCAGCTTGGCGGAAGGGGAATCCTGAAGCGTTACGGCGTGAAGGTGCTCGGGACGGGCTTGAAGGCGATAACGCTTTCCGAGGACAGGGGACAGTTCGCGGAAACGATGAGGAGAATCGGGGAGCCCATCATTGCCGGGGAGGCGGTCAACTCCATCGAGGGGGCGCTTGCGTTCGTGAAAACGCACGGCTACCCGGTGATCGTGCGCCCCGCGTTCACCTTGGGCGGGACGGGAAGCGGGATTGCTTCAAACGAGGCGGAGCTCCGCGAGATTGCGGGCGCGGGCCTGAGGATGAGCGAAATCCGCCAGGTGCTCATCGAGGAAAGCGTGGCGGGCTGGGGGGAGTTCGAGTTCGAGGTGATGCGGGACGCGAAGGACAACTGCATCACCATTTGCAGCATGGAGAACGTGGACCCGATCGGCGTGCACACCGGGGAAAGCATCGTGGTGGCGCCCGCGCAAACGCTTTCCGACAACGAGTACCAGATGCTCAGGAGCGCCTCGCTGAAAATCATCCGCGCGCTCGACATCCGCGGGGGATGCAACATCCAGTTCGCGCTCAACCAGAAGACGGGAAGGTACGTAGTGATTGAGGTGAACCCCCGGCTTTCGCGCTCGTCCGCGCTCGCCTCCAAGGCGACCGGGTACCCGATTGCGCGCGTCGCCGCGAAGATTGCGGCGGGGTATTCGCTTGACGAGATTGACAACGCGGTCACGAAGACCACGCTCGCGTGCTTCGAGCC
>JAQTMQ010000038.1 GCA_028714235.1 Candidatus Iainarchaeum sp. | reverse complement strand
TGACTACGAGCATGATGAGGATTGCCCACCCGTACGTCATCAAAAACTCCATCGCAGCTTGAGCCCGCAAGCTGCGAGTTGTCGCCGAAAGCGACTTGATTGCTGCCTGACCGCGCGTCTTCATACAGTAACACCCCAATCGTAACCGGCTCTTAATTCAGACGTTACAGTTGGATGCAAAGTGTATAAATAGCTTTCGGCGTGGCCGCTGGGGCCCGGGAATTGGAAAAAATGATGAAAAAAAAGGGGAAAGCGGGGCCCTGCCGAGCCCCGGTTGCCGCGCTCAGCCAACGTTCTCAAGCGGGCCGCTGAGGTCGCCGTAGATGACGCGGTTGGTTGAGGAGCCCACGTAGTTGTACCGGATGGCAAGCTTCGCCTTGCATGGCTCCCCGGTGTTCGAGCAGCACTGGATTGGATACGTGGAATTCATGACCGCGCCGTGCGCGCCCGTGCTGATGTTGATGCTGAGGGCCAGCTGGTCAAGCGACGGAGTGGAACCGCTCGCATTGCATCCCACGCCGGTGACGGTGATATCGCGCCCAATCGCCTGCCCCATGTCAAGATACCCGTAACCCGAAGTGTTGACGTAATAGTCGTAACAAGTGAAGCCCGCGGGAAGCGTGCACCTCTTCGGAATGTTGCCTTGGCTGAAGACGCCGAGATAAAACAGGACCGCGATGACTACGAGCATGATGAGGATTGCCCACCCGTACGTCATCAAAAACTCCATCGCAGCTTGGCCTCGCGAGCTGCGAGTTGTCGCCGAAAGCGACCTGATTGCTGCCTGACCGCGTTGACGTGCCATTTCAAGACCACCCATGAAGCGCAATTGATGCCGCTTTCGCTTCAGGTGAAAATTACGCCAGATAGGATTATAAACCGTTTAGCGGGGTTACGCCGGAACACCGAATTTTGCGGTCAATTGCGGCGGGCTTCGGCAAGCGCTTCGCGAATCGCGGCCCTGAACTTGCCATCGTCCTGGGCGCCCACGATTACCCTTTGCCCGATGAAGAAAACGGGCGCGCTTTCCAGCCCGAGGTCCATCGCGAGCTGCCTTTGCGCTTCCACTTCCTCCCGCTTCGCGCCCCTGTCGAGCGCTTCCCCGAATTTCTTTGCGTCCAGGCCTGCTTCCGCCGCGTATTGTTCCAAGTGGGCCGAGTCGAGCAGGTCGCCGTTCCTCCACACCGCGGCTTTCAGCATCAGCTTTTTCATGCCAAACGCCTTTTCGGGGTCCAGCTCAAGCGCGATTTCAAAAGCGCGCGCAGCCAGTTCCGAGTTCCTGTAGGCAAGCTGGAAACTCAGCGACACGTACTTCACTTTCCCCTGGAATTCCTCGAGCATCGCGTCAATCGTCCTCGCGGCGCGCGTGCAAGGCGGGCAGCGGTAGTCAGTGAAGCCGATTATCGTGACCGGCGCGTCGGCCGCGCCTACGAACGGCCTGTCCTTGATTATCGCTTCCAGCCGTTTTTCTGCCGGAAGAGTTTTAGTCGCAAAAGCCATGGGGGGAGAACGCGAGGTTTCGATATTTAAAAGTTGAGTTGGGCGATTAAGTGGCTGCAGGCTTGGCGCGCTTGCTTCCCAGGGTTTTTCCTTCGGGGGAATGGGCGCGCGGAAAGCCCCGTTTTGCAAGGCAACCTTTATATATCTTGTTATTCAAAATGTTGGAGTTGCGCGTCTTTTGTAGGTGGTAGCTTGCCTGATGGCGGAAAAATAGATGCATCGCTAAGCAATCTCGTGCCCAAGCACGAGGTAATATCCAAGTCGGAGGAAGAGAAGCTGTACGAGTCCCTGGGGATAAAGAAGGTGCAGCTTCCGAAAATCAAGGCCACCGACCCGCAGTGCAAGCTGCTCGGCGCAAAGGTCGGCGACGTGGTCAAGATTACGCGCGCCGACATGGGCACAAACCTGTATTACCGCAGGGTAGTCAAATAGGGAGACAAAACCTCTAGCTGTAGGGCTGGCCATCGCGGTTAATCCGCGAAGAAGAGGGGGAATCAGGAAATCGGAGAAAAACTGGAGGGGGGCAAGAGCCCCCCTGCGGTTTGTTCAGGGGGAGATTGTAATGGGGGAAACCGTTCTCATTGACGCTTATTTTCGCGAACAGACGCTTGTCAGGCAGCACCTGGAGTCGTACAACAAGTTCGTTGACTGCGGCATCCAGTCCGTGATTGACCGGGTGAAGGCGATTGACCCGAACGTTGAGGGCTACCAGCTCAAGCTCGGGAAGGTGCGCGTCGAGAAGCCGACGATTGTCGAGGCGGACGGCTCGCGCAGGCAGATTTATCCCATGGAGGCGCGCCTCCGGAACCTGACTTACGCTGCGCCCGTGTTCCTTGAAATCAGCACCGTGATTCACGGCGTGGAGAGGGGCTCGCCGCAGGAGGTTTTCATCGGGGAGCTGCCCGTGATGCTTAAGTCGAAGCTGTGCCACCTGGACAACATGTCGCGGGAGGAGCTTTACGACGCGGGCGAGGACCCGGACGACCCGGGAGGGTATTTCGTGATTAACGGGAGCGAGCGCGTGCTCGTTTCCATCGAGGACCTGGCGCCGAACAGGATTATGGTGTCAAAGGAGAAGGACGGCGCCATCATCACGAGCAAGGTTTTCTCCACGCGGTACGGCTTTCGGGCGCGGTGCGCGGTTGAAAGGAAGCGGGACGGGAGCCTCAGCGGCGTGTTCCCGGCCTCGCCGAAAGACTTGGGTTTCATAGCGGTCCTGCGCGCGCTCGGCCTCGAGAAGGACGAGTGGGTCAAGGCGGCTTTCTCGAGCATTCCGGAAGTGAAGAACGACGTGCTCCTCAACCTGGAGCTGGATTCTACCAAGTCCATGGGCGAGGCGTTCGAGTACATGGGGAGGAAGGTCGCGCCCGGGCAGGCGAAGGAGTACCAGAAGAGGCGCGCCGAAATCCTGCTTGACACGTACCTTTTGCCGCACATCGGGACCGCGCCGGAGGACAGGAAGGCGAAGGCGTATTACCTGTGCAAGATGGCGGAGAAGGGAATCCGCGTGGCGTACGGCATCGCGCCGCAGGACGACAAGGACCATTACATGAACAAGAGAATCAAGCTGACCGGGAACCTTATGGAGGAGCTGTTCAGGTACGCGTTCCAGTTCCTGACGAAGGACGTGGCCTACCAGGTGGAGCGCGCGACCGCGAGGGGCAGGCGCCTGATGGTGCAGACCATCGTGCGCCCGGACGCGCTCACCGAGAGGGTGAGGTATTCGATGGCGACCGGGAACTGGATTGCGGGGCAGCAGGGGGTTTCGCAGCTGCTTGACAGGACGAATTATCTTTCGACCGTCTCGCACCTGAGGAGGATCATTTCGCCCCTTTCGAGGAAGCACCCGCACTTCAAGGCAAGGGACTTGCACGGCTCGCATTGGGGGAAGCTCTGCCCGAACGAGTCGCCAGAGGGGCCGTCGTGCGCGCTCGTGAAGAACATGTCGCTCCTGTGCGAGATTTCAACGGGCGAGGAAGAGGAGGGAGTGGAGCAGGTGTTGAAGAAGCTCAGCGTTAGCATTTGATGTTTCGGGGCGTGGTTGCGTGAAGTCTAAGAGGAAGCTCGTCAAGCCGGACAGGTGCGCGGTTTACCTTAACGGCAGGCTCATAGGGTTCCACAAGGACGGGAAGGAGCTTGTCAGGGTTTTGCGCGAGAAGCGGAGGGGCGGCGCGTTGAGCCCGGAGGTCAACGCGGCGTATTTTGAGCCCACGGAAGAGGTTTTCGTTTCGACGGATTCCGGGAGGGCTCGGCGCCCTTACATCGTGGTGGAGGCGGGCAAGCCTAAGCTCACGCCCGAGATTTCGGGGAAGCTGAAGAAGGGGGAAATCGGGTGGGACTGGCTCGTGAAGAACGGCGTGGTGGAGTACCTTGACGCCGAGGAGGAGGAGAACGCCTTCGTAGCGACGGGCGCCGCGGCGCTCACCCCGGAGCACACGCACCTCGAGATTGACCCGGTGTCCATCGTGGGCGCGGTGGTCTCGCAGCTGCCCTACCCGGAGCACAACTCGTCGCCGAGGGTCACGATGGCCTGCGCGATGAGCAAGCAGGCGCTCGGCCTTTACGCGAGCAACATGAACATGAGGATGGATTCGCGCGCCCACTTCCTGTGGTACCCGCAGCAGCCGCTTGCGCAGACGAACCCGTACAAGGTGCTGAGGATGTACGAGCGGCCCGCGGGAATGAATTTCGTGGTCGCAATCACCTCGTATTACGGGTACAACATGGGCGACGGCGTGGTCATCAACAGGAACGCGATTGACCGCGCGCTGGGGCGCTCGGTGTTCTACAAGACTTACGAGTCCGAGGAGAGGCGGTATCCTGGCGGGCAGAAGGACAGGTTCGAGGTCCCGGACGCGACCGTGCAGGGGTACCGCGAGGAGCAGTATTACAGGCACCTGGGAGAGGACGGAATCATCGTTCCGGGCAGCCAGGTGCAGGCGAAGGACGTCCTCATCGGGAAGACCTCGCCCCCGCGTTTCCTTGAGGAGATTTCGGTTTTCGGGATTACGGAGGAGAAGAAGAGGGAGAACTCCATCACGGCGAAGAGCGGGGAGTTCGGAATCGTCGACTCGGTTCTGGTTACCGAGTCGCCTTCGGGAAACAAGCTCGTGAAGGTGAAGCTGCGCAGCATGAGGACGCCGGAGTGCGGCGACAAGTTCGCTTCCAGGCACGGGCAGAAGGGCGTCATCGGCCTGCTTGCGAGCCAGGAGGACCTGCCGTTCACGAGGGACGGCGTCGTCCCGGACCTCATCATCAACCCCCACGCCATCCCTTCCCGCATGACCGCGGGGCACCTGATTGAGATGCTTGGCGGCAAGGCGGCGTGCATGACCGGGGAGATTGCGGACGCGACCGCGTTTTCCGGGGACACGGCGGCGCAGTTCCGCGCGCAGCTGGAGAAGCTGGGCATGAAGAGCGACGGGAAGGAAATCCTCTACGACGGGCTGACCGGCGAGGCGATTGAGGCCGAGATTTTCATCGGCGTCATTTATTACCAGAAGCTGCACCACCTCGTGTCGAACAAGCTGCACGTGAGGAGCAGGGGGCCGAT
>JAQTMQ010000037.1 GCA_028714235.1 Candidatus Iainarchaeum sp. | reverse complement strand
CGATGATTATTCAACTTATGCGAATTGGTACGTCGCCCAGATAACCATGACCGAAAAAATTGCGCTCGCCGACCTCGTAAAGATAGTGGACGTCGCAACGAAGTTGGCGCCGGACGGGACGTCCGCCAATGTCCGCGCAAGCGTGCTGTACGTCGGGGTTGACCCAATAAACGTGACAATGCTGCTGGAAACCCCGGAGGGCTTCGAACCCGACCCAAAGATGATAACATCCACCCTCATCCCGAGAGGCGTTGACCACGCGGAGTTCCGGGTTGCAGTCCCCCCCACCCTCCCCCCCAATACGACCGAAACGCACATCATGAGGTTTGTCGTGGCCGGCGACGCGTTCATCGTGGACTTGGAAAGCCCGCTAGTGGTCAAAAAACCGGCAGCGGCTACCCAATCCGCTCCCACCTCGCCCCCAAGCATGGACCAAATTGTGATTATTGCTTTAATCTCCTCGCTCGTGTCATCGGTGGTGGTCACAATCATGCTGTTCGTCTACGGGAAAATGGGTGGCTGGGGCAAGCAGGGGTACGGCCAAGAAAGGCCCAAACACGTGGAGCATGTTGGCAAACACGACAAACAGCAGGTTGGCGACTGACAAGAAAATCGGGCCGTGTCCGGAAATTTCCGGCAAACCCAAGCTTTTAATTAGGCTTGACGCGAGAACTGATGCGGCATGGCCGACTTCGTTTCCGCGTTCATTCCCGCGTTCTTCTACATCCTCTTCATAGTGGACCCGCTCGTCAGCATCCCGATGTTCATCTCGCTGACGAAGAGGCGGAGCACGCGGGAAATGCATGCCGCCGCCTCGAAAGCCGTGCTCATCGCCGGAGTAATCGCGGTCCTCTTCCTGTTCCTCGGGCCACCTCTCCTGGGCGTCCTCCACGTTTCGCTCGGCGACTTCAAGATTGCGGGCGGAATCGTGCTCTCTCTCCTCGGCCTCGAGGCAATCCTCGGGATAAGGCTCCAGAAGGCGGAAAAGTCGGAGAAGGACAGCCTTATGACCGTCGCGGTGCTCATCGCCACGCCCATGCTCACCGGCCCAGGGCTCATGTCCGCGCTAATCGTGCTTTCGGACGAGCAGGGCGCCACGGTAACGCTTGCGGCGACGATTGCCGCCCTCGCGGCATCCTGGGTGGTCCTTTACAACGCGCCCTTGATTAGGAAGCTCCTTGGAAACCAGGTGATTGCGATAGGCTCGAAAGTCGTGGGCGTTCCCATCCTCGCGCTCGGAATCTCTTACGCGCGCGCCGGGATAATCGCCTGACTGGCGGGCTACTTCTTTCTTTGCGCGCCTTGTCTGCCTCGCCGTGCGGCATAGCCCCCCGTTGCGCCAACCGCGCCGCCGAGAACCGAGTTTTCGACAAGAATCAACGCGAGCAGGATTACGAATGACGCCTGGTCCGGAGTGTTGACGCCGAGCACCGGTCCCCAGCCGAAAACGCTGCTTGCGAGGGCCGCGAGGCAGAGCGCGAGCGCCCCGGAGAACGAGGCGAGGGCGCCCGCGGCGAAAGAGCTCGAAAACTTGGGGCCCGAGGATGCGCCCGCGTGCGCGGAAATCGCGAGACGCAATAAGCTGAAAAGGAGGTTTGCAGGCGAATAGGAGAGGACGGGTTTCAGGAGCGCGCCGAGTATGAGGGCGGACTCCACTAGCGAAACGAGCGCGGAAGCAGCCAAGTGACGGAAAGTGAATCGCTTCACGAACCGGTTTTCCCGCGCGGGCCGTAAAAGGCTTTCGCGCGGGCTAAAGCCGCGGGATGAACGCCGGCACCTTCCGCGCGTAATCCGCGTACTCCTCCCCGAACCGTTCCGCGAGCTCCTTTTCCTCCTGCCGCGTGCGAAGGAGGAGGCCGACGGAGTGGAGGGCGAACAGCAAGGCCGCGAGCGGGCTGCCTGCGACGAGCGCCATTCCCAGGACGAGGATGAAGAAGGAGGCGTTGATTGGGTGCCGGATTTTCGAGTAAATGCCCGCGGTCACGAGGCGCTGGCCCTCGCCGGGCTTGACTGACATTTTCCACCCTTCAGCCAAATCCCTTCTCGCCAAAAAAAGGACGGGCATGCTTGCGGCGATGGCCAGAAGGCCGAGCGCCACCAGCGGCAGGCTGTAGGCGCCGCCGTAAAGCGCCAAGGCGCCCATCGCCATGAGCGCCACGTCTATGAGGCTCACCGCGAGGAAGACGAGGTTTTTCCTGAACTCGCCCGCAACCGCGCGCCACCCGCCCGCGGAAAAAAACGGGGGCAGTTTCGCGCCTTTCCTGCGCGAAATCATGTTGGCGACCATGCCGCCCCCGAAGACCAGGAGCAGGTATGCCGCGAGCAAGACGATGTTTTCGTTCGCCACGGACTGGTTTCGCGGCCGCCTCCCTCTTAAGCGTTGCGCGCCCCCAAGCGACGGGCGGGGGTTTATTAAGCTCCGGCGAGCAGTTTTACACCGGGATTATTGACCTCCAAGATACGTGCCGCCAATTCCCTTGGCCGGGGTGCAATCCTTTGGACGCAATCGTCGTGGACAGGCTCGAGAAGAGGTTCAACGGCTTCACCGCAGTGGACAAAATCAGCTTCAGCGTGAAAAAGGGCGAGCTTTTCGGCTTCCTCGGGCCCAACGGCGCGGGGAAGAGCACGACCATCTACATGCTGACCACGCTTCTTTCGCCGACCTCGGGAAGCGCGAAAGTGAACGGCTTTGACGTCGGGACGCAGGCGGACGACGTCAGGAAGTCCATCGGAATCGTTTTCCAGGACCCGACGGTTGACACGCGGCTTTCAGCTTACGACAACCTGGACATCCACGGCATGCTTTACGGGATGGACGGCCCGTCGAGGAAGGCGAGGATTAGGGAGGTCATGGAACTCATCGAGCTCAGCGACTGGCAGGACAAGATGGTGAAAACGTTTTCCGGGGGAATGCGGAGGAGGCTTGAAATCGCGCGCGGCCTCATGCACACCCCGAACATACTTTTCCTCGACGAGCCGACTCTCGGCCTCGACCCGCAGACGAGGAGGCACATCTGGAGCTACATCGAGAAGCTGAAGAGGCAGGGCATAACCATCATGCTCACCACGCATTACCTCGAGGAAGCCGACTTCCTTTGCGACCGCGTCGCAATCGTGGACCACGGGGCCATAAAGGTTCTCGACACGCCCAAGAGACTGAAGGGGATGATTGGCGGAAACGTGGTGAGGGTGAGTTCAAGCGAGCCGCAAAAGCTTGCGGAAGTCGTGAAAAGGAAGGGGTTCGCGGACAAGCCGAGGATGGACGAAACCGTGGTTTCCTTTGACGTGAAGGACGGGGGCAAGGCGCTTCCCAAAATCCTCGAGGCGGCAATCGGGGCCGGAATAGAGGTTGAAAGCATAGAGCTCCGCGTCCCGAGCCTTGAAGACGTGTTCATCCATTACACTGGCTCGAGCATCCGCTCCGAGAAGGGCGCGGGGGACATGATGATGGCGATGAGGCGGTCGCGTGGCTATTGAGCCGGTGAAGATTTACGCGGTGTGGCTGCGCGAAATCAAGCGCTTCCTTAACTCGAAATCCAGGATGGTCGGGAGCCTGGCGATGCCGCTCCTGTTCCTCGTCGCGCTGGGAGGCGGCTTCTCAAGCTTCCTGCCGGCGGGCTCGGTTCCCGGGGGCGTTTCCTACTCCACTTACCTTCTCCCGGGAATAGTCGCCATGACGATTCTCTTCACGTCAATCTTTTCGGGCGTCTCAATCATCTGGGACCGCGAGTTCGGCTTCCTGAAGGAAATGCTTGCCGCGCCCACGGGAAGGGAAAACATCGTGTTCGGGAGGACGCTCGGGGGGGCGACGACCGCGATAATCCAGGGGCTCATGATCCTCGTAATCGGCCTCGTCATCACGGGCGCGCCGCTTCCCTCGCCCCTCCACATGGCGGGCGCATTCGTGTTCATGTCCTTCCTCTCCTGCTTCCTCGTCGCGGTCGGGATAGCCATCGCGTCCACCCTGCAGGAGGTGGAAACCTTCCAGCTCGTCATGAACCTCATCGTGATGCCGCTCTTCTTCCTTTCAAACGCCCTCATCCCCATCGAAAAGATGCCCGGCATCCTGAAAGGCGTCACCACCCTCAACCCGATAACCTACGCGGTGGACGGCCTCCGCGACCTCATGATAGGGCAGGGAACGCTTGGGCTCCCGCTCGACTTCGCGGTCTGCCTCGTCGGCTTCATCGTCGCCCTGGCGGTCGCAACGTACCTGTTCAGCAAGACCGCGATTTGAGGTGGCGAAATGAAGGCGTTGGTCGCGTTCTATTCGGGAACCGGAAACACGGCAGCGGTCGGGCGCGCCATTGCGAAAGAGCTGGGCGCGGACGTCGAGGAAATCGAAACCGGGAGCGGCAAGAAGCCCGGATTTCTTTCAACCGGCCTAAGCTCGTTCCTCAACTTGAAAACAGGCATCGCCGAATGCTCGAGCGACCCCGCCAAATACGACCTGGTTGTGGTCGGCACGCCCACTTACGGCGGAAAAATGTCGGCCCAAATCAGGAGCTACATCGAGGCAAACAAGGCCTGCTTTCCGGCAAAAGTGGCGTTCTTCAGGGTTGGCGGCAACGTTCCCGGAAACGGCGAAAGCGTCAACCGCGACATGGCTTCGCTTGCCGGAAGGCAGGCGGTTGCGGCGGCCGACTTCGCCGAAAAGGAAGTGAAAAGCGGCGAATACGCGAAGAAGGCGAAGGAGTTCGCGGCAAAGCTCAAGTGAGCTTCTCACTGCCTTCCGGTCACCTTAATCAGGTGGTAGCCGAACTGTGTCTTCACCGGCCCGGAAGTCTCGCCGGGCTTCAAGGCGAACGCCGCGTCCTCGAACTCCTTCACCATCTGGCCCTTCCCGAAAAAGCCGAGGTCTCCCCCCTGCTCCCTGCTCGGGCACGCGGAATGCTTGCGCGCGAGCTCCCCGAAATCCCTTCCCGCCTTCAGCTCCTCCAAGACGAAGTTTGCCTCGTCTTCAGTTGAAACCAGTATGTGGCTTGCCCTTACGTTCATGAATCAACACCGCTCGGTTTTGCGCGCAACCTTTTTTTAACCCGCCCGGTGAAAAAAGGCTTGGGGCTTGCGCGAATGGCGGTAATTGAGCTTGCAACGCTCATCGTTTCAACGGTCATCCTGTCGAAGTCGGCGTCCGTAGTCGTTGAGAAGGCGGCGCTGCTCGCGCGCTTTTTCGGAATCAGCCAGCTCGCAATCGGGATGCTCTTGATTGCGGTTTCCACCTCGCTTCCGGAGCTCTCGGTTTCCACGATTGCTTCCGCCGGGGGGAACGGGGCGATTGCCGCGGGAAACGTGTTCGGCTCGAACATCGCGAACATCCTCCTGGTCCTCGGAATCGGGGCGTTCGCCTACGGCTTCAGGGTGAACAGGGAGGAGCTGACCGACACCGGGTTCGTCCTCCTCGTGACCACCGCGATTTCC
>JAQTMQ010000036.1 GCA_028714235.1 Candidatus Iainarchaeum sp. | reverse complement strand
GGGTGCTTAGATGCCACTCAGGGTTTCGACCGGGCCGCTTATGTCGCCGTAAATGGTCCTGACGATGGTCGGGGAGTCGACGTTAGTGTACCGTATCGCGAACTTTGCCTTGCATGGCCCGCTTGTCCCGTTGCAGCATATCACTAGGTCGGTTGGAGAGCTTCCGTTGGCAACTACCACGTGGGCGCCTGAAGCGATGAGGATCCCCTCGGTTATGTCACCGGGAACTGGAAGATCAACCGAGCTGGATGTGCAGTTTATGCCGGTAACGTTAATTGTCCTTCCCGTCGCCTGGCCCAAGTCAAGGTACATCTGGGTGTTGCTTTCGTTCGCGTAAAGGCCGTAATCGTAGCACGTGAAACCTGCCTGTAGCGTGCACCTCTTCGGGGTGCTCGTCTGGTTGAACACGCCGAGATAAAACAATACTGCGACGACCACGAGCATGATAAGTATGGCCCACCCGTACGTCATCAAGTACTCCATAGCTGCTTGACCGCGTGACTTCTTCATCCAAATCCACCTCGCACCTAAGACCCTAGGTTATAGCTTCAATGTTCCAAAACTTGAAGGTAGCCAAAAATTAATCATGCAACGTATAAATAGCTTTCTGTGGCCTCCGGCGGAACGCCTTCGGGCGTCATTGCACGCTGAAGTCTATTGCTACCTGCTCGGTTTGCGGCGAGTAGGGCCGCACGACGCGCTCGCCCGTGAGTTCTGCCTTCCGGCCCGCCTTGCGCGCCGCCTCCCTGACGAGCTTCCTGGCTTCGGCAAATGACGAGCCGACCGGCCCGAAGTGGTAGAAGTGGACGATGCAGCCCGGCTTTGCGGCCGCGAACGCGTCGCCGAGGAATTCGTGCGCGCCTTTCGGGAGCGGCATGAGTATCCGGTCCGCCCACCCGGCGAACCTTTTCGGGACGATTTCGTGCACGTCCCCGGGGATTGGCCGGATTGTTTTCCCGAAGTTGTTGAGCTTGACGTTTTCCTTCATGAGCCGGACCGCGTCAGGGTTCAGCTCGATTGCCGCGATTTCTACGTTGGGCTGCCTGCGGGCTATCGCGAGGGGGAAGGGGCCGACGCCCGCGAACAGGGCGAGGATTTTTTCGCCTTTTTTCACCTGCCCGGCAATCCTTTTCCGCTCGAAGCTCAGGCGGGGGGAGAAATACGCTTTCGCGACGTCAACCCTCATTTTTGAGCCGTGCTCCTTGTAAACGGTTTGCGTGCGCCGCTCGCCCGCGATGACCTTGACTTTGCGGGTGCGGAACACGCCTTCCATGGGCCCGGCCTTCTTTGCGACCGTTTTGACTTGCCGGTGGACTTCCATCACGGCGCGCGCGACCTGCCTCTCCTTTTTCTTGAGGGAGTCGGGTATCTCCACAATCGCGATGTCCCCGATTACGTCAAACGAGCGCGTGAGGTGCTCGAGCTCTTTTGGGGAAAGCTTTCCTTTGAGCGCTTCGTCTACCGAGTGAAACCGCTGTTTTCGCGGCAAAAGCCTTTTTTGCGCGAGCGAAAGCTTCATGCCCAAGGGGAGGCTTGCCTTCCTGACCGGGAAGAAAACGTATTTTTCGTCTTTCGCCGGCACGTAGCCGGGCTCGAACGCGCCCGCCTCGATGAGCTTCCTCCGCAGGGCTTCGGCATCCTGCTTTTTGACTTTCACGCAGGGGACCATCCAAACCACGCATTTTTTGGGAACCGGATTTAATTAAGGGACTGCAGGCTTTTTATGCCTGGATTTGCCTATCGCCTCGGACCGGGATGATGCAATGGGCGTAATCGAACTTAAAAACGAGAAGAACGGCTTCCACGGGTTGCCTCCCCAAAAAGAGCCCGAAAACTCCAAGCCGAAAAGGTCCAGGCGGGACAAAGTGCGGCTTTCGGGTTACAAAGGGGACGAGCTGGTCAGAGTATTCTGCAACACCTTCGGCTGTACGGTGAGAGCGAGCTCTTCCGGCGCTCACACGCGCGGCCATGCGACGCTCACGAGGATGGTGGGCGGGGAAACCATCACGTTCCACGTCCCGCTTCACGGGGAGATTCCGCGCGATACCGTGGCAAAAATAATCAAGGATAGCGGCATGACGGTAAGGGAGTTCGGCGAAGGCGTTCGCAAGCGCTGAGACGGCTCCCGCCCTCATTCAAGCAGTATGCTTGGCTTGAGGGGCATCGCCTTCTCGGCCCTCGCCCTCGCTTCCGGGGACGCTTCGGCCCCTTCGCCGGACACCTCTACCTTGGCCGAGAACTCCTTTTCGAGGAAGCCCGCCCCGTCCGAGAGGGCGCGCATCTCCTCCTCCTGCGAGGGCACGGACGGCTTCAGCCCGCCGAAGTCCTTAATCAGGAGCTGGAGGGCTTTTCCGGCCTGCTTCGCGCGCGCCTTGATTTCGGGGTCCTCCATCGCCTTCTTCATGGCGAGGTCGAATTTCTTTTCGTTGCGGGCGATTGAGTACAGCTTGCGCTTCCAGGGCGAAGCCGCGAAGAGCCTTATTGCCGACGGCTTTTTCCCGGTCAGCTTCATTATGTGGGCGATGTCTTCCGCGGTCTTCTCCACGATTTCGTTGGCGAGCTCGGCCTCCGCGCTTATCCTGCTTTCGTCGGCTTCCGGCCACGCTGCCGCGGAAACGAAGCCTTTTTCCCCCATTTTTTCCCAGAGCTCCTCGCACGCGTGCGGCGCGAAGGGCGCCATCAGGAGCACCCAGGCGCGGTAGAACTCGGAAAGGGTTTCGCGGTTGCCTTCCGTGTGCCTGAAATACCATTTGAGGTCGTTGATGGAGGCGTAAAACGCCTCCTGCGTGATTTCGCGCAGCATGAGGGAGGCGAAATCGCGCGTGATTTTCCGGATGCGGCGGTGGAGGCGGGAGAGCAGCCACGCGTCAATCGCCTTCTTTTGCGCGCCCTCCCCCTTGCGCGCGCAGTTCTCCTCTATTAGTGAAGCCATCCACTTGAGGCGCGACGATACGCCGTCCGCCATGGCCTGGTTGAAGTCCGAGTCCGCGCCCAGCTCCGCGCCCGAGACGACGGAGAAGCGCACTATGTCCGCGCCGTACTTGCGGATTGCGGCGCGCAGGGGAAGGATGTTTCCAAGCGACTTGCTCATCTTGCTTCCCTCCATGAGCACGAAGCCGTTCGTGGCTATCTGTTTCGGCCACAACTCCTCGGGGAATATGGCGGCGTGGTTGAACAGGAAGAAGGTGAGGTGGTTGTGGATGAGGTCCGCGCCCGAGTGCCTGGAGTCAAGCGGGTACCAGTAAAGGAATTCGCTTCGGATGGCTGAAAGGTCGGACTCGGCTATTCCGGCGCCTTCCGCCGCCTTCTTCGCGCTCCCTGCCCCGAGGAAGATGTAGTCGAAGAATTCGGGGGTGAGCTTTTGCGCGCCCAGCTTTTTCGCGCGGTGTGCGACGGTGTAGAACGCCATGTATATCGTGGAGTCGGAAAGCGACTCTATTACTTTCGTCCGGTCGAACGGGAACTTGGTGCCAAGGCCCCTTGCGCGCGTGCACGCCTTCTCCTTGAGCCAGCCGACCGTGTACTCGTAGTCGGCGCGCGCTTTCCCCGGGACGATGGACATTTCGGCGAGCTCCTTGCGCGTTTGCGCCTTCCACGCCTCGTCGTTGTAGTTGATGAACCACTGGCCTTCCACCATTTTCACGCATGCGCGCGCGCCGCACCTGCATTTCACCGGGCCGTTGATGATTTCGTGGATGACGATTGCCTTGCATTCGGAGACGAGGTCGGCCTTGATTTTCTCTTTCGCTTCCGCTCCCCTCGTTCCCGCGTATTTTCCGGCAACCATTACCCCGGTGTGCGCCTCCCTGCTGTAAATCTCCTCCGTCGCCTCCTCGGCCTTCGCGTCGGACTGGCCCGCGATTTTCATGCGCTCCACGATTTCCTTTGCCGGGAAGTCGCCGAAGCCGTCGAGCTTGAGGACCTGGATTGGCTGGGGGATGGCGTACTGCTTTTGCGCGCGCTCGAGGTCGCGCAAGGCGAGGTAGTCGTAGGGCGCGTGGGCGGGAACGCTCATCACCGCTCCGCTGCCCATTTCCGGGGCGACGAACGAGGCGGGAAGGATTGGAACCGCCGCGCCCGTCACGGGGTTGAGCGCGGTTTTTCCGAGGAACTCGCCTCCCTTCCTTTCCTTCAGCTTCCTGAGCTGCGGGAACTGGAGGGTGAGTGATTCCGCTGCCTCGCTTGAAACCCAGTAGTTATTCTTGTCGAGCTCGATGAGGGCGTACTCGGCTTCCGGGTTCACCCACAGGTTGGTTACGCCGTAAATGGTTTCGGGCCGGAAGGTAGCGCAAAGCACGCTTTCGTCCGGCGGGTCCTTGAGCGGGAACTTGATGAGCACCATCTCGTCTATTTCCGGGTCTATGTCGCCCTGCGTGTCGTGCGCGCCGACCGCGTTGTCGTCTTTCGGGCACCACGGGACCGGGTGCGCGCCGGTTGAAAGGTAGCCTTTCTCCTTCAGCTTGTGGAACTGCCATTCTATGAACTTGTTGAACTCGGGGTCGTAGGTGTAAAACTTGCGGCGCCAGTCAATCGAGAAGCCCATCTCCTTCATTCCGAGCTCTATCTCTTTCGAGAAATAGTCAACGAGCTTGACGGGCTCGTTGAGCGTGGGAATCACGTCTTCGGGAATCTTGTAGATGTTCTTGAAGATGGAAACGATTTCCGGGTCGGCTTCCGCGACGCGCTTCGCCATGGCGAGCACGGGCGTGCCGGTCACGTGGAAGCCCATGGGGAATAAAACGTTGAAGCCGTTCATGCGCTTGAAGCGCGCGTACGCGTCAGTGGTCGTGTAGGTGCGCGCGTGGCCGATGTGCTGGGGGGAGTTAGGGTAAGGGAAGGCGGCGGTGAGGTAAAACTTTTTCCTGCCGGCCGCGGGGTCGGCCTCGAAGGCGCCTGATTCGGCCCACTTTTTCTGCCATTTCTCCTCAATCGCGCGGAAATCCATTGCAACAGCACCCTTGAAACCGTAAGGATGGGGTTTGGTTGCATCAAGTTAATGAAAGTTGGGGGGCGCGAAAGAAAAAACGGGCTTAATGGCGGGAAGCCGGCATCGCGGGCCTCTTGCCCGGCCTGCTCTTGTCAATGGGCTTCCCGGTCCTGAACGCCAGCTTTCTCAGCTCGTGGGAAGGCAGCCCGCCGCCGCCAAGGAGCTTGCGCGCTCTTTCCCGCGCCGCGGACATGGAATCGGCTTCTTGCGCCGCCGCCAGCGCCTGGTCTACGGCCCGCTCGAAAACCTCGTAGTCTTGCGCGCCCCTGATCTCCTTCCCGTTGATGAAGAAGACCGGCGCGCTCCTCAACCCCAGTTCGCGGCCGAGCTCCGCCTGTTCTGCGACCGCTTTCGTCCCGTCCCCGCGCTTGAGGGCCTCATGAAAGTTTTTGGCGTCCAGGTCCGCTTCCCTCGCGTAGTCCCTCAAGTCTCCGGGCGAAAGGTACTCGCGGTTCTCGTGCATTATTTCCTTGAGGCGGAACGCTTTCGCGGGGTCCTGCGCGGCTGCGACCTCGAAGGCTTCCGCGGCCGCCTGCGAGTTGGCGTAGCCGAGGGGAAAGTTCATGAGCACGTATTTTATCTGCCCGGGGCGCTCCTTCATTAGGCGGTCGATTATTTCCGCCCCCTCGGCGCAAGGGGGGCACCTGAAGTCGGTGAAGGAGACGATGGTGACTTTGGCGTCGGCCGCGCCCTTGAACGGCCTTCCCGCTGCCGCCTTTTCGAGCGCTCTTTGCGCGCTTTCCCCGC
>JAQTMQ010000035.1 GCA_028714235.1 Candidatus Iainarchaeum sp. | reverse complement strand
ACGCTCTTCCGATCTCCACGGTCGTGAGCGCCACGCTAATCGGCTTCGCGAAAAACAAGTCAGGCCTGATAACGAGAAGCGGCGCAAGGGCGGGCGACCTCGTTTTCGTCACGGGCGCGCTCGGCGCGTCCACTGCAGGCCTCAAATTATTCCAGAAAAAACTCCCCGGCTTCCCTTACGAGAAAGGCAAGCACCTCCGCCCGGCAGCGCGCATAGACGTTTCCGCAAAGATTTCCAAGTTCGCGACAGCGATGGAGGACGTGAGCGACGGGCTTGCGTCCGAAGTGCGAAACATCTGCCTCGCAAGCAGGAAGGGCGCGGTCATCTTCCCGGAAAAAATCCCAATCAAGGAATCAACCTTCAAGGCGGCAGCAGCGCTCGGCGGCAACGCGCGCGACTACGCCCTCTTCGGGGGAGAGGACTTCGAGCTCGTTTTCACTGTTGACAAAAAAGACGAATCGCGCGCAAGAAAATTCGGCGCGTTGGTGGGAGAGGTCAACGGCGAATCCGGGAAAGTCTTCTTGTCTGAAAACGGCAGGCGGCGGCGACTCAAGCGCTTCGGCTTCGACCACTTCCCGTAGCTCGTTTTATTAACCTGGCTTTCGCGGAGGTCACGGGTGAAGGATTCATGGTCACGAAGGAAGCGGGCAGCAAGGCCAATTCAAGCGAAGTCAGCGAGCGAATGAGGCGCATGGTGGAAGGCGGAAACCCCCGCCTGGTAGCGGAATTGTGCATCCAGAAGGATTGCAGCGAAAACGACCTGGTGCACGGCCTTTCATTCCTGATACGGAAGGGAGAGGAAGGCGACAATAAGGCCTGGGGCGCGCTCAAGGCAGTCGTCTTGCTTAGGGAGGAGTTTGACTACGGCAAGCAATGCCGATTTATTGGGTATGACGTATTCGACGTCCCGAAAGAATACCTTGCGACAAACGCCCTCATCGCGGCAGGGGGGAAAGCATCCGATGGGGGCCAAGGAAAATTCATTGAAACCTTCAGGCAAATCGTTTCCGCGGAGTACCCTGAAGAACTGGTTGGCGAAAGCTGGCTGCTCCCATACAAAGGAAAGTCAATGGAGTATTTCTTCAACATCATGTTCGGGCTCGCCGCGGAAAATGAGTGGTACGGCCTGATCGGAACAATGGTGAACGAATCCCGGGATGCGGGGATGGCCGTGCCAGCCCTCAACGCTGCTGTGGACGGAATCAAGAACGCGATATTGAAAGCCGTGGAAAACGGGGACATCGTGGCAAAAAGCAAGCTCGAGCCCATGCATTTCGCGCTGGTTGGCGAAGCCATCGCTGCGACTGAACATGAGATAAAAGGCATTCAAGAGTACATTTATTCCGTTGGCCGGAAATCGGTGTAAAATCGGCGTTTATTAATACGCCTTGCGCGCCATTCTTTCCGGTGGTGCCAGCTTGTCTAAGAACGCCCTTGCCGCGCGCATTTTTTTCGAGGTAGCGGACTTTCTCGAGCTTGAAGGCGTGGCGTGGAAGCCGGTCGCGTACAGGAATGCCGCGCGCTCGATTGAGGCGCTTGACGAGGCGGTTGAAGACGTTTACGCGCGCGGCGGGGAGAAGGCGCTGAAGGGGATTCCGGGGGTTGGCGACGCCATCGCGAAAAAGCTTGCCGAGATAATCGAGACAGGGAAGCTCAAGTACCACGCGGAGCTGAAGAAGGAGTTCCCGTTCGACATGGAGTCGCTCACGGGCATTCCGGGGATTGGGCCCAAGAAGGCGAAAAAGCTTTTCGACGCGCTCGGGGTGAAGGACAGGAGGGGGCTGAGGAAGGCGGCCCTCGCCCGCAAGGTCCGCGGGGTGGAGGGGTTTGACGAGAAAACAGAGGAAAACATCCTGCGCGGCATCGAATTGGTCGAGAAATCCGCCGGGCGGGTGCCTCTCGGCTACGTTTTGCACGACGTCAACCAGTTAATCGGGAAGATGAAGAGATTGGCGCCGGTCACGCGCATAATCGCCGCCGGCTCCACGCGAAGGATGAAGGAAACGATTGGCGACATAGACATTCTCGCGACCTCATCCGACCCGAAGGGGGTGATGGACGCCTTCACGGCGCTTCCCGAGGCCGGGCACGTGGTCGCAAAGGGCGAGACGAGGAGCACAATCACGCTCAAGACCGGCCTGAACTGCGACTTGCGCGTGGTTTCGGAGGACGAATACGGTTCCGCGTTGCAGTACCTCACGGGCTCGAAGGAGCACAGCGTGGAGCTCCGGAAGATTGCGATTTCAAGGGGCCTCAAGCTGAACGAGTACGGCGTTTTCAGGGGCGGGAAAAGAGTTGCGGGGAAAACCGAGGAAGGCGTTTACCGCGCGCTCGGGATGGACTACATAGAGCCCGAGTTGCGCGAATTGAACGGCGAGATAAAGGCGGCGCAAAAGCACGAGCTCCCGGAGCTGGTCGGGCTCAATGAGATAAGAGGCGACTTCCACGTGCACAGCGATTGGAGCGACGGCTCAAGCCCCATCCTCGGGATGGCCAAGGCGGCTGGGGCGCGGGGCTACGAATACGTCGCCATAACCGACCATGCGGGGAAGCTGAAGATTGCCGGAGGGCTTGACGAAAAAGGGCTGGAGAGGCATTCGGCGGCCGTTGAGGAAGCGGAAAAGGAAGCGGGAGGCATCCGGCTGCTGAAGGGCGCGGAAGTGGACATAACCAAGGACGGCGGCCTCGCGGTCTCCGCCGCCGCGCTGAAACGGCTGGACTTCGTCGTCGCATCCGTGCACTCGAACTTCAACATGCCAGAAAAGGAGATGACCGCGCGCTACGTGAAGGCGATCGAAGGCAAGGCCGTGCATGCAATCGGCCACCCGGGGTGCCGCGAGATTGGGGCGCGGAACGCGGTCAAGGCCGATTTCGGGAAGGTTTACGAGGCCGCGGCGGGCAACGGCGTCTTCCTCGAAATCAACGCGTTCCCTACGAGAATGGACCTGTGGGACAGGGAGATAAAGCGAGCGAAATACGAGTTCGGGGCGCAATTCGTTTTGGGGACGGATTCGCACAACGAGGGCCACCTGCGCTTCATGGAAACCGGCGTCGGCATGGCGAGGCGCGGATGGGCGGAAAAACAAGACCTGGTTAACTCACTTTCGTTCAAGGAGCTCTCAAAAAAGCTCGGAATCTAGCCCGCGCCAGCCGGAATTCCCCTAGCACTTGCCTTTCCAGAACCCTTCCACCACCTGCGTCGGGGAGTTGTCGTTGCAGCCAAGGCAGCCGTTCGCGTACTCTGCCCACTCGGTGTGCCTCAGCGCAGGGATGCTTCCGGCGCGCAGCCGCGCGCACACGGGGTCGTCCACGTCCGGGCAGTTGGGGTTCGCGGAGTACGGGGGCGGGCAGCGGACGAACCTCGTTTCTTCGAACTCCTCGCACGCCATGCTGTCCCTCGGCACGCAGCCTGAATCGAGTCCGCCGCAATACGGGTCGCTTGGCGGCGCGCTTGCGCCGCACTCCCTGAAAATCGTTCCGGTCGCGTCCGCGTACCCGTACAGCGAGTAGGCCTGGCGGAGCACCCGGAAATACCGCGAGCCGCTGCACGCCGCAATGCCTGTGACGTTCGAGTAGTCGATGCTTCCTGTCGGCTTGCCGCAAAGCCTTGTAAGGTTTTCCGGGACGAACGTGGCCTCGCACGTCCCGTTGATCTGCGTACACGTGTCCCCGGCCCTGCAGAACGTGTCCGTCAGGCAGTAAAACCCGGAGGGGCAGTCCCAGCCCGGCGAGGTGCATGGCAACCCCTGCGCGCTGACGCATTTCCCGGCAACGCACCTGTTCCCGGGCGCGCAGTCGGGTTCGTTGTAGCACTGGGGCGGGGGCGGCTCGGAGCAGAACCCTTGCACGCACTGCGACTCGTTCCCGCATTCAGGCGTTGAATTGCACCGCTTCCTGCACGCGCCCGTCGCCGCGTAATACGTGCCGCCGGGAACGCACGCGTAGCCCTGCGCGCACGACACGTTGCGCGTGCCCCCGCAAAAGTTTTCCGAAGGCGCGCACGTTCCCGCCTTGCACGCGAAGCCGAGGGGGCACTGCGTGCTGTTCGCGCACCGCAAGTCCGCCGAGCACGAGGCGGAAACCGTGCAGTTCTCCGCGTCCGGGAGCGCGGTCACCTCGCCTCCCCGCGAGTTGCATTCCAAGATGAACGCCTCGGTCGGAGGCGCGTAGAACGGGCAGCGCTGCGGGTTCGCCTTGCACTGGAGGAAGGCCTCGTTCGGCTTCCAGTCGCACACGCCTTCCACGCAGCCGCAGGACGTGAGCGGGATGCACACGTTCCACGCGCTCCACCTGCACGGGAGCTCTTCGCCATACCCCAAGGGGACGCACCACTGGTTCGCGCAGCCGGAAACCACGCAGTCCGAGTCGGACCCGCATTCCTCGGCCGGAGTGGGGCGATGAAACGGAGTCGGGGTCGGCGTTGCCGGCGCGGGCGTCGGGTTCCCGCCGCCGGAAATGCAGCCCAGGAGAAGCAGCGCGCAAAAAACCGTTGCCGCCGCGAAAAAGCGCCGCCCCAAATCCCGCACCTCACCGCGAGCCTGGCGCGCGCGCGCCGGACGCGTTTTCAAGGCAGGCCGCGAACTCCGGGGTTTCCCGCCACGCGCAGCGGCCCCCCACGCATCCGCAGGAGGTAAGCCCATAGCACGCGTATTCGGGCCTGTACTCGCAAGTCGTGACCACGGAGCGGTTTGCGCAGACCTGGCCGGAGCAGCCGCTCACCACGCACTGCGAATCCGACGCGCATTCGCCGTCCGGGGGCAAGGGAGTCGCGGTGGCGGCCGGCGTGGGGGTGGGCGCGGGAGTGGCCCAGTCCCAGGAAATGCATCCCGAGGTCGCGAGAAAGGCGACGCAGAGCCCGGCGAAGATCGCAAGACGGAAGCGCAATCCCATCACCTTATTTTTTCCAGTGTATGCATTGAGCCGGGCAGGAGTCTATCGCCTGCTGGATTTCCGCCTCGCTTCCCCCCTTCGCGTCCACGACGTCCGATTTCCCGTCGTCCTTCAGCTGGAAAACCGCCGGGCAAATCGCCACGCACGTCCCGCAGCCGATGCACGCGTCCCTGTCCACGTAAGGCACTTTCGCCATCAAAACCTACCTCCGTTCACTTCTTTTTCGCCTGCCGCGATGTTGAGCGCGCGCAGGAAGGCGGCGAGCCTTTTCCCGTCCATCCCGTGCGAGCGCGCGCCGTCCCCCACCGTTTCGGAGGCCGCGACGCTGCAGCCGATGCAGTGCAGCCCGAACTCCATGAAGACGGGTATCGTTTGCGGGTAAAGGGAGACGACCTCGCTTATCAGCATGCCTTCGCCCACGAGCCCTTTTTCCTTCGCCATGTTCTTACCCCGTTGGCGACACGAGCCACACGAGACGCGGGCCGGCGCCGTTTCCTATCACAATCTTTTTGCTTTGGGTGGCAATCGGGAAATCGTCGTAATCAAAGTATATCAAGCCCGTCTCCTCGGTCATGCCGACGCGCCCCGCGGTGAGTATGTAGTCCGCGTCGCGCAGGTAGCAGTCGGTTCCCGTGGGAGCGACCGGGGTGAAGTTGCGGGAAAGGTAGTCGTCAACGAGCGTGACCTCGTCCGGGTCGAAAAACGCGGAGCCCTCCCGCCCGTATGAAAGCGTCAGCCGCAAGGCGGCCCAGTTCTCCTCCTTTCCGTTCGACTCGCGCGTGCAGGGCCTGATGAACAGGGTGTCAACCCGGATGGAAAGGTTTGAGGACGACGTGGCCCACTGCGACCTGCTGTACGCCGGGCAGTCGTTGTCGTTCAAATAATCGCATCCGGCCGCGCAGCACCCGTCGAAATTTAAGCAGGTCTTCCCGGCGTGCTCGCATCCCGCTTCGCAGGTGCCCGCATTCAGGCAGGAATCGGAGGTGCACGCGTCGTTGTCATCGCACTGGTCGTCAGCCCGGCAGGCTGCCGCCATGCACTGGCCGCCGCAGCACAAGCCTGCACCCGCGCACGCGCAGTCCGTGCAGGCGCACGTTTCGCCGGCCTCGCACAGCCCGTTCTCGCAGCAGGGAACCTTGGGGCGCGAGCCGCACGTCCCGTTGGCGCACGCGTATTCAAGGCAGGTTCCCGCGCTCCCGCCGCAATCCGCGTTCGGGCCGGAGAGCGGGATGTGCTCGCACGCAAAATCCGTCCTCGGCCCGCAGTCGTCCGCGGTGCAAGGGTTGCCGTCATCGCATGACGAAGGGCACGTTACGGGCGTGGGGGTCGCGGTCCTCTGGGGCGCCGGGGTTTCCGTTGGCCGGGGCGTTGGCGTGGGGGTCGGCGTCGCGCCCAAAAGCCGGTCGAAGCCCGGGATGGCGCATCCAGCGAGGAGGAAGGCGAATGCGAGCGCCACGGCTGCGGCAAACAATTTGCGTTCCATCAATGCACCTTGGCGTGAATCTTTTCGCTGGAAGTGTATTTAAACGCGAAGCCGGTTTCGCGCGGTCGCGGCTCACCCGAATTCGGCGAGCCGGGTCTGCCCCTTCGCGCTGACAAAACCGGACAGCCTTGCCCCAACCAGGCGCACCGGCTTCCCTTCCGAAAGGAAGGGGGCGAGAAGCCCGCGCGCCGTTTCCTTCATCACGTCGAGCCCCGAGGACGCCTCCTTCAAAGTCTTGGCCTTCGTGTGCGTCTCAAAGCCGGAAAACCGCACCGTGACCGTCACGGTCCTGTAAAGCGCGCCTTCGGCAAGAAACCTGGCGAAAACGTCTTCGCACAGCCCGTCAAGCCTCTCAAAAACCTCGTCCTTCCCGGAAACGTCTTCCTCGAAAGTCGCCTGCGCGCCCACGGACTTCGCCTCCCAGGAGTCGGTGAGCGGGCTGTCGTCAACCCCCTGCGCGAGGAGCCGGAGCGCCGGCCCCGTCCTCCCGAGGTTTTCGAACAGCATTCCCGGGTCCGCGGAAGCGAGCCCGCCTATGGTCGCAATCCCGAGCCCGGCGAGGGCTTCCTCGGTCTTCCTCCCGACCCACAAGAGCTTCCTCACTGGGAGGGGCGCAAGGAAGCGTTTCGCCTCCTCTGCCCTGACAACGGTCAGGCCGTCGGGCTTGCGGTAGTCGCTCGCAATCTTTGCGACAATCTTGTTCGGCCCGACCCCGATTGATGCGGTGAGGCCGGTCGCGGCCCTAACCTCCTCCTTTATCCGCCTCGCCTCGGCTTCCGCCTCCCGGAAATTCGCGGCT
>JAQTMQ010000034.1 GCA_028714235.1 Candidatus Iainarchaeum sp. | reverse complement strand
GGGGCGTTCACGTTGCACATGAACGACGCTCCAAGCTACGCGGCCGGCAACCGCGGTTTCAGGTGTGCCAGCTCAACTGCCCCATACGGCTGACTTTACGGCCACGTTTTTGACGATGCCGGTTCGCCCCCCGCATCCTCCCCTTTTCCAGTTCCCATTCCTTACCGTCGCGTTTATTAACCAGCTGAACCGTTAATCTCCAGCGGGCAGGTCATGAAACGGGCGAAGGGTGGAAGCGAGAGGGCGCGCGGGCAGTCGGCGATAGAGTATTTGACGACTTACGGCTGGGCCGTCCTGATATTCGTTGCCGTGATTGCCATCCTTTTCTGGCTCAATCTCTCCAATCCTGGCGCCTCGTTTTCCTCCTCGTGCATTTTCCCTGGGGACGTCAGCTGCGTCGCGTACGCGATTAACACGTCCGGCAATTTCGCGCTTGACTTGGGGCAGGGCACCGGGCACCCGATTCAGGTTACCCACGTCAGCTGCACGCAGGAGCCCGACAAGGTTCTCGGGGATGCGGACGAGCTTGCCTACCAGGTCAAGGTTTATTACGGGCAGCACGATTTCATCGCGAACGGCTCGCAGCAGTGCTTCAATTACGACGCGGTTACGGGGGCTTCGTCGGTCGCGCTCGGCTCGGTGGGAAACGTTTTCAAGGGAAAAATCTACGTGCAATACGACGACCTTGATACGAACGGAGTGAGTACCGGGGTAAGCCACGTGCTCGTAGGCGACGTGGTCATGAGGTACGGCGCCGGCCCGCTGTCCGAATACATCCCGGTTCCTACGCCGTCTCCAACTCCCGGCCCGGTTACACCGACTCCGACTCCGGGCCCGCCCACCCCGACGCCGTCTCCGACTCCAAGCCCGACGCCCACTCCCTCGCCTACGCCCAGCGGGTCGGTCGTCGTTTACTTCCAGGATGACGGCGGCACCAACGTCGCCTCGTTCTGGGACGGGGGAAGCATCGTCCTGAAAAGCACGTGCAGCGTGGGCAGCTGCGGCAGCCCTCCGGCCGGGTCGTTCATCATAATGAAGGATTCCGGGGGAACCGCGCACTCGTACGTCACGAGCACCGGAAGCCTTTGCATAGAGGGAGGGGATTGCACCGGCTACGCCCCAAGCTGCAGCGCGCCGGACGGCTCGTTCGCCGTGGGGAACGCGACGGTCGAAAACGTCCTTTACGTAAGCCCGTCCGGAACCCTGTGCCTTACCGGAGCCTTGGTGCAGAACGGGTCGCCTTGAAATGGCGTGAATGGAATGTTTGTTATTTGTGTTTGAAGCCTTGTGAAAGGGCAAAAAAGTTGAGGGGTGTTTGAGATGGGGAACCGCACATGCGTCTTGGCTGTTTTCGTGGCGGCATTGCTTGCCTTCCATCAGGCGGCGGCTGCCGGCCCGGTAACGTTCACGAGCGGCCTGTTGAACGTTTCCAGCAACATGACCGTATCCGGCAACGTCGGCGTGGGTACGGCGAGCCCGATTAGAAAGCTGGACGTTTTCACGAATACCGCGTTGGATGGCGTGTTCTTGGGGGATGGGGCTCGATGGCTTAGGGTAATGCCCGGAACCGTTAGCACGAGTTCGTACAACAACATCGTGCAGGCGAATGACCTCGCGTTTGTTTACTCCGGGGGCACTATAGGTTCCGGCGGGATGGTTTTCGCACCATGGGCTTCGAACACTTCGGGCTTGAGGATAAATTCGTTCGGTCACGTCGGCATCGGTACGGCGAGCCCGGGAGACAGCCTGCAAGTCGATGGCGGGAACGTTAAATTCGGCACGGCCGACAAGGGACTTGTTTTTTACGGGGGCGGGGAAAAAATAGTGGGTACGGCTGCTTACGGCATAGATTTCCAGACAAGCTCGGGAACGTCCAGGATGACCATCCTTAACAACGGCAACGTCGGCATCGGTACGGAGAGCCCGGCGGCCAAGTTGGATGTAGCCGGCATCCTTCGCATCCGGAACCACAGCGGAAGCTCGTCATACCTGCAGATTAGCAATGACGCGGTCAATACCGCTTTCCAAAACTATGCTGGGTCAACGCTTTTCTATAACCACGTGGGAGCCTCCGATGCAAGCCTCGCCTACAAGTTTCACGGAACGACGGACGATACCGGGCTGTTGTACATTCTTAACAACGGCAACGTCGGCATCGGGGCGAGCTCGGCTACCATGAAGCTGTACCTGAAGGAGAACGCCTCCCTTGGCGGCGTGGAGCTAACCGACGGGACCCGGCGGCTTAAGATACTGCCCGGAACCGTTTACGCGGGCGCGTATAACGCCATTGTGGATGTAAATGACGTCACATTTATCTACTACGGAAACGGGATGACTTTCGCCCCGTGGATCGCGAACACCTCGGGTTTGAGGATAAGTTCAATCGGTCACGTCGGCATCGGGGTGCGTTCTCCAAGCTACCAGCTGCATCTTTCATTGAACTCGGCCGGAAAGCCTGGCGGCGGTTCTTGGACGGATTCTTCCGATGGGCGGCTGAAGGAAAACGTTTCAGGCATTGACGGCGCGCTTGCCCTCGAAAGGCTTTCCCGGCTGAGAGGCGTCACTTTCAACTGGATAAACCCTGACGAGCATGGGAACCTGACCGGGGTTCAGGCCGGCTTCGTTGCCCAGGAAGTTGAAACAGTCTTCCCCGAATGGGTGGGGGAGATTGGCTCAACCGGAAAAGACGCGGGGCTGGTGGGCAACGGGACTTCCAAGACGCTTGGGTTGCCTTACGGCTTCAACGCATACCTGATAGAAGCCATCAAGGAGCTCAAGGCGGGCAACGAGCGGCTGGAGGCGGACAACGAGCTGCTCAAGGCCGAGTTGTGCATGAAGGACAGCTCGTATTCATGGTGCGCGTGAGCCTCCGGGCAAGAAGCTGCGGGGTGCCTGCGCGGGCGCGCTCGCGTTGCGCCCGGCGCCCCTTCTACGGCACAGTCGGCTTGGGCACTCCGTCCCCATCCTTTTTTAAGGAGCGGGCGCGTTATTCCACCAAGGCGGCATGTCATGGAACCGGGGGAAGGGAAGCTGGAAGCAAGCAGCGGGCAGGGCGGCGTCGTGCAGCCAGTCCGGGCGGCGCGCGGATTGAAGGGGCAGAGCTCGTTTGAGTACCTTTTGACGTACGGGTGGGCCCTCATCGTGCTCGCGGCCGTGATGGGAATCATCCTCGTTCTCGGCGTCTTCAACCCGAAGCCCGTGCCGTACTGCGTTTTTCCCGCGGATTTCAACTGCAGGGGGTTCGCGCTGAACGAGAACGGCTCGTTTTCGCTTGACCTCGGGCAGGGAACCGGGCACACGATTCAGGTTACCCACCTTCGCTGCACGCAGGAAACGAACGCCACGCTCGGGGACGGCGACGCGCTTCTGCCGGAAAAAATTGTGCCCAACGGCGGGCACACGCTGCTCGTCAACTGGAGCAAGGAGTGCTACTCCAACGTAACTGGCGCGGTTGCGGTGGCAACCGGGCTCACCGGGAGCAGTTTCAGGGGAAAGATGCTCATGCGGTACACTGACGTTGAAAGCGGCTTCCAGCACACCGCGGCGGGCGACGTCCTGTTCATCTACGAGTACGTGCCCCAGTAATCCCGGCGGGGCCCGCGCCTGGGGCGGGAGGATTGGGGGCGGGCGCCGAGGAGGAGATTTGAACTCCTAATCCCTTGCGGGAACCAGATTTCCGGCAGGCAGCTTTCCCGCCTGGCTCGAGTTTCGCCAACCCTTCAAGCGGAAATTTTCCGTTAACGCTTTTACCCGGCGCAGCGAACCGCCCATGCTGGCTGGCGGTGGGCGTTGCGCCTGGGAAAAGGGTTACTGGCGCGATACCAGGTTCTGCCACCTCGGCAACTTTTCGGTTTTGATTATTGCGCGCCGCGCATTTTTAAATGCCTCCGAACTGTTTAAATTCCTTCGCCGAGAACATATCCGCGGGTGCGCTTCGCACCCCTTTTCAGGAGGGTGGTGAGCTCATGGCAAACGTCAGGGTAGCCGTGAATGGCTTCGGAGTCATCGGCAAGCGCGTCGCGGACGCGGTGAGGAAGCAGGATGACATGGAATTGCTCGGAGTCGTTAAGCAGCACCCGGATTATTCCGCCAAGACCGCGGCCTTGAAGGGCTGCAGGATTTTCGTCCCGGACGAGGCGTCAAGGGCGAACTTCGCGAAGGCCGGCGTCCCCTGCGCGGGCGTGGCGGAAGATCTGTTCAAGGCGGCCGACGTCATCGTGGACTGCACGCCCGGAAAAGTGGGGGCCACTTACAAGCCAATCTACCAGAAGCTTGGGAAAAAGGCAATCTTTCAGGGCGGCGAGAAGAAGGACGTAGCCGAAGTTTCGTTCACCGCCCAATGCAATTACGACAAGGCAAGGGGCAAGCAGTTCATCCGCGTCGTCTCGTGCAACACGACCGGCCTCTCGCGCACGCTGAACGCGGTCAACCAGGCTTTCGGAATCGCGGAATCCTTCGTGGTGTTGATGCGGAGGGCGGCGGACCCGAACGACATCAAGACCGGGCCGATTAACGCAATCGTTCCCGAGCTCACCGTCCCGTCCCACCAGGGGCCGGACGTGCAGACCGTGCTCCCAGACCTCAAGATAACGACGGTCGCATTCAAGATGAACACGACGCTCATGCACGTGCACTCCGTGAGAGCCAGGCTCAACAGGCCCGCGACCAAGGAAGAAGTGCTGAAAGTATTCCAGAATACGCCGCGCGTCAAGCTCATTTCGGGCGCCGACGGCCTCCTGAGCACGGCGCAAATCATGGATTACGGGAGGGACACGGCATCGCTTCGCGGCGGCAGGGACGACCTGATGAAGATTCTGGTCTGGGCGGACTCGGTCACGGTCAAGGGCGACGAGCTCATCTTCTTCATGGCAATCCACAACGAGGCCAACGTCGTCCCGGAAAACATTGACGCAATCCGCGCGGCGATGGACGCGTGCGACGCGAAGACGTCAATGGCGAAAACGGACAAGGCGCTCAAAATCGGGGAAGGCGAATTCCCGGCAACCATCCTTGTCGGCGAGAAGGGAAAGGAGGCCGCGGCCTCCTACTAGTCTTTCACGGGGTGTTTTGGTGGCGAATGACGAGGACGGCTTCAGGACGATGAGGGATTTCAGCTTCAAGGGGAAGCGGGTGCTCGTGAGGTGCGACTTCAATTCGCCGCTCGGGCCGAACGGCGAGCCCCTGGAGTTCATGCGCATACGCGTCTACCGGCCCACGTTCGCGGCATTGAAGGACGCCGCGAAAGTCGTCGTCATCTCGCACCAGGGAAGGAAGGGGCAGCCGGACTGCGTGTCGCTCGCCAAGCACGCCGAAATCCTCGGCCAGACGATTGACACCCACAAGGTGATTTTTTGCGACGACCTCATCGGGCCCAAGGCGCTTGCGGCGATAGACGCGGTCAAGCCCGGCGAAATCCTGGTCCTCGAGAACACGCGGTTCCTTGACGAGGACGCGAAAAACGCCCCGGCGGAGGAGAACGCGAAAACGACGCTCGTGAAGACCCTCGCCCCCAAGTTCGACGTCTTCATAAACGACGCCTTCTCGGTCTCGCACCGCTCCCAGCCGTCGGTCACCGGCTTCCCGGTCCTCGTCCCCTCCTGCGCGGGAATGGTGGTCGAAAAGGAGATGGACGCCATGTACCGCGCGGTGGAAAAGGGGAGGCGGCCCTCCGTCTACGTCGTCGGAGGGAACAAGCTCTCCGAGGTCGTGAAAGTCATCGAGACCACGCTTTACGCGAACACGGTGGACAAAATCCTGCTCGGCGGCGCGGTGGCCTACGCCTTCCTCAACGCGAGGGGGCTTGCGCCGCCCGAAACGCTTTCCGTAATCACGGAGAAAGGCGAAGACCTCGAAAAGCTCCTGAAGCGCATAAAAACGATTGACTCCCTCTTCAGGGAGCGCATCGAAACCCCGGTGGACATCGCAATCTCAAGGGGCGGAAGGGAGGAGGTGCTCGTCACCGACGCCAAGCTGAAGAAATACCCGCCAAACGACATCGGCGAGAAGACGATAAGCATCTACACCGAGGAAATCATGCGCGCCCGCTCCGTCCTCTCCAAGGGCCCGATGGGCATGTACGAGAACCCCACCTTCCTCCAGGGCACGGTCAAAATCCTGATGGCGATGGAGCACTCCAAGGCGTACTCCCTCATCGGCGGGGGCCACATGGGAAACATCGCCTTCGACCTCGGCATCGCCGTGGACCACATCTCCACCGCCGGCGGCGCGGTCCTCGCGTTCATGAGCGGAGAAAAGCTGCCCGGAATAGAAGTCCTGCGCGAGAACGCGAAAAAGTTCCCGGCGGCCTGAAGCCCGCAATCCCGGCAACCCGGACAAAAGGTTAAATAGGGCGCGCGGCCTTGCTTAACCGGATGGTCATGAAGCACGCCAACTTCCGCGAGGCCTTCAAGCTCGTTGCCTGCGTACTCCTCTGCCAGCTTGCGGGCGTGCTCGGCTCAATCTTCACGCTCCAGTCCATACCCGCGTGGTACGCGTCCCTCAACAAGCCGTTCTTCACTCCCCCGGGCTGGGTTTTCGGTCCGGTCTGGGTAACGCTTTACGCCATAATGGGCGTCTCCCTCTACCTCGCCTGGAAGGAAAACCGGAAGAAGGGCGCAAGCCGCGCGTACGCCTTCTTCGGGGTGCAGCTCGCGCTCAACGCCCTCTGGTCGGTCGCGTTCTTCGGCCTCCGCTCCCCCCTCTACGGCCTCGCGACGATAATCCTGCTCCTTGCCGTCCTCGCCCTCACAATCCGCGAGTTCCACCGCATCTCGCGCACGGCGGGCCTCCTCCTCGTTCCATACCTCGCCTGGTGCTGCTTCGCCGCGCTCCTGAACCTCGCCGTATTCCTGATGAACTAGCCGACGAAGCCAACGCTAACTTATTAATAATCGCCTCGCCTAATCCTACCCTCAAACCAATTAGGCCTCCGTAGCTCAGCGGTAGAGCGATCGCCTCGTATAACCCTTTTCCCAATCGCCCGGGTTCGCAGCCCGGCGGTATGGTAAAAGCGTTAACGGAAAAACGACTAGCGTCCGTTAAACGCACAGTCGCGAGTACCGTTGCGGGAAAGCGATAGGTCGAGGGTTCAATTCCCTCCGGGGGCTTGTTTTTTTTACGGTGCCGCAGCTAGGCTTTCAAAGAAACAAAAAAAGGGTTTGCGGGGTTTCACCGCCTGTTGTTCGTTTTTAGTACCTGCTCGGCCTGCGCTTGGCGAAGCAGTCCCTGCAGTACACCGGCTTGCCTTCCGTCGGCCTGAAGGGCACCTGGCACGGCTGCTTGCACTCGGAGCAAACCGCGTCATGCATTTCGCGCGGGCCGCCGAATCCGCGTCCTCCTCCTCTTCCTCCACTGTCTTCAAATCCCATTCCAAATTCACCTATTTTTTTTCCCGTGGCGCCGTGCCCTTCAACCGCCGAAACAGGGCGATAAGACGAACTACCCGCCGCCTACTGAGGACAACATTGGGAAAGCCGACAATAATAAGCCATCCCCCAAAACGCGGTTCACGGCCCAAAAAAAGCCAAAAACCCGCCTATTTCCTGTGGCAGAGCTCGAACAGCACCTGGTAAGCGCGCACCGAATCGCCTTCGTCAACGAAGACGAGCATTTCGGGGACGCAGCTCATTATCTCGAAGATGTTGACGTCGTTCCTCATCAGCTCGCCCGTGAGGACCTGGATTATTCCCGGCGTGTTCACCGCGTCGGGGTGCAGGTGCATGTTGATTTCCGCGAGGTTCCTCTGGACCTTGATTATGAGCTTCTGGGGGATGCGCGCGAGCATCTTCTGCAAATTCTTTTCGTCAATCAGGAGCTTGATTGACTCCTCGCCCTGCACGATGCGCAGCGTTTCGCCGCGCTCGTAGTCAATCCACGCGAACAGCTTGGGGAGGATTTCCTGCGTCTCCGAACCCTTCCTTAACGCGATGGAAACGATGCTGCTCTTGCTCGACATGGAGGACTGGCCGATTATTTCGAGCGCGTGGCGGTACTTCCTGTTCGCCTTGTTGTCCGCGGGGTAGCGCCGGATTGCGGAAATCACGGCGTCCTCCGTCCCGGCGACGCCGGCGGAAACGCAGTGGCGGGCGAGGGCGCGCACGTTGATGAGCCCGCGCTCCAGGTCGAGCTTGAGCGACGGGTCCCTGTCGATGAGCTTCCAGACCTCGTTCCTCGTGTTCGCGGCATTCACCTTTTTTGTCATGGTTGGCATATTTGCGCCAAATCATATAAAAATCTGCCTTTTGTGTCATAGAGTTTATATTTCGCCGGCGCGCGTTCTCCCCGGTGCTCCCATGAAGGGTTACGTGAGCGGTTACAACTTCGACCCGGCGGTCAGGAAGGGGCTCGAGTTGCCGGATAGCGTGGGCGTTTTCGACACGACGCTGCGCGACGGCGAGCAGACCCCCGGCGTTTCCCTCCTGCCGGAGGAGAAGGAGGCGATAGCCGAGCAGCTTTCAAGGCTCGGCGTCGCGGTCATAGAGGCGGGCTTCCCGATAAACTCGGCGCAGGAGAAGGCGATAGTCCGGAGAATCGCGGGCATGGGCCTCGAAGCCGAGGTGTGCGCGCTCGCGCGCGTGAAGCCCGGGGACCTTCAGGCGTGCTTCGACTGCAACCCGGACGTGGTGCACGCGTTCATCTCTACTTCGGACATACACATCAGGGACCAGATGCCGGGCTACACGCGGGAGCGCGTGAGGGAGGAGGCGGTGCGCGCGGTGGAGATGGTCAAGGACGCGGGATTCAAGTGCATGTATTCGCCGATGGACGCGACGCGCACCGAGCTTCCCTACCTGGTCGAGGTGTGCAGGGCGGTCGAGGAGGCCGGGGTGGACATAATCAACCTTCCGG
>JAQTMQ010000033.1 GCA_028714235.1 Candidatus Iainarchaeum sp. | reverse complement strand
GCAGCTTGCCGTAATCGGGGGGATGGACCGCGTGTTCATGACCGTCCCGGTTTTCCGCGCGGAAAAGCACAACACGACCACGCACCTGAACGAGATTCTGCAGATGGACGCCGAAATGGGCTTCTGCGACCACTCGGACGCGATGGACGTCCTCGAGCAGGTGATGCTGAACATCCTCTCGAGCGTCAAGAAAAACTGCCCGGACCTCCTGGAAAACGCCTGCGCGAAGATTTCCGTCCCCGAAAAAGTGCCGCGCTACGCGTACTCGGACTGCGTGAAGAGGCTGGAGGGCGCCGGGGCAGCGATGGAGTGGGGCGGGGACTTCACGAAAGAGCAGGAAAAAAAGCTGTTCTCGCTCATCCCCGAGGAGCTGTTCTTCATCACGGACTGGCCGACCAAGGCGCGCGCCTTCTACTCCATGCCGCGCGAGGACGACCCGGAAATCTGCAACGCGTTCGACCTCGTCTACAAGGGGCTTGAAATCTCGAGCGGCGCGCAACGAATCCACAGGGCCGACGTCCTCGTTTCCGCGCTGAAGGCGCGCGGCCTGGACCCGGAGGCGTTCGAGTTCTACGTGAACGCTTTCCGCATGGGCGCGCCCCCGCACGCGGGCTGGAGCATCGGCCTCGAGCGGCTCACGATGAAGCTCACGGGAAAGGAGAACATCCGCGAGGCGTGCCTGTTCCCGAGGGACAGGACGCGGCTCACTCCGTAAACTATTGATATACTATTATTAGTTCGTGAAGGAAATCCGGTGCAGGGTGAAGCCAAGGTAGCCGGGGGAACGGGGTGGTCGGATGGCGTTGGAGTTCAAGGCCGTGAAGGTGGAGAAGCCGGCCGACGTCAGCGTGATAATCGGGCAGTCGCACTTCATCAAGTCGGTCGAGGACATTTTCGAGGCCGTCGCCACCTCGAGCGCGACGGCCAGGTTCGGCGTCGCCTTCTGCGAGTCGTCCGGCGACTGCCTGGTCCGGGCGGAGGGGAACGACGAGGAGCTCAAGCTTCTCGCCGCAAGCAGCGCGCTCAGGCTCGCCGCCGGGCACGCGTTCATGGTTTTCCTCAGGGGCGCCTACCCGGTCAACGTCCTGAACGCAATCAAGAGCGTCCCCGAGGTCTGCACGGTTTTCTGCGCGACCGCGAACCCGGTTGACGTGGTGGTCGCGGAAACCGGGGGCGGCAGGCGCGGCGTGATGGGCGTCATTGACGGGGAAAAAACGAGGGGGGCGGAGGGCGCGGGCGACGTCGCGCGCAGGAAGGAGTTCCTGAGGAAGCTCGGGTACAAGCTCTGACCCGTCCAGGAAAAGGCGGCGCCTTTTCCCGCGGAAACCGGGGCGAGCCAATTAAAAATGCGAGCATCCCTAAACATAGCCTTCTTTGGGGGCCCGTAGTCGAATGGCCAAGACGTCCGCCTGACACGCGGGAGACTGCCGGTCCGATTCCGGCCGGGCCCACTCGTTGATCCTTGTTTTCTCATCCGCTTTTCGTCCCGGCCCAGGCTTCCTCGATTTGCCTCTTTACGCCGGGCATGTCCCCGATTCCGCGCATCACTATCTCGGGGCCTTCGCCTCCCGCGGTGTTGACGTAGATGTCGCCGATTCCGAGCATGCGCTGGATCATGGATTGCGAGGAGCGGACGTCCGTCACTTTCTGGTAGATGGTGGAGGTGGTCGTCTTCCCCGTTATGCCGACTTCCTTCATTATCCTGCGGTCCGTGACGAGGTAGGTCGTCCCGCGGCGGGCGAGCTCCTTCCAGAGGATTATGAGGATTCCTACGAGGGCCGGCACCACGAGGAGAATCACTCCCGGGAAGATGAGCAGCGCGCCGAGGAGGTACCATGCCCAGTAGTTCCAGAAGCTGGGGTAAAACTTCCTCAACACCTTCTCGCCGCTTGAAAGGTTGTCTTCAATGGCCATGTGCGAATTTTGGCCCGAGGAATTAAAAATGGTTGGCTGCCGTCGGAAGCGGGAGTCCCGCGGAGCCGGCTGGCGCTGGGAAGGGGTTGATGGACTCGAGGGGATTTCCAATCGCCTTCCCCCGTCGGGGGGTTTGGGCGGCCACCATCGCGGGGATGGTAAGCGTTAGGAAGGGGGCGCGAAGCCCCCTTCCTTCGTTTTGAACCCCTAGCCTCCCGCATTTTGTAACCAGCAAGCGTCATGCAAGCCGTTAGATTTTCCGTTAACGCTTTTACCCGGCGCGGCGAGCCGCCCCTGCTGGATGGCGGCGAACGTGGCGCCTGGGAAAAGGGTTACGCCAAGCGGGCGCTCTGCCGTTGAGCTACGAGCCCTTTGCCTTGTTCGGGGGGTTATTGGGGCGGGCAATCATTAAATAGTTTCCCCGGCAAAGTGTGGCTTGACTCGGGGTTTTTGCTCGCGCGGGGTGTGAGTCTGTGCTTGACTTGAAGCTGTATAAGCGGCCGGTTGCGGCGTTGACGCTGACCGGCGAGAGGATGCGGGTGACCGCGGGGCTGTTCGGGGACCTTTCGGGCGCGGTCGCGGAGGCGGGCGTCAACATTTTCTGCGTTTCGTGCGGCGAGTACGCGTGCAGCTTTTACGTTGACGAGGAGGACCACGCGGCGGCGCGGGCGGCGATGGTGAAGGAGGCGCGCAAGCACCATCCCGAGATTTACATCTCGCTGATGAAGAACCTGGCGATGGTTACGGCCACCGGGAAGGAGTTCATCGACCATCCTGGCATGTTCGCGCGCTTCATCGAGCCGGTCGCGTGCGCCGGGATAAACATTTTCAGCATCACGACTTCCGCGGATTCGGCGATAATGTTCGTGGATTGGGACAACGGGCGCAAGGCGTACGCTGCGGTCGAGAAGAATTTCCTGAAGGGAGGCATGGGCGCCTAGGCGGGCGAGATGAACACGATGCTGTCTCCGCGCAGGAGCACGGTCCCGAGCTTCCTTTTCAGCTCCCCGTTTTCCAGGTGGTCCGTGTTTTCGAGCACCAGGTTCATGTGGACGTCGTAGGAGGCCATGGTGCCGCGGAGCTCCATTCCGCCTTTCAGCCTGATTAGGACGTTGTTGTTGAGCGCGTTGTTGAGGACGTCGAACGGTCTTTTTTCTGCCATACCCAAATTCCCCCGGTCAAAAAACCAAAAGCGGGATAGTTTTCGGCCCGCGTTATTAAAAACTCTTCATTGCGGCCCTATTTCGCGTCGGCGTATATCACAACGTCGGCCGTGTTCTTGAGCGCGGCCGAGAAGAAGGGTTCGGCGCCGATGACTATCGTTTCCTTCCCGAGCTCTTTCGCCTTGATGAGGACGGGGCGGAAGTCTATGTCGCGCGTCATGAGGGCGATTATCTGGATGTGCGGGCTGTAGACCTGGGCCATGGCGTCAATCGCCATCGTTATGTCGACGTCGCCGGTGCTGATGACTGGCTCGTAGCCCTGGTTGGTCATGGCCTCTATGAGCTTGTCGGAGGCGTACTGGTTGAGGAAGACTTTCGAGACCGTGATGCGCCCGTATTTCGCCACTTTCTTGCGCACGCCCTCTAGGTCGAGGTTCATCTCCTTCCTGATGACGTTGGGCCCGTCGACTAGGAGGGCGATGTTCTTCTCTTTTTCCCCGCGCTTTCCCTTCGGAATGAGGGATTTTATCCTGTCTACGACTTTCACGCTGACCATGGCAATCAATCGCTTTCCTTCCCCGAGCCCAGGCTGAAGAAGCGCTTCGCGTTTTCCGTTGTTGCCTTTAAGGCTTCATGAATTGAAATGCCTTTCGCTTCGGCAACGAATTCCGCCGATTTCAGGCAGTCGGCGGGCGTCTTCCCGGCGTACGGCGCGTCGGATTCGAGGAGGAGGAGGTCGAGCGGGATGCGGGAAACCGTTTCCGCGCGCGTTTTTGACCTTATCGGCGGGACGGTGAAAAGGTGGCCGGCGGCCGCCGCCCTCTCCGCCTGGGCGGGCGTGCCGGAAAAGAAGTGGAGGGCGGCTTTCCGCACGCCTTTCTCGAGAAGCATTCTTATCGCGTCCTCCTCCGCCTTCCGCGAATGGATTACGGCGGGCAGGCCCGCCTCCATGGCGAGGTCCAGCTGGGCGGAAAAGCTTTTTTTCTGCGCGTCAATCTCCCCGGCCTTGGAGGGCCAGTGGTAGTCGAGGCCTATCTCGCCTATCGCGACCGCGTTCCTTGCGAGCGTCTTGAGCTGCGCGAGGGTTTCCAGGAGCTCCTGCTCCGGCATGCCCATCGCGGTCGTCGGCGCGAGGCCGACGCAAGCGTGGATGAAGCCCGGGAATTCGCGCGCGGCCTCAAGGGACGCGAGGCTTGAGGGGAGGTCGTAGCCGGAGGACACCACTGATTTCGCGCCCGCCTCCCTCGCCTGCCTTGCCGCGGACGGGATGTCGGGAAAGCGGTCGAGGTGGCAGTGCGCGTCGATGAAATGCATTATAAGGGGGGTTTAAAAATTCCCCATGTTAAAAGCTTTGCATTCGGTTCAGCTTATTTGCGGCTTCGGCTGCGGCGAGAGGGTTTCCGCATGAGCGATTTTGAGCACGGCGCAATGAAGGAGTTGAAGATTGGGAAGTACGTGATGGTTGACGGCGTCCCGTGCAAGGTGGTGGAAATAGAGGTTTCCGCGCCGGGAAAGCACGGGGCGGCGAAGATGAGGGTCACCGCAATCGCGATTTTCGAGGGGACGAAGAAGACGCTCCTCAAGCCGAGCGACGCGGACATCCAGATTCCCATAATCGACCGGAAGAGGGGCCAGATTGTCTCGCTCACCGGCGACATGGCGCAGGTCATGGACCTGGCGACGTTCGAGACTTTCGAGATGAAGATTCCGGACGAGTTCAGGGCGGACGCAGTGCAGGGAAGGGAAGTGGAGTTCATAGAAACGATGGGAAGGAAGCTCATCAACAGGATTTCGTGATTGCTTCCATTGAATGGTTTTTGAAGGGTGAAGCGCGATGGAGATTTCAGTGAAGGACAGGAAGGAAAACAGGCTTCTCAGGCGCGCCGAGGCGCGCTTCGAGGTGGAATTCGAGGGCGCGACGCCTTCGAGGAAGGAAGTGAAGGAAAAGCTGTGCGCGGCGCTCAACTCGAAGCCGGAGCTCACGGTCATAGGCTGGATGGCGCAGGGGTTCGGGAAGAACACGCTTTCCGGGTACGCGAAGGTCTACGAGGACGCGGCATCCGCGTCGGTCGAGCTTCCCCACGCGGTTCTGCGCGAGAAGGGGGAGAAGAAGGCGCCGAAGAAGGGGAAAGCGAAGGCGGCGCCCGCGAAAAAGTAAGGTGATTTTTCATGGCAGAGGAGAAGAAGCCGGCTGCGAAGCCAACGAAGCCGAAGAAGAAGGTGAAGCCGTACGAGAAAAGGAAGTACTGCCCGAAATGCGGCCCAGGCGTCAGGCTCGGCGAGCATGCGGACCGCCGCTCGTGCGGGAAGTGCGGTTACTTCGAAAGCAAGCCGAAGGCCTGACGCCGGCTCCGCCGGAACCGGCGCGGGCTGGTTTTTCCCGGGCCTGGTTTCGGCAGCCTTTTTCTCGTCCTCCCTCTTCTTCGCGCTCGCCGCTGGGCTCGCGCTGCAGCGTGCGTTCCCGCCCCTCGGCTTCGCGGCATTCGCCCTGCCCGCGTTCCTCTGCCTTGCCGCCATGGGCGCAATCGCCCTCCGCGAAAAGGCGTGGGTTTCCTCGCTCACCGCGATTCTTCTCGCCGTTTTCCTTTTGGGCGCGCTTTCAACCCGGTATTTCGCGACGGTCGCGCTCTCCGCCTTCCTCGCGAGCCTCCCGTTCGCCTGGATGGGGCGCGTGGAGGGGAAAACCTTCCCGCAATCGCTTTCCTGCCTCGGCTTCTCCCGGCGGGGCCTCGCCCGCGACGTCGCGCTCGGCGTGGCGGCAACGGTTTTCCTGCTTTACCCCGCGATAATAATGGAGTCGCTCGCGCTCAGGCTCGCGTTCGGGGTCACGGACCTTGAGAACGTGTCCAGCCTGCTTCTCGAGTCGCCCCTCTGGGTTTCGGCTTTCGCGGTGGCGGTCGCTCCAATCGGCGAAGAACTGTTCTTCAGGGCGTTCCTCATAAGGGAAATCGTCGGGTTCTTCGGGCTCTTCGGGCTCGCGGCAAGGGACTGGTTCTCGAGCCCGCCCGCGGTCCTCGCCGCCGCGGTCGCCGTCTCGTCGCTCGCCTTCATGGCCGCGCACTACTCTTACGGCTCGGTCGCCGAGTTCGCCGGCGCCTTCACAATCGGCGCGGCCCTTGCGCTTCTTTACCTGCGGACGAGGAGCGTCGCGGTCATCATCGCGTCGCACGCGTCCTTCAACCTCATTTCGGTGCTGGTCATCCACCTGGGGAGCATGCTGCCCGCCGGGCTTTCGGGGTTGGCCTAGATGCGCGTCCTCGGAATCGAGTCGAGCGCGCACACGCTGGGAGTCGGCGTGTTTTCCGGCGGGAGGTTCCTTGCGAACGAGAAGGCGTTCTACCGCGGCGGCGCGGAAGGGATTCACCCCCGCAAGGCCGCGGACTTCATGGCCGAGCGGGCGCGCGGCGTCCTTGAAGCCGCGCTCGCGGAAAGCGGGCTCGGGATTCGCGATTTCGACGGCATCGCGTTCACGCAGGGGCCGGGCCTGGGCCCGTGCCTCCAGGTGGGGGCGGCGCTCGCGAAGGCGCTTGCGGCGAGGAACGGCAAGCCGCTTGCGGCCGTGAACCATTGCGTCGCGCACATCGAGGCAGCGCGCCTGCTCTCCGGCGCGCGCGACCCGGTCGTCGTGTACGCGAGCGGGGGCAACACGCAGGTAATCGTGCGGGAAGGCGGAAGGTACCGGGTCCTCGGGGAAACGCTTGACGTCGGCATCGGGAACATGCTTGACGCCTTCGCGCGCGAGCTCGGCGTTCCCTTCGCGCACGGCTCGACAGTGGAAAAGCTCGCGGAGAAAGGCGAGTTTTTCGGGCTTCCCTACACGGTGAAGGGGATGGACCTCGCTTTCACCGGGCTCCTCACCGCCGCCGTGAAGGCGCTCGCGGAGAGGAGGAAGGAGGACGTTTGCAGGGCGCTTCAGGAAACCTCTTTCGCGATGCTCGTGGAGGCTACCGAGCGGGCCGTCGCGCTGACCGGGAAAAGGCGGGTCGTCGCGTGCGGCGGCGTCGCGCAGAACAGGCGGCTCCAGGAAATGCTTTCCCTGATGTGCGCGGAGAGGGGCGCAAGGTTCGCGGCCGCCCCGGCGGAATTCAACGCGGACAACGGCGCGATGGTCGCGTACGCGGGCTTCCTTTTGCTTAAGGCGGGGAGGGCGGTTCCGCCCTGCTCCGCGAAGCCGAGGCAGCGGTTCAGGGTTGACGAGGTTGAGCTTTCCTGGGATTGAGCTTTTCCCGGTGGTCTGCTTGAGGGGGCTACGGTTCATCGTCGTGCTTTCGGTGCTGGTTCTCGCCGCGTCTTACGCGCTTCCCGAGCCGGGCGGCCTCACCCTCCTGAAGTCGCGCGCGCAAAGAATCGGGTGCGCGGAGCCGGCCTGCATGATTGCGCTCGGCGAGATGGGAAAGGATTACCCGGAGTTCACGGGAAAGGCGGAGGCGCTTGCCCGCGAAAAAGGGGATGCGTGGGGCGCGCTCGCGCTCGGCGAGGCGAAAGGCGACTTGTCGGGCCTCGAAGGCTTTTCCGGCGCAATCGGGGCGATAGCGTCGCAAGGCATAGTGCCCGCGCGCGGGCTTGACGAAAACTACCTGGCCGCCTACGCGCTTCACATGAGGTCGGCCTCGGACCCCGCGAACCCTGCTGCCGCGGCAAGGGCGGCCGAGGCGAAGGAGTGGGCGGAATCGCACGCCTCGGCAAGCTTCGTCTACTTTTACCTCGCGCAAAAGGCGGACTGGAGCCCGCCCGCGCTCCCCGCGGGCGCGGGGGATGCGGAAAGGCTGCTCGCGTCCTACGGCGGATTCAAGTCGGCATGGGAGTTCGTTTCGTTCCCGACCGCGGAGCAGGAAGCGCTCGCGCGGTCGCTTGAAGCGGACTTGGGAGGCGCTTCCCGGGAGCGGCTCGCCGAGGGCGTTTACGCGCTGTGGTATTACTACTCCGCGCGCTACCCGGGCGTCGGCCTGCGGAGCTGGGGGCTGGAGCTCGCCACGGTCTACGTCCTGCCCGCCGCGTTCGTGTGCGCCGTGCCCCTTCTCATCCTTTTTTCGGCGAAGGGAAGGGACGGGCGCTCGAGGTACCAGCGCGAAATGGCGGAAAACGTGCTGCTTTGCGCGGCGCTCGTGCCTGTCACGCTCCTGTTCGGCATCAACGTGCTGTGCGCAGTTCCCGCGCTTCCGGCCGCGGGTGCGGCCGCGATTTTCGCCCCGCTTTTCGCCCCGCTGTTCCTGTACGTCGTGGCCTCCATGCGGACGCAGCGGGACTACGGCATGATTCGCGAGATGAGCGTGGACGCGCTGCTCGAAAAGGCGAGGAGGTTTTTCTGGGTGACTGTCGGGGGCGCGTTCCTCTCACTGCTCCTGTTCACCGCCATCCTGAACCTTCAGAGGCTCACCGCCCCGCTCAAGGGGCCGCTTGGCGAGATAGCCATTCCCGCCATAGCCATCGCCGCCATGCTCGCAATCGCGCCCTTCGTCCCCGGGTTCATCGAGGTCGTGAGCCGGAGCCGCGAGGTCGAGGATAGGGAAACCCGGGCGCGCATGTCCGCGCTTTGCTCGCGCGTCGGATGCTCCGCCGAAAGCGTGCGTGTGCTCCCTTCCACCGGCTCGACTTACACGAACGCGATGCAGGTCGGGATTTTTTCGGGGAGCGTCCGCATATTCCTGTTCGCAAACCTGCTGGACAAGGCGAAGTTCGCTCCACGGGAAATGGAGGCCGTAGTCGCCCACGAGCTCGGGCACGTGATGAAGAACCACCTCCTGAAGAGCACGGTCTTCTACGTTTCCTGCTACCTCCTGCTGCTCACCGTCTTCTCGACGCCCCTGTTCTTCTTCGCCAAGGGGACGAACGCGGCCGCGGACCTCGTGGTTTCCGCGGGCCCGTATGCGGGCCTGGGCATCACGCTGCTCGCCACGTTCTGGCTCCGGCGCCAGCTTGAGTTCGAGGCCGACGCCTTCGCGGGCGGGCTCGGCTACGGCGACGCGCTCCTAAGCGCGCTCAAGAAGATTTCCAGGGCGAACCTCGCGTTTTCGCGGAGGCCGAAGGCGCTCCGCTTCCTTGACACCCACGGCGGGCTCAACGAAAGGATGAGGCGCCTGCGCGCGGTTCCGGGCCGGGCGGCTGGCCCTTGAAGTCGTCCTCGTCCGCGAGAATCACGTGCGCGGCGAACTCCGGGGGCATGCGCGCGTCGGTCACGAACCCGAGCCAGTAGACGACGACGCCGGGGCCGAAG
>JAQTMQ010000032.1 GCA_028714235.1 Candidatus Iainarchaeum sp. | reverse complement strand
CCGCGAGCGTTGCCGTCAGCGTGACCGCGCCGCAGGCGGTCCAGTGCCGGCTGTCCAACGACGCCGTTACCTGGAGCGCGTGGATGGCGTATGCGCCCGGCTACCAGTGGACCCTTGCCCACGGCGACGGGACGAAAAACGTTTTCGCGCAGTGCATGAACTCGGGGGGCACGGTGTCGGACACCGTGGAGGACACGGTCATCCTGGACTCGAGCCCTCCCCCTTACATCTCGGTTTCCATCAACAACGGCGCGCGCAAGGTCAACTCGCGCGACGTGACCCTCGGCCTGTACGCGTTTGCGGGGAGCAGGTGCAGGTTCGCAAACGACAACACTGTTTCGTGGAGCGCCTGGGAGGCCTACACGACACGCAAGTCGTGGACGCTCTCCAACGGGGACGGGGCGAAGACCGTGTACTTCAACTGCCAGAAGGCGAACGGGGCGGACGTCGGCACCGCAACCGCGTCCGTAACCCTCCAAGTAATCCCTCCATACCCTCCCTCGGGCATGAGCATCGAGATAAACGGCGGGGCGGGGCAGACCTCGGTCAAGACGGTCGACCTGTCGCTTCACGCGCAGGGCGCTTCCCAATGCAGGTTCAGCCAGGACAACTATGACTGGACGTCGTGGGCGGACTACGCGCCGTACGCGCAGTTCACCCTCAAGGGCGGCGACGGCCTCAAGACCGTTTATTACCAGTGCTCCAACGACTACGGCACCGCATCCACGTATTCCAGCATTTACCTCGAGTCGGGCCCGCCGACCGGGTTGAGCATCCAGATCAACGGCGGGGCGCAGTACACGACCTCGCAGAACGTGCAGCTCAGGCTTGCCGCCACGAGGGCGCAGCAGTGCAGGTACATGGAGCTCGGGTACGACTGGAGCGCGTGGGAATCCTTCCGCACGAGCAAGGCCTTCATGCTGTCGGCGGGCGACGGCCGCAAGACTGTCAGCTTCCAGTGCAGGAACGACGTCGGGAGCGCTTCAGCGGAAGCGAGAATCTACCTGCTCACCGGGCCGCCCGGGCCGGTATCCGACCTTTCGGCTTCGGCCGGGGACTCGTACGTGCGGCTGTCGTGGTCGCCCCCTTACGGTAGCGACAGCGGCATGATTCGGGAATACCGCCTTTACCGGAGCACGATGAGCCTGGGGCTTTTCTCGAGGATTGGCGCAACGGGCTCCCGCTCGTACCAGGACAACAACGTCGAGAACGGGGAAACCTATTCCTACTACGTCACGACGGTGGACATAGCGGGGCAGGAGGCCCACGCCTCAAACGTGGTCCAGGCGACCCCGGGCGGGCTCTTCGGCGGCGGGTAGCAACGGCCAAGGGGAGGGGCCAGGGCATTCCCGGCCCCTTTCCTCCCCGCAAGCCTTTTTATACCGACAGCGTGTAATCCTACTTCCTATTGTTTTATTGTTTAGTTGAGGTTATTGCTTGGCTGGATTGGATTACGACAAGTTGCTTGAGCGCGGCTACTCCCAGATTCCGGAAAAGACCACCGCCGTCGAAAGGTTCGAGATGCCCGTCATCGATTCAATCATCGAGGGAAACAAGACCATAATCCGGAATTTCGAGTTCATCGCGGGCAGGCTCCGGCGCGACCCCAAGGCGCTCGCCAAGTTTTTCACCAAGGAGCTTGCCGTGCCCGCGTCGCTTGACGGCCCCAGGTTCGTCTTGAGCGCGCGCTTCACGGACAGGGTCCTTGCCGAGAGGCTCAAGCTTTTCGTGGACCTGTATGTGCTGTGCAAGGAATGCAAGAAGCCGGACACGAAGATACAGGAATCCCCTGCGGGCGGGAAGATGCTCGTCTGCGAGGCTTGCGGCGCCAGGGCGCCGGTAAAGGGATGAAAAAATGGCTGTCGAGCAACCTGTTGAAACGATGCGTTCGCGCCTCCCGAAAGAGCAGGAAGGCGAGCTTCTCGGAATCGTGGAAGGCATGATGGGCGCGAGCAGGCTGCAGGTGAAGTGCTCGGACGGAAAGGAGCGCATCGTGCGCATCCCGGGCAAGATTCGCAGGAACATCTGGGTCAGGAACGGCGACGTGGTCATCGTCAAGCCGTGGGAGATTGACTCCGACCACAAGGCGGACCTCGTCTGGCGCTACACGCACATGCAGGCGGACGCCCTCAAGAGGCGGGGCCTGCTGAAGTACTAGTTTTGGTGTTCGGTTGGCCCTCCGTCTCTGGAAAAAAAAGCTGCCGGCGCGCGAGGACAAGGTGATGAAGCGCTCCCTCAAGCTGGAGGAGGGCGTCTTCGATTCGCAGACCCGTTTCACGCTCCGCGCCTTCATGAACAAGGGGCTTATAGACGGCCTCGATTACCCGGTTTCCACCGGAAAGGAGGCGGACGTCTACCGCGCGCGGGCCGGCCCCAAGTTCGAAGGGGAAGGCGAATTCGTCGCGGTCAAGATTTTCAGGATAGCCACCTCCGACTTCCAGCGCATGACGGACTACCTGCGTGGCGACCCGCGCTTCTCGAGGGTGAAGCACTCCAAGCGCGAAATCGTGTACGCCTGGGCGAGAAAGGAGTTCCGGAACCTGCGGCTCTGCCTTGACGCGAAAGTCCCGGCGCCCGAGCCATACGCCTTCAACAAGAACGTCCTCCTGATGCAGTTCATCGGCGAAGAAGGGGTTCCCGACTCGACTCTCAAGGACGTTGGGAGCGACAACCCCGAAAAGGACTGCGAAACGCTTCTCGGCTACGCGCGAAGGCTTTACGCGAACAATTTCGTGCACGCGGACCTCAGCGAATTCAACGTCCTGATGCACGGCTACCCGGAAGCCGTCCCCTACCTGATTGACGTCGGGCAGGGCGTCGTGCTCGAGCACCCCAAGGCGGAGGAGTTCCTCGCGCGCGACGTCGCGCGCATCCTCCACTACTTCAAAAAGTACGGCGTGAAAAAGGATGCGGGCGCCGCCCTCAGGTGGGTGAAGGCGTAAAAGGGCGCGCCCTCCACGGCGACTGAAACCCTTAAATGCGTTTCACAGCCTAATAGGGATGGCGATAAGGGCAATTTTTTTTAGGGGTGGTTCGCTTGAACGAGTTATCCGAATCCTACTGGGCGGGCAGGGACGTGATGATTACCGGCATCTCCGGGTTCCTTGGCTCCCATCTTGCCGAAAAGCTAATCTCCATGGGAGCGAAGGTGCACGGCCTTCTCCGCAGGCATGCGGTTCCCCATTACCCCAACATCGCCCACCTCCAGGGAAAGGTCAACCTCATCGAAGGCGACCTGATGGACGTGCCCTCCATCCTGAACGCGCTCGAAAAAAGCGGGGCGACGGTCGTATTCCATCTCGCCGCGCAGTCATTCGTACCCCTGAGCTTTCAGGCGCCTTACGCGACTTACGAGCCCAACATCCTCGGGACCGCGAACGTGCTCGAAGCAATCCGCCGCGGGAAAACCGTCGAAAGGATGCAGTTCGCGGGCTCGAGCGAAGAGTACGGGCTCGTCCACCCGGAAGAGACGCCCATAAGAGAAACGAACCCCTTGCGCCCGCTTTCGCCATACGCCGCCTCAAAAGTGGCGGGCGACTACATCTGCTACACGCATTACAAGTGCTACGGGATAAACGTGGTCCGCACTCGCGCATTCAACCACACCGGGCCCCGCCGCGGGCTCCATTTCGTCACAAGCGTCATTTCGAGGCAGGTTGCGCGGGGAATACGGTTCGGGCAAACCGACGTCACGATAGGCAACCCCAATCCCCAGCGCGACTTCTCGGACGTGCGCGACATCCTGCGCGGTTACATGCTCGCAATAGAGAAAGGCAAGCCGGGCGAGTCATACAACCTCGGGAGCGGGCACGCAATCTCCATACGGGACCTCGCCCAGAAATGCATCGAAATAGGTGGCATGAATGGCAAGATGTCCATCAAGATTGACGAAGCGCGCTACCGGCCCGCAGAGGTGATGCTCCTCCGCTGCGATTACTCGAAAGCGAAAGCCGACCTCGGCTGGAGCCCGCAAATACCGCTTGAGAAGACGCTCAAGGACCTTATTGATTACTACGTGTCCCGCGACGACCTGATAGGCATAGAGGTGCACTAGCGATGGCATGGCTTTCGGGCAAGCGCGCGGTAATCACCGGAGCAGGCGGCTTCCTCGGCTCCCGCCTCCATTCCCGCCTCTCCGGGCTGGGCGCGGAGGTTCTCCCCATCGACAGGGAGCGCGATGTCCGCGACAAGAGCATCCTGACGCCCGTTTTCCGCGAAGGCGACGTAATCTTCCACCTCGCCGGCCTTGCAAACCCCCAGTACTGCAGCCAGCACCCGGAAGAGGCCCTCTCGGTGAACGCGCTTGGGACGCTTGGGGTTCTCGAGGCCGCCCTCGCGAAGGCCTGCTCGCTCGTCGTGCTCGCCAGCACCTCGCACGTCTACGGGGTGCCGCAGCGCATGCCCGTTGACGAGCTCCATCCCGTCGCTCCGTCCTCGCCGTACGGCGCCTCAAAGGCGCTCGCGGAATCGTTTTGCAGCTATTACTCAAGGTTCAGGGGCCTGAAAACGGTGACCCTCCGCTTTTTCAACATTTACGGCCCGGGGCAGCGGGGCGATTACCTGATTCCGACCATAACCCGGCAGCTTGGCGGGGACACGATACGGATCAGGGATTTCGCGGCGCGCAGGGATTATCTTTACGTCGATGACGCAATTGAGGCGTTTCTGCTCGCGGCCTCGAACGAGAAGGCGGCCGGCGACGTCTTCAACATCGGGGGCGGAAAGCTTTACTCGGCAAAGGAAGTCGCGGAAACGATTTCGTCCCTTTCAGGCAAGAATCTCCCGGTTGCGGAGTCGCCCTCCCCCGACCTCGCGGGGGGAGCCAGGGAGCTTTCCGCGGACACCTCAAAAGCGCAAAAAATTCTTGGCTGGAAGCAAGCCGTTCCGCTGGAACAGGGACTGCGGCGCGTTTTGGGGACGATTGGAAACTGAAGCCCGGCGTCCGTGCCTACGGATTTTTCTTCCGCCGCTTCAAAGCGAGGCGATTATCCGCGCGAAATCCTCCGGCTTCGGCATGCCGAGGTCCTTCCTGCTGTTGAGCGACCAGAACCCGCTTTCCGAGTGGTCGCCGTACCTGCTTCCGAGCGGCTTCATCCCGTGGTCCGAAACGACGAGCAGCGGGCCCTTCCCCATTGCCCGCACCTTCCCAGCAATCCCGTCCATCTCGTCGTAAAGCATCCTCATCTTCCCTTCCACTCCGAAGCTCAGGTGCCCCACCAGGTCTATCGCGTCAAAGTAGCCCATCACGAGCCCGTAATCCCCTTCAAGCGCGGAAAAAAACTCTTCCCTCACCTTCTTGTGCCATTCGAGCGCAATCGCGTCGTACTCCTCCACCGTCACCTTCTTGCCGAAAAAGCCCTTCAGCGCCTCGCGCTCCCTCTTGTGCTGCGCGACGTCCTGCGAGAAGCCGGGCACGTCAATCGCACTGAACCTTTCGAAAGCGGAGAAAAACGTGTCCTTCGCGTCAAGTCTGAACCCCCACATGTCCTTGCTTGCGAGCACTTCCCTCTCCGTGTTCCTTCCGGAGAGGAAAGAGGACCAGATGACGACCGTGCGCGGCTCGGAGAAGCCGGAAAGGTCGGTCGCGCCGCACGATTCCTGCGAAAGGTTCCTGCACCCGAACTTCTTCACGCACGACGCCTCGAGCGCGTCAATCCCGAGAACCGCAATCATTTTACCGCCCGCGCGATTATTCCGCCGCCTTCCACGAGGCCGTCCCGCACGAGCACGAACCTGCCCATCGTTGGGATTCCGGAAAACAGGTCGTAGGCGAGCGGCGCCGAAGCCGAAAGCGTGACCTCGGCCGCTTCGGTCCCCTCAAGCCTTTCCGCGTCCTCTTCAATCACTTCAAGCGTCGACGAGTCCATCCTGTTCCTGATTGCCTCGACTTTCGCCACCACTTCCTGCGTCGCAATCCTGCACACGACTAGCTCGCCTTTCGCGAGCGGCTTCGCCCCGAGCCAGAAAACGCTTCCCCGGATGGTTCTCCCTGAGAAAGGAGGGCTTCCCGCGAAAACCACGTCCCCCCTCTTGAGCCCGGCCGCGTCCGCGAAGCCCGCGTTCATGCCGCACTCCGCCCTCTCCGGCCGGCTCCCGAAGCCCTCGAGCGCGCCTACGCGGACCTTCCCGCCCCAAGGCAGCACCCCGGCCTCCATTCCGGGCGCGAGAGTCCCGCTTTCAACCCTCCCGACCGCCACCCTTTTCCCGCCAAACCCGTAAACGTCCTGGACCGGGAGGCGAAGGGCCTTCGCCTTGAGCGACTCCCTGGGCTTCATGCCGGCAAGCGACTCGATGAGCGTCAGCCCCCTGTGCCACGGCATGCTTTCCGCGCGCTTCACGACGTTTTCCCCGCTCATCGCCGAAATGGGTATCACGTGCGGGGGCGCCATCCCGAGCCTTGAAAGGAACGCGACCGCCTCGCCCTTCAGCTTTTCGAACGCGCCCTCGGAATACCCGACCAGGTCCATCTTGTTTATCACGACGACCGCATCGCGCAGGCCGAGCATCGCGAGCACGTACGCGTGCCTCCGCGTCTGCTCCTTCAGGCCTTCCGAGGCGTCGATTATCAGCACCGCCGCGTCCGCCTGCGACGCGCCCGTGACCATGTTCTTCATGAACTCCTTGTGGCCGGGCGCGTCAATAATCGCGTAATCCCTCCCGCCGTGCCTGAAGAAGGTCTGCGCGGTGTCAATCGTCATCCCGCCCTCCCTCTCCTCGCGCAGGTGGTCCACGACGTAAGCGAACTCAAGCTTCCTTCCAAGCAGCTCGCACGTCTTCCTGACCTCCTCAATCTTGCCTTCGGGAAGCGAGCCCGTGTCGAAAAGCAGCCTGCCGATGAGCGTGGACTTCCCATGGTCCATGTGCCCGGTGATCACGAACCCCAGGAATTCGCGGTCGTTCCCCATCGCAAAACACCGTCACATGTACCCGAGCAGGCGGAGCTTCTGCATCATGTACGCCTGCTCCTTGTCCTGCGCGCGCCCCGAGCGCTCGCCCACCCGCGTCGTCTCGAGCTCCGAAATAATCTCGTCAACGGTCGAGGCGTCCGAGTCGATGGGGCTCGTGCACGGCTGGCACCCTATGCTCCTGTACCTCTTCCCGCCCCTCGCGAAATACAGTTTGACAACCGGAAGCCCCTCCCTCCGCACGTACCTCCAAACATCCAGCTCCGTCCAGTGCAGGATGGGATGGACGCGGATGTGCGTTTCGTCGTCCGCCTTCACCGTGAACTGGCCCCAGATTTCGGGGGGCTGGTCCTTGTAGTTCCACGAGAAATCCTTGTCCCTGGGAGAAAAATACCTTTCCTTCGCCCTTATGCCGTGCTCGTCCCGCCTTATCCCGAGAAGCACGGCCTTGAACCCGAGCCGGTCAATGCCCTGCTTCAGGGCATCCGTCTTCAGCTTCGTGCAGCAGTCGAGCTTCCCCTTCCCGGGCCCGGCGCCCGATTTCAGCGCCTCCTCGTTCCTCACGACGATGAGGTCAAGGCCCCATTCCTTCGCAATCCTGTCCCGGAACTCGTACATCTCGGCGAACTTGTACGACGTGTCGAGGTGCACCACGGGGAAAGGCACCTCCCCGAAAAAAGCCTTGCGCACGAGCCAGAGGAGCGTGGTCGAGTCCTTGCCCACCGACCAGAGCATGGCGACGTTCCGGTACTTTGCGTACGCTTCCCTGATGACGTAAACGCTTCTCGCCTCAAGCTCGTCAAGCCTGTCCAAACCCTGCCACCCTATATGTACCCCATCGCCTTGAGGCGCTTGCGGAGCTCGGCCTCGTCCTCGCGCGAGAACGCCTTCGTCTTCCCCTTCCGCAGCTCCGCGGAAACGAGCACCTGCCTGAGGATGTAGGTGACGTACGCGGAAAGCGAATGGAAGCCCGTCCCCCTAATCCTCCTCTTCGCCTTGCCGGCAAGCTCCTTCGGGATGGAAACCGTCGTGAACGCCATGAAACCAACGCTAATTATCTGTAATTAGCCTCTTATTATACCTTCCCGCGCGAAACCGTTAAAAAGCCGGGGCGGCAACAAATAGGGTAATTACAGTTAATTAAAACTCGAGCGGGCGTGGTTCAATGGGTCAGCTATCCGAATTCGTCTCCGAAAACAGGCCGTACGCCGCGGCCGCGCTTGTCCTGCTCGTCGCCGCCGGCGCCTGGCTCGCGCTCCCCGCGCTCTCGGGCGGAGGGGGAAAGGAGGTCGTGCGCGTCGGCTATTTCCCGAACATCCAGCACGCGCAGGCGCTCGTCGGCCTCTCCAGGGGCGACTTCCAGCGCGAGCTCGGCGACGGAGTCGAAATCAGCGCGAAGGTCTTCAACGCCGGCCCTTCCGCGATTGAGGCGATGTTCGCCGGGGAGGTGGACATCGTCTACATCGGGCCCAACCCGGCAATCACGGGCTACATCCGCTCGGAAGGCGACGCCTTGAGGGTCGTCTCGGGCGCGTGCAGCGGCGGGGCGGCCTTCGTCGTCCGCAACGATTCCGGCATCTCCTCGCCCGCCGGCCTTTCCGGGAAGCGGCTCGCAAGCCCGCAGCTCGGGAACACGCAGGACGTCGCGCTCCGGATTTACGTGCAGAGGGCCGGCCTTTCGACCACGGACAAGGGGGGCACGGTTGAAATAATCCCGACCGCGAACCCGGACATCCTCACGCTTTTCGCGCGCGGCGACATCCAGGGCGCGTGGGTCCCGGAGCCGTGGGGCGCGCGCCTCGTGCGCGAGGGGAACGGGACGGTTTTCGTTGACGAGCGCGACCTCTGGCCGGGCGGCAAGTTCGTCACCGCGAACATAATCGTGCGGCGCAGGTTCCTGGAGGAGCACCCGGACCTCGTCAGGAAGTGGCTGAAGGTCCACGTGGAGGAGACGCAGTGGATCAACGCGCACCCGGGCGAGGCGAAGCCGCTGCTGAACTCCGAGATAAGGGCGCTCACCGGGAAGGAAATCAGGGCGGACGAGCTCGACGACGCGTTCAGCCGCCTCTCAATCACCTACGACCCCGTGAAGTCGTCCCTTTTCGAGAGCGCGAGGGCTGCGTTCGAGCTCGGCTTCCTCGGCGAAACCGAGCCCGACCTTTCCGGCATTTACGACCTCTCCATCCTCAACGGGGTCTTGCGCGAGAAGGGCCTGAACGAGTCGTATTAATTAGGCCTCGGGGGCGAAAGGGTATTCGGGATGGGAAAGCCGAAAATTTCGCTCGACCGCGTCTCAAAATCCTTCGCGTCGCGAGGCAAGCCCATTTCCGCCCTCGAGGGCGTCTCCATGGAAGTGATGGAAGGCGAGTTCGCGTGCGTCGTCGGCCCATCGGGCTGCGGCAAGAGCACCCTCCTCTCCATCATCGCTGGCCTCGAAACGCAGGATTCGGGCACCGTGCGGGTTGACGGGAGGCCGGTTTCGGGCACGGGCACGGACCGCATACTGATTTTCCAGGACGGCGCGCTCTTCCCGTGGCTGACCGTCTCGGGAAACATCGAGTTCGGGCTCAAGATGGCGGGAATGGAGAAGTCCGCGCGCAAGGCGAAGGCCGCGGGCCTCCTGCGCATGATGCACCTGACGCGCTTCGCGAACTCGGGCATCCACGAGCTTTCGGGCGGAATGAGGCAGCGCGTGGCAATCGCGCGCGCCCTCGCGATGGACCCCGAAATCCTCCTGATGGACGAGCCTTTCGCCGCGCTTGACGCGCAGACGCGCGACGGCCTGCACGAGGAGCTCACCCGCATATGGAGGGAAACGGGCAAGACGATAGTGTTCGTCACGCACAACGTTTCCGAGGCGGCGCGCCTCGGCGACCGCGTCATCGTGTTC
>JAQTMQ010000031.1 GCA_028714235.1 Candidatus Iainarchaeum sp. | reverse complement strand
CATTGAAAGCCACGTTGCACGGAGCCCCATCGCACTCCATGTGCCCGCCGTACATGCAACCGCTCCCGACCGAACCACTCAACCAGTTAGACGAAACCGACGCAACATCACGATTAATCGTCTGCGCTTCAGCCGTGGACAACAAATGCGCTCCAACCGCCTCGCAAGCCGCCTGCGCGTCTGTTTGGTTAATGCTAACCCAAGGCGTCCCGCTGTAATTGCTTGTTGCCACACCGCCAACGTTCTTCGCCTCGTACTTCATGACCAAAAAGTCGTCCGTGCCAAACTCCGAATTCCCCGGAACGAGAACCCAACCCTCTTCAACTATTATGACAAGCGTCAAATTGGTTTCAGTGCCCGCCCCGCTGCTGACAACCGACGTACTCATGCCGTCGGAATAACCGGTCTTGTTTGCCTTCAGCTGGTACGTCCCGGCATCCAAACCGTAAACGACGAAGTAACCGCTCCCCTCCGTGACGTTCGCGGGCGAGCCCGTCGCGTTCGTGACGTTGACCAACGCGCCCTCAACGCCCGCACCCGAACCGTCCAAAACGTAGCCGTAAACCCAGCCCAACGCACTCGGCGCACTCTTCGCGCAGCGGAAGCCAATGGGAGAGGACGAAGAGCTTGGAGCGTAGTTCAAGTACAGCATGAACGCACCGGCGCTGAGCCCGCTGGCCAAATCACCGCCCCGAAGGAACGCGTTACCGTTGGCAGTGCAACCGTAATACCTGCCAACGCCCTTGCTGGAAGTCCAAGAGGAAACCGACGGACCCAACGTCGCACGCTCAAAATCATCCAAATTAGAATTGCTCCACTCAACCCACCCGCCAGAATTATACCAGTAACCCGTCCCATTCCCAGCCTGGCAACTGCCATTCATCCACTCCCAAACGTTGCCACTCCAATCCCAAACAACCTGCCCATTGGACAAAGTGAACGTCCGTCGAGTCTCATTACCCCGGTCTTCAGCCGCTGTGAAAGGACAATTCTGCACCCCCTCGTTGTGAACGTTTGAAGTGCCATTCCACCAACCCTCCGCATCATTGGAAGAAGCATTGAAAGCCACGTTGCACGGAGCCCCATCGCACTCCATGTGCCCGCCGTACATGCAACCGCTCCCGACCGAACCACTCAACCAGTTAGACGAAACCGACGCAACATCACGATTAATCGTCTGCGCCTCGGCCGTGGACAACAAATGCGCTCCAACCGCCTCGCAAGCCGCCTGCGCGTCTGTTTGGTTAATGCTAACCCAAGGCGTCCCGCTGTAATTGCTTGTTGCCACACCGCCAACGTTCTTCGCCTCATACTTCATGACCAAAAAGTCGTCGGTGCCAAACTCCGGATTCCCCGGAACGAGAACCCAACCCTCTTCAACTATTATGACAAGCGTCAAATTGGTTTCAGTGCCCGCCCCGCTGCTGACAACCGACGTACTCATGCCGTCGGAATAACCGGTCTTGCTCGCCCTCATCTGGTACGTCCCGGCATCCAAACCGTAAACGATGAAGTACCCGCTCCCCTCCGTGACGTTCGTCGGCGAACCCGTCGCGTTCGTGACGTTGACCAACGCGCCCTCAACGCCCGCACCCGAACCGTCCAAAACGTAGCCGTAAACCCAGCCCGGCAGAATCGTCGAGTATGCGGTCACGGTCGCGTAGGCGCTTATGTTTTCGCAGGTCGCGTTGACCGTGATTGCGGCCGGGACGGCTGAGGAGGTGAGCGTGGCAAGCGAAATGCCCGAAGCGTTGGTCGCGTTCTCTGGAGGCGAGACGGTTCCGTACGCGCCGACGATTTGGAAGTGCACGGGGTCATCGGTGGTCTGGTAAGGGTTGTTGAACTGGTCGTAAACGGTCGCGGTCAACGCGGACGTGCTGGCGCCGTCCGCGGGAATGCTGGTCGGCTCGGCAGTCAGGATTACCGTGTACGCGCGGGACGACTGGCAATCGGCGGAGCACGACCCCGCCGTTTCCCCGAGCGGCGTGTCGCACACGCCGTTCCCGCAAAAAAGCGTTTCAAGGCTCGAGCCGGCGAGGCTTTCAACGCGCGCGTAAATCGAGCCGGCCGACGAATGGCTGACCACGCGCTGCGTATTGCAGTTCTTTGTGGAGGGATAGGAAGGGTCCGCCCCGCAATTCTTGTAGTTGAAAACGATTTGCAGGCTTTCCACGTCGCCGGGCTGCGGGACCCGTTGGGTGTAGCCAATCACCACCATGCACGTGTAGTTGCGGCCGTCCTCGACGATTGGGGGATTGGCGGGGTTGGAGGAATAGCAGTCGCCCGCGTAAGTGTTCTTTCCTGCGAGGCCGAGGTTTTCGGCCGTGACGGCGACCGCGTTGTCGTCGAAGCCGATGTCGAAGCCGAGGTTGTTCTGGCCGGAAAAGGCGACGACGAAGCCGGACGAGTTCCCGTAAATCGCGTACGACGTGCAGCTCACGCCCTCCATCACGTAGCACGCGGGCGGGGAGTAGCGGAGGCCGCTGAACGCCCCCAGGTAATACAGGAAGCCCAGCATTACGAGAAGAAGCATCACTGCCCACATGTAAGTAGTGAGGAACTCCAAGGAGCTTTGGGCCCTAGACGGTTTTTTCATCGCACCCGAACCATGAATTTAGGACGGCTGGTTTAAATACGTTATCAAGCCCGTTACCGGAAACCACCCCCGCTCCCGCGCCAATAACTCCCGGCCGCGGCACTAACCGGTGCGAGGTGAAGAACATGAAGATGGACGTAACGGCGATGACGCTGCGCGAAGTCGAGGAACTGATAACGCGAACGAAGAGGTTTTGCGACGCGGCGTACGTGGAAGCGGAGAGGGGAAGGCTTGAGCTGAAAATGTGAGGCTTCGGGGAGCGGCACGCGGAAACCGGGATGGAATGCCAGATAACTTTTTAAACCGAAAGGAGGCAAATCATGTCAGTATTTTGCGCCAGCATTGGCGTGCTATCAGATGGTAGCCGCCGATGTTGGCAATCCGGGTTCTGAGATGGATAAGGCAGCAGTTTTCATTGACCAAGGCTATTTTGAAAAAATATTGAGTTATTTTGGCCACCAAAAAACTGAAACGTTGCCTGATGGAAAGGCGCGTTTTTCCAATTATCTGGACTATGCCAAATTTTCCGATAAGCTGTGCGCTCTTCACTCAAGCGAACGTTTTCGGACGTTCATTTACGACGCGTTGCCCTACAAACATAACCCTCCAAACGACTATGAAAGCAGCCTTTTTGCCCAAAAACAACGTTTTCAGGCGTATTTGGATACGCAAAATTCATTTCTGACCCGGTATGGAACCTGTATGGTAATCCCCAACAAGGGTTGTTATTTCAGCAGGAAGCGAGGAGGACAGCCATGCTGGCACATCACCCAAAAAGGGGTTGATGTGCGTTTCACGATTGACCTGGTCTCTTTGTCGGCGGATAAACGCGTCGGAAAGGCGATTCTGATTACTGGAGACAGCGATTTCATCCCCGCCATTAAATACGCCCGGGAGCAGAACATGAAAATAATTCTTTATTACTTGAAACACGGCGGGACATTCGTGCATCCCGGATTGCGCAGCGTCAGAGACGAGGAAAAAGTGGTAACTGCGGGCTTGTTTGATGGATGTCTATACCCCAAGAGTTATCCTGCGCCACTCTTCTAAGCGGGGATTGCGGGCAAAGCAGAAAAGCGCAGGCCATGCTTTACGGACTGGGGAATTGGCCGGGCGGCTTTTGCAGGCGCCTCGGGGGAGCCGCGGTTTTCCGCCTGCCCCGCGCGTACGCGAAGGCGAGCGAAAGGAGGATTGCCGGGATTACGAGGTGAAGCGGCGTCACCTCGAATCCTCCCTGCTTCCTTGCGGCAAGCTGCGACGCCGCGGCCAAAAGCCTTGCGGAAGACGAAATCGAGGATTCCGAGCCGGCGATTGAGTCGGCGAACCTGCCCTCGCCGAACGCGGAGCGCGCGGAAGCCACCGACCCGTTGATTGATGCGAGTTCGCCCGCAAACTCCGGCTGCCCGTAAACCAGGGCTTCCGCCTGCATTTCCTTGAGCGACGCGTCCTCAAGGGTGCTTTCGGCAAGGCTCTCGTAGCGCGCGAGGAGGCCTTGCATCTCGGCCAACGACGCGTTCGCCGCGTCGGCCTCGGCTTTCGCGCGCGACGCGGATTCCGCGTGCGAGGCGATGAAGGCGCGCCTGTCGCGCGCGGAAGACCACGCGGAAAATAGTCCTGAGAGGGCGTCCAGCTTTTCCCGGAGGCCCGCGAAAGAGCCGTTTCCGCCGAGGCCGCTTGCCGCGGAATTTTTCGCCGGCTCCGACGCCCCGGTGAGGGTGGAGGCGAGCCCGAGCTCTTCGAGCGCGGAAGCCGCCCGCGGCCCGGTTTTCCTGAAGGACGCTTCCGCGGATTCAAGCATGGCTTCCGCTTCCGCGTATTGCCCGCCCAGTTCTTCGGACGCGTTTTTCGCCTTTGAGGCGGCTTCGCGCAGGCTTTTCGCTGCGGCTGCGAGGTCGCCGTCCTGGAGAGAGGCTTGCGCGCTTTCGAGGAGTTCGCGCGCCTCGCGGGCTTCATCTGGCGCGGCGAAGCCGTAAAAGCGGAGCGGGGACGCGCTTTCCTCGGCCGCCCCGATTTCTTCGGCCAGCGCGTCCGCTTTTTGGGAGAGGGTTGCCGCGATTCCGGCCTGCGAAAGCGTTGAGCGGGCTTCCCGCATTTTTTCGGCCGCGGATGCGTAATCGCCTGCCGCGGCAAGCGCGCCCGCATGCGATGAAAGCGAGTCGGCTGCGGAGAGTAGCGAGGATTCGGCGGCCGCCTCCCCGGTGAAGCCGTGCTCGCGGAATGCGGTGAACGCGGAAACCGATTGGTTCCGGGATTCGAGGAATTCGCCTGACGCGGATTGGAAGGCGGAGCGGGCGAGCGCCCTCGCTTCCACGGCGGCTTCAAGCGCTTCCTCCATGCCCACCGCATCGAGGAGCAGGGGCACCGCCTTGGCCGGCGTCCCGGCTTCAAGCTTTTCGCGCCCCTGCGAAACCGCGTCCCCGAGCTGCCCGCGCTCGCCTGCGGTGAGGAGGCCGGAGGCGGCCAGCAGCGACTCCTTTTCCTCGGCTTCAAGGAGCAGGGCCGCCGCGTATTCTGACGCGTTCGTGAACCTGTGGCAAACCGCGTACGCGCGCGTTTCGCCGGACGCCATTTGCGGGACTTGCCACGCGACGGCCGAGCCGCCCGCGGCGCCGAAAACTGTTGAGGCGACGGGCCCGCCTTCGTCCTCCACGCTTGCCATGCAATCCTGCGGCGAGGCGTTTGCGAGGTAGATTGTTGCGTTGAATCCCGGGAGGCGCATGCTTGCTGAAACGGTCGCGTTGGCGCAGGAAACGTAGGACGCGTTTCCCAGCCGCTCAAGCGAACGGTTGCCCAGGCGCAATTCGTACGGCGCAGGGTACGCGTAGCTTATCTTGAGCGAGGCCGCGCCTTTGCGGACGCCTGAAATGACGGCCTCAAGCCCTCCGGGAAACTGCCGGATTGACTGCAGCTCCCCGTTTTCCGCCGCGCCGGAATAGGTTGGGGGCTGCGGCTGCAGCGGGATTTGGAGCGTGAGGAGGCCCACGCCTTCCGACGCCTCAAGCGAAACGGTCGCCGCGCCCTCGAGCGCGCCAGGGGAAACGCGCGGCTCCGCGAAAACGGTGCCGAGGTGGCGCACGGGAACGAATTCCTCCCCGCCCATCTCCGCGGAATACGCGGCACGGGGCGCGACGCCCGCGATGACCGCGGCCACGGTTTCGCCGTCGGAATGCAGGAGCGCGAACCCGTCCCCGGAAAAATTCAGCGAGCGCATGGCGCAGGGGTCGGGAAACGAGACTTCCACCGCGCCGTCGCTTCCGAAGCCGAAGCGGTTTTCAAGCGCGACTTGCGAGCGCTTCGCGGCCTTCGCGCCCGCGGTCGCGGAAAGCACGGGAATGCAGCGGACGCGCGCCGAATCTTGGAGGGCTCTGGAGAGCAGGCGCGCTTTCTCGCTTGAGAAGGCGTTTTCGGCTTCCCCGAGCCTGCGCTCGATTTCAAGGTAATGGCCGAGGGCGAGCCGCGCGTCAATCCTTCCTCCGGCAACGTAATCGCGCCCGATTTCCCGAACCGCCTGCGCGGACTCAAGGACGGCCGCGGTTTCCCCGGAGATTGACGCATACGCCTCCGCCTCGCCGGAAAATTCGCTTAGCTTTGCGAGGCGCGCGCTCAAGGGCGCGAACCTCGCTTCCGCCTTCCCGTAAAGCGCTTCGCACAGGGAGCGCGCCCGCAACTCGATTGCGGCGAGGTCTTCCGCGCCCGCGAGCGGAAGCGAGGCGTCCGCCTCCAAAACGAACCGCTTTTCGAGCCCGGAATCCAGCCCGTCCTTTTCCGCCTTCTCGGAGAGCGCGGCAAGCTCGCGCAGCGACTCGTTTGCGCGGAAGGCGGACCCGGCCAACGCCAAGCCCCCTTCCCCGAGCAGGCCGGACGCGGACGACACGAGGGCGGAAGCGCCGGCGAACGCCTCCGCCTTTCCTCCGGCGGTTGAAAAGCGCGCGCCCTCGATTTTTTCTTCCGCGGCAGCGAGCAGGGCGGCAACCCTCGCCTTCAGCTGCGCCGGGAACGGCTGCGACGAGCCAAGGGCGTCCGCGCGCGCACGCGTTTCCCGCACGCTTCCCGCGAGCTCGGCTTCCGCGCGCGAAAGCCTTTCCTCCACTTCGGCTTCGGCCTGCCGGCACGAGCCGAGCGCGGCTTCCGCGTTCCGCCTCGCTTCCGAAATTTTTTCGAGCGCCCTTGATACCCTGCAGTTTTCCGCGGAGCCGGAGAGCGCGGCGGACTCCGAATGCAGCCGCTCCGCCCTGCGCAGCGCCTCCTCCGCCTGCCTGACGGTTTCGCTCGGGGGGCTTGCCGCGCTCGCGCCAACCGCGGTTTCCGCCGCTCCCCCGAGGCCGGAAAACGCTTTCGCGTCAATCTTCAGGTATCCTTCACGGGCAAGCCGCGAGGCTTCGGTTTCCGCCTCGTCCCGCACTGCTTCGAAAGCCGAGGATTCGGCTTCAAGCGATTCAAGCATCGTTTTTTTCGCGGCGCGGACGGAAACGGTTATCCGCGAAAACCTGGAAACCAGGCCCCCGCTTCCGGCAAGAAGGTTGAACGCGTCCGCGTAGGCGCCCGCGTCCTCCGAGCCAACGGTTCCGCCCGCAAAGCTTTCCCGGAGCGCCCATGCGCGCGAAACGGCTTCCGAAACCGGCGGCTCCCCGGCATCGGGCGAAAGCGAGAGGCCGCGCGCCGCCTGCTCCGCAACCGCTTTCTCCGGGCCGAAAAAGCCGTCGCAAAGCGCGCCCATGCGCGCAAGCTCCCCGCTTTCCTCCAAGGCGATTGCGCGCGCCTCTTCTGCGGCGCGCGACGCTTCGGCAACCGCCCGCGCCGCGTGCGCCATCCCATCGCATGACGCGCGCTTCGCGTCCCTGCACGGGAGGGGAAGGGACTCTATCGGCATGTCGAGCGCCGCGGACGCGCATGAGACCGAGGCAACCACCGCCCCCGGCGGGCCGCCGGCAAAGCCGCCCAGCACGCTTCCGGGAACCACGAGGAGGCTGTAGGCGTAGCTTTCGTAAAGCGGGAGGCGCGCGATTCCGTAAAAGCTTATCGTGGAGCTTTCCTTCGCTTCCCCGATTTCCTTGCGCGCGTTGCGCGCGTGGGAAAGCGGGCCGCCGAAGCCGCCTGCCTCTGAAAGCTGCGCGTCCTCGTATTCGCCGATGGGGGACGCGCGCGCGAGCCCGAGGCGGGGGAGGGCGGACTCGCACGCCATCGAGTAGGGTGGCGCGCTTTCCCAGAACGCGGGGTAATCGTCGGGAAAAACGTTTTCCGCGGCGGCGAGGGCCGCAAGCGAGACTACTGCCAGAACCAGGGCGCATCGCGCGCTCATCCAAACCACCTTAGAAGCCGCGCCCGGCGCTCCGCCTTGGGCGTGCAATTGCTTTTCCTTCAAAATTCGAGTGAATGCCTTTTATTTGGGGGGAGTTATTAATTGTTTCGTGCTTTCCGAAAAAGAAGGCGCGGCAGCGGTGAGGCTGGCGCGCGACGCGATTGAAGGCTATCTTGCGGGCAGGGGAAAACCGCGGCCGGGCGGCCTGCCGGAGCCGTTCGGGGAAAAGCTCGGCGTCTTCGTGACGCTCCGGCGGTACCCGGGAAAGGAGCTGCGGGGATGCATCGGATTCCCGCAGCCGACCTCGCCCCTCGGCAACGGCCTCGTTGACGCCGCAATACTGGCGGCGACCGAGGACCCCCGCTTCCCGCCCGTGCGGCCCGAGGAGATGGGCGGGCTTCTCGTGGAAGTGAGCGTGCTCACGAAGCCCGAGGAAGTGAAATGCGGGAAAGCGGGAGAGCGGGTGAAGGAGGTCAGGGTGGGGCGCGATGGGCTCATCGTCGAGTACGGCGGCAGCTCGGGGCTGCTTTTGCCGCAGGTGCCAGTCGAGCTCGGGTGGAGCGAGGAAGAGTTCCTGTGCGAAACCTGCATGAAGGCGGGGCTTCCGCCGGACTGGTGGCTTGAGCCGAAAACCAGGCTTTGCAGGTTCCAGGCCCAGGTTTTCTCCGAAGAGCTTCCGGGCGGCGACGTGAAGGAGGAAAAGCTCCAAGCCTGCAGGCCTTTGTAAACGTTACATAAATGTAACGAAAAGGCGGGGCATGGTTACAAAAATGTTACGAATCATCCACGCCGCCGCGGCAGCAAAATCTTTCTGCAAGAAGAACGAAAAAACGGATGCCCCCCGGGCTCTTCGCCCCGTTTTGGCCCGCATTGGGGGCGGAACCGTTTTATTTTAGTCCGGCGCAAATCTTTGCCGAGGCTGTTTTTGTCATGCTCGTGCGCGCAGTGAGGGAGGGGGAACGCTTCGTAATCGTGCTGCCGAGCGAGGCGCACGGCATCCGGGACGGCGCCGAGCTCGAGCTGATTGAGGTGAAGCCCGGAATCTACTCGCTGATAAGCCAGGACGCGCTCGCGCCGGTTGCGGCTGCGGCGCCGCCGGCTGCCCCGCTCGCGCGCCCGCCTTCTTCGCTGAAGGTCACGGATGAGGAGCTGCTGCTTTTGAAGAAGATGGCCGCGATGCGCATGGAGAACCGGACGGTCAGGGGAATGGACTTGGACGCGCGCGAGCAGGTGCTCTTGAACGCGCTGAAGAAGCGCGACCTCGTGTTTTTCTCGACCAAGGTTTACCCGAAAGGCGTTTACGGGCTGTCGCAGGAAGCGTACCTCCTCGCGATAAGCGGGCTGCAGCGGCAGGCGGCTACTCCGGCGGAAAAGCCCGCGGCGCGGGAGGAGAGGCTGAGCGAGCGGGCGGGCCTTTCCTGGGAAGCGCATTTGGCGAGGTACGGGTACGTGGTCATGGAGTTCGAGGGGGACGCGCGCGACGCGTCCGCCCGGCTTGAGAAGGAGCTGAAGGAGGGCGCCGTGCTCGGCACGCGCGGCTTCGACAAGAAGTATTACGTCGCGCAGAAAGGGTTTTACCAGGAGTGGGGCGCGAAGGTGCGCAAGCTCCTGAGGGAGTCGGGGCCGTCGGGAATCGGCCTTGTTTCCAGCCGGCTCGGGATGAGCGAGGTCGCCGCGCGCGTGGAGCTTGAGCTCATGCGCGAGCAAGGGGAGCTGATTGAGAAAAAGAAGGGGGTTTACTGGCTCGTGTGAATGCCGGTGCTTGGCGTTGGTGGAAGGATGGCGGTGATAAAGGACCCCGTGCACGGGATGGTTTCGTTTTCCGGCCTGGAGCTCCGGCTGCTTGACTCGCCGGCGATGCAGAGGCTTCGCGGCGTGAAGCAGGTCGCGATGGCGTACCTCGTTTACCCGGGCGCAAACCACACGCGCTTTGAGCACTCCTACGGCACGATGCACCTCGCGGGCGCGCTCGCGGCCGGACTCGGGCTCAAGAGGGATGACGCGGAGCTCGTGCGCGCCTCCGCTCTGCTTCACGACGTCGGGCACGGCGCATTCTCGCACGAGGCGGAGGCGGTCGCGCTCGAAAGGGGCGGGAAAGGGCACGAGGAGGCGGGGTGGGAGAAGGTCAGGGGAAGCGAAATAAGGGAAACGCTTTCCGATTCCGGGATGAGCCTTTCCGAGCTGAAGCCCGTTTTTTTCGGGAGGGGCGCGGGCGGCATCGTTTCGTTCGGGCTTGGCGCGGACAGGATGGATTACCTTTTGAGGGACTCGTATTACACCGGCGTCGCTTACGGCGTCACCGACTCGGAAAGGATGATTAGGACCATCAGGCTGCGGGAAGGCGGGCTCGTCATCGGCGAAGGCGGGCTTGAGGCCGCGGAGTCCATCCTCATCGCGCGCTTCCTCATGTTTTCGGCGGTGTACTACCACCACACGGTCAGGATTGCGAGCGCGATGCTCAAGAGCGCCGTGCGCGCGGGACTCGAGGACAAGGCAATCCGGGCAGGCGAGCTATCCGGGCTCACG
>JAQTMQ010000030.1 GCA_028714235.1 Candidatus Iainarchaeum sp. | reverse complement strand
CCGCCTTGGGCATGAGCCTGCTGATCTCGCCGACCGACTTCTTTATCACGCCGTCGCTCGTAGCGAAGCCCGCCGAGTCGTACCCCCTGTACTCGAGGCGCTTGAGCCTCGGAAGCAGCTCGTCCTGCACGCCGAAAGGCACCGCTGAAACGATTCCGACTATTCCGCACATTCCGCATCACATTCCGGGCCGGCCCTGAACGCTGGCCCCGCCTCACTTGCTGACAAGCGCGTCATAAACCGCGATGGTGTCCGCCGCAACCTTGTCCCAGGTGAAAAACTTTTCCACCCTCCTCCTGCCGTTCTCCCCGAGCCGCGCCGCGAGCTCGTCGTTCTTCAGCACCTTGAGCGCCTGCTCGGCGATGTTCGCCGGGCTGTTCGGGTCGCAGTAAAGGCCGTGCTGGCCCTCAATCACCGCCTCGCGCAGGCCCCCGTAGCCGACGAGCACCGGCTTCCCCATCGCCATGCCCTCGAGCGAAACGATTCCGAACGGCTCGTACCGCGAAGGCGCCGCGACCAGGTCCGCGCACGCGTAAAGCCGCAGCCGCTCCTTCTCGTCAACCCACTTGTTGATGAAAACCACGTTGTTAGCGACGCCCAGCCTCTGCGCGGCGTTCTTCAGGTCCTCGTACATCTCGCCCGTCCCGAGCACCACGAGCGTCGTCTCCGGCGCCTCGGCGAGAATCATCGGCATCGCGCGCACGAGCGAGTCAATCCCCTTCACGTACGTGAGCCTTCCCGTGAAAAGAATCATTTTCCCCTTCCCGGAAATCCCGTGCTCCCTCTGGCAGCTCGCCTGCGTGGACTCGGAAAACTTTTTCAGGTTGTACTTGTCCTCGTCCACGCCGTTCCACACGACGCGTACCTTCTGCCCCGGGAACTTGAGGTAGCTGAGCTCCTCCCGCATCGCGTACGAAACCGTCACGACGATGTCCGCCTGCTGGGCGGTCGTGGACTCGATGCTCCTCACCGTCGGCGACCCGCTGCCCCCGCTCCTCCCGTGCTCCGTGGAATGCACGTGGAAGACGAGCGGGCACCCGAGCCCCTGCTTCGTAATCGCGCCCCCTATCGCCGAAAGCCAGTCATGGCACACGGCGATGTCCGGCTTCCATTCGCGCACGATGTCGTTGACGCACTTGTTCGCCGAAAGCACGTTGTACGTCAGCACGTCCGAAAAAAACTTGAAGCCCGGCCCCCAGTTCTTGAGCTCCTCGTCGACGAACACCTGGAAGATGTTGCTCGCGTCCGCGACAATCGGCCGGTGGATGCGGATGTTTTTCCCCTGCTTCTCGTGCGTCTCGAGGCCGTGGTCGCTGTTCATCGTGAAAATCTGCACCTCGTGCCCCATCTCGTCGAACTTCTTCACGATTTCCGACGCGTACGTCCCCAGCCCCCCCACGAGCCGCGGCGGGTACTCCCAGACAAAGTATGCAATCTTCATATCTTATCACCCTTCACGACTTCGCGCAGCCTCGAGGCCGCCTTCGCCTTGAGCGCGACCCTCGCCGCCGCCGGGGGCAGGAGCTTCTCCCACTCCCCTCCCCGGAGCATGAGGCCGCGCACGTGCGTCCCGTCGAACTCCTTCCGCCTGGCCGCCTTCAGCTGCTTCACCTTCGCCCCCGCCTCGCGGAAAAGGGTCGCGACGAGCGAGTTGTTGGAATAAACGACGTCAAAACGGGGCGACAGGACGGAAACGTGCCTCACCCAGAGCGCGTTGTAGTTGACGTCCGGGACGCACACGATGAGGCACCTGTCCGCAAGACCGGCCTCCTTGAGCGACTCGTACGCCATCTCCACGCGCTCGCCCGCCGTGAAAAGGTTGTCCGGCTCGTGGCTCTTCTGCGAGCTCCCGATGGCAACGACGACCTCGCCGCACTCGGAGAGAATGCTTTTCACCGCCTCCAGGTGGCCCTTGTGGAAAGGCTGGAAGCGCCCGACGTAAAGCGCCCTAACCATACCAAAAGCTTTCTCTCGCGCGCCTTATAAAAGGCTTTCCCGGGCCCGCAAGCCCGCCGGCCCGGGCGCGCCCACGCCCAAGCGCGGCTCCCGCGCGCGGTTTGCTCCGGGCTTCTCGCCGCAGAGCCGGAAACAAGAAGAAGCCGAAGGAGAGGGCCGCGCGCGGCACGGGGATTGATTCGTTACAGGTGTAACGCCAGGTGCGGAAACGGCGGGTGGGGGTAGTCCTCATTCTTTTTGCGCGGGCGGCAGTTGCCGCTTCCCGCGCTCGATGCCTTCCACGAAAGCGAAGTTTCCGACGATTGTTTCCGCCTTCTCAAGCATTGCCGGGTAGCCTCCCGGCAGCTGGTCTTTCGAGTGCTCCGCCTCAACCCGCATCGCCCTGATGTCGGCGAGGAGGTTGGAAACGTCAGAATTCATGCGCTTCAGCGCTTCCGCCTTCCTCGTTTCCTCGCTGCTTTGCTGCGGGATTACGGTCGGATGCAAGACACTCACAATCAACACCCCGCGTATGCACGCGGAAAAGCGTTATTTAAGCCTGCCGGCAAAACGAAAACGCGTGGCTTTATTACGGTCCTTCCCGATAATCTCCGGTAAAAATTTTCAAGCGGGGGTGCATGCGATTGGCTGAAGGCGTGAAGGCGGTTGAATTCAGCGCGGAAAACTTTGAGTCCGAGGTGCTGAACTCCAAGATTCCGGTTTTCGTGGATTTTTACGCGGTCTGGTGCGGTCCCTGCCACGCGTTCGCGCCCACCGTTGAAAAGCTCGCGTGCGAGCTTGAGGGAAAGCTGAAGGTCGGGAAGGTGGACATAGACAAGAACCCTTCCCTCGCGGACAAGTACGGCGTGATGAGCATCCCAACCTTCATCGTGTTCAAGGGAGGCGCCGAAGCCGGGCGCGACACGGGCGCGCACCCTTACGAGGCGCTGAAGGCGTGGGTGGCCCAGGCCCTCTGACTAATTATATATTGTGCGGCTGCGAAGCAAGGGGCATCATGGACCTGTCAACCCCGAGGGGGATGCGCGACTTCCTTCCCGGCGAGATGGCTGCGCGCGAACGCGTTTTCTCTACCGTCAGGAGGGTTTACTCGCTTTACGGATTCCCGCCCATGGAAACCCCGGCGCTTGAAAGCGTTCCCGTCCTCACGGCGAAATGCGGCGACGACGTCGCAAAGCAGGTTTTCAGGGTGCAGGACTCGGATTTGGGGTTGAGGTTTGACTTGACCGTGCCGCTTGCGCGCGCGGTCGCCGGCAACTCTTCGCTCGCAAAGCCGTTCAAGCGCTGCTGCGTCGCGCGCGTGTGGAGGCGGGAGGAGCCGCAGAAGGGAAGGTTCAGGGAATTCTGGCAGGCGGACGCGGACATAATCGGGAGCGCGAGCATGCGCTGCGAGGCCGAGCTCCTCGCCGCGGCCTGCGACGCGCTTTCCGCCCTCGGATTCACCGGCGCGAAAATCAGGGTGAACAGCCGGAAGCTTCTTTCCGCGGCGATGGAAAAGCTCGGGCTTCCGCCGGAAAAGGAGTTCGCGGTTTTCAGGAGCCTTGACAAGCTCGAAAAAATCGGGGCCGAAGGCGTGGGGAAGGAGCTCGCCGGCAAAGGCTTTTCTGAAGCGGAAATCGCGGGCCTGCTTTCCTTCGGCGAAATCAGGGGGTCGAGCGCGGAAAAGATTTCCGGGGCGAGGGAGCTGCTCGCCGGGGCCGGGCGCGCGGAGGAGGGGCTGGAGGAGCTTGAGGAAATCCTTTCGCTTTTTTCAGGCTACGCGGCGTCAAGGGCGTGCGGAATCGAGGTTGATTTCGCGCTCGTGCGCGGGCTTGACTATTACACCGGCCCCATCTTCGAAATCTCGGCCGGGAAAGGCGGCGTGGGAAGCCTTGCGGGCGGCGGAAGGTACGACGACCTGATTGCGCTTTACGGCGCGCCGCCCACCCCCGCGGTCGGCATATCGCTTGGAATCGAGCGAATCCTCGAGCTGTTGAAGGCGCAGGCCGGCGATTCGGGCGCGGCGCCGGCTTCCCGCGTTTTCGTCGCGCCGGTGAAGCCCGAATTCTATCCTTGCGCCCTGTCCGCCCTCCAGGAGTTCAGGGCCGCGGGCGTTCCCGCCGAAATCGACTTGATGGAAAGGAGCCTCAGAAAGCAGCTTGACTACGCGAACTCTTCCGGCATCCCGTTCGCCGCGATTGTCGGCGAGCGCGAGAAAAAGGAGGGGAAAGTCACCCTGCGCAACCTCGAGTCGGGCGAAGAGAAGCTCGTTTCTGCAAGTGACGCAGCGAAAAGCATATCTACTTAGAAGTGCACGATTGCCGGGCAAGGGGTGCGTCCATGGCCTTAATGCAAAAAGTGAGCGCTGCGGTTTCAACCGGAATGGAGATGGCCGAGCTGCGGAAAGCGGCGGGAAGTGACGACTGGCAGCAGGTAAGCCGGATTGGGGAAACCACGAAAAGCAAGGAAGTCGCGGATGCGGCCGTTGACTTGGCTGCCCGCGCCGCTGCAGGCTTCGCGGCAATGGCCGCGAAGAAGGCCTCCTCGCCGGAAGACCACGCATTCTTCGGGCAGCTCCGCAACGAAGCCGTTCTCGTGATTACCCAAATCGAAAACGCGGGAGGCGTCGGAGCCGCCCATGCGCGCGCGGTCCGCGAGAACGGCTGCAAGCCCAAGGCGGCAACGGCAGCGGATTAAATCGTCAAAAGACGAATAACCTTTCCGTCGTTCCTAACGCCGAAAAGAAAAGCCCAATTTCAGCATAAGAATTTAGCCAAAATAGTCCTTAAAAACTAAAAAAGATATGTTACAGTCGTGTAGCCGTGCGGAGCAGCCGGTTTGCCATGCGTTGGCCGTAAGAGGCTTTTTATTCTCTCATTGCGCGTTAATGCGCGGTGTTTTTTGGATGCATAAGACTCAGGAAAAGAAGGGGCCGTTCAAGACGTTTTTTGACAAGGCGGGCCACGGGCTCGACATGGAGGACTTGAAGCACTGCACCCATGAAGGCGACTGGAAGGCCGCCGGGCTTCTGGGCGCAAGGACGAAGTCCAGGGAGGTTTCGGAGGCGGCAGTCAAATGCCTCAAGGAAATCGGCCTGAAAAGGAACCCCGGCGAGGCATGGGCCGCGCTCCACGCGATTGCGCTTCGCGGGAAGGCGTACGAGAGCGCCATCAACGCGCTGTGGGCCGAGGGAAAAAAGGATTTAATCAGGCACGTCGGCAAGTTCGGCGAGCCGGAAAGCGCGGCGCACGCGCGCAAGCTTCACCCCGAGCCGACGAGGAGCGGCCGCAAGAAGGCGGAGGCCTGAAAAGGGCCGGGCGGCTGCCGGCGTTGCGCGCCCGTCCATGTAAAGATTTATATTCCTTCTTCGGCATAAGTGGTGGAAGCTTGTTTTCCCGTTGCACTGCCGGGGGAAAGAAAGCGTATGTTTCGGCAGGAGGGACAGTCGAATGGACAGGGCACAGATTAAGGCTGCCGTTTTGAAGGCGCTTGAAGGGAAGGGCTCGCGCAAGTTCACGCAGTCCGTGGACCTGGGCATCAACTTCAAGGGCGTTGATTTCTCGAAGCAGGACAACCGCATGAACCTTGACGTCATCCTCCCGAAGGGAATCGGGAAGGAGGTGAAGGTCGCGGTTTTCGCCGACGGCCAGCTCGCGACCGACGCGGGGAAGGCGGGCGCGGACAAGGTTTATTCGGGCGCGGACATCGGCACGCTCGCCGCGAACCCGGCGAAACTCAAGGAGCTTCTCGATTACGAGTTCTTGGCCATGCCGAACCTTATGGCCGTGGTCGGAAAGAGCCTGGGGCAGTTCCTGGGGACGCGCGGCAAGCTGCCCAAGCCAATCCTGGGCGGCAACCTCGCCGACCTGATTGCGCGCACGAAGAAGACGGTGAGGGTGAAGAACAAGGGCAAATTCCTTCCCGTCGTGCACGTGGCGGTCGGCACGGAAAACATGCCTGCCGACGACCTCGCGGAAAACATTGACGCGGTTTACGACAAGGTGAAGGGGAAGGTCGGCGACTACAACATCAAGTCGGTTTACGTCAAGCTCACCATGGGGAAGCCCGCGTACGTCACGGGCGGAAAGGGCGGGGCTGCGGGGAATGCGGGTTGAACGGCATGGCATTGTCTTTACTTAACAAGAAGAAGCTGAACGCGAAGGAGGCGAAGGGGAAGCGCGCGGCCGCGATTGCGGCGCTCGCGAAGAAGTACGGCGTCATCGCCGTCGCGAGCCTGCGCAACCTTCCGGACAAGCATTTGCAGGCAATCCGCAGGAAGCTGCGGGGCCAGGCGGAGATAGAGGTCGCGAAGAACAGCGTGCTCTTGCGCGCGCTCAAGGAAGCGGGAAAGGCGGCGGAGCTCTCCCCGAACATCGAGGGCCCGACGGCAATCATTTTCACCGACTTGGACCCGTTCAGGCTTTACAAGCTCATTTACCAGGGCAGGGGCAAGGCGGCGGCGAAGCCGGGGCAGACCGCGCCGTTCGACATCATCGTCCCGAAAGGCGAAACCGCTTTCCCTCCCGGCCCGGTGCTGACCGAGCTCAAGGCCGCGGGAATCAACGCGCAAATCCAGGCGGGAAAAGTGGTAATCGCGAAGGATTCCACGGTCGTGAAGCTCGGGGAAAAGATTGGCGACGTGCAGGCGAAGGCGCTTGCGAAGCTCGGAGTGGAGCCGTTCGAGGTGGGCATGAGCCTGGCCGCGGCCTGGGAGGGCGGAACCGTTTACCCGGGAGCCGTTCTCCACATTGACGAGGCGCAGTTCATGTCCAGGCTGATGGGCGCCGCCAACAACGCCTTCAACCTCACCGTCGAAATCGCCTACCCGACGAAAGCGAACGTTTCGCTCCTGGTCGGGAAGGCGGTGCGCGAAGGCAGGGCCCTCGCCCTCGAGGCGGGCATCTGCGGGAAGGACACGATTGGCTTGATATTAGCGAAGGCGAACGCGGAGGCGGCCGCCTTGAAGGCTAAAACCGGTTCCGGTTGAACACATTTAGGATGGAGGTAGTAGGCATGGAGTACGTGTACACGGCATTGCTGTTGCACTCGCTTGGCAAAAAAGTTGACGAGCAGGGCATTGCGGCCATAATAACCGCTGCAGGCGGAACGCCGGATGCAGCGAAGGCGAAGGCGCTCGTGGCTTCGCTTGAAGGCGTCGACATCGAGAAGGCGATAAAGAGCGCCGCGATGCCGGTCGCGGCGGCGCCCGCAGCGGCGGCGCCCGCAGCAGGCGAGGCGAAGAAGGAGGAGAAGAGCAAGGAAGAGGAGAAGAAGAGCGAAGAGGAAGCGGCGGCAGGCCTCGCATCCCTTTTCGGCTGAAGAACAACTCCTCTCCCCCAAGTTTTTTCCCCTTTTCCTTTTTTGTCTCATTAGCTGCGCGTTCGGCGCAACCATTAATATAACGCGCCAACCCCAAACAACCCAAGTAACCGGGCTTGTAGATCAACGGTAGATCGCTGCCTTCGCAAGGCAGAGGCTGGGGGTTCGAATCCCCCCAAGTCCATGAACCCTTTTCCCAAGCGCCACGCTCCGCGCCAGCCAGCGGGGGCGCGTCGCTGCGCTAGGTAAAAGCGTTCACGGAAAAAACCCTTTTCCCATTAGAACCCCCGATGCTTGGTCGCTCGCACCCAGAAGGGCTCGCTCCCGCGCAGAGCGTCGGTTCCGATACCTCCGAACCCTTTTCCCATGAGCGCGCTCCGCGGAAAAAATTGGCGGCTTTTTATTCCATCGCTTCCAACAACATAGCGACCAGTTTGGCGAAGTGATGCGATGGGTGCCGAGAAGACGCCTGAAAAGTCGCCTGAAGCGGAATTGCCGTGCCTCCCTAGGCGATTCGCCGTCCTGGCGTTAATCGTCCTGGGGGTGATAGTCTTCCTCTTAGTCCTGAGGCAGGCGGTTTACGATTCGCCTGCCGCGGACGCGATTTGCGGCGCGATTAAAAGCGAGGCAACGCCCGCGCCGGGCCCGAAGCCGGCTCCCTCGCAGTCGTGCCCTTCCGACTCGTTCGACCCCACAGGGCTTGACAGGTGGTGCAATTCCACGGGATGCTATTGGGGAATCCTGCCCACGCCGGTTCCGGACGTCAGGGAAGGGGACTGCGCGCCAAGCCTTGTTCCGGCGGAGCTCCGCTGGCAGGTTTACAACCCGTGCTATTGCGCCATACGCGTGAAATACGACTTGGGCCCGTATTTTTCGCTTTCGCAGGCATGCAACGAGTTTCCCCGGAGGCAGTGGGCGGCGGAATCCTGCGAATGCCTGAGGCGCCTCGTTGAAGGAGGGTAGCTAGAGCGCGAAAAGCGTCGCCATGCCGAACGCGGCGGCGATTCCGAGGGCGAACGAGAGCGCGGCGGCGCGCTCCCTCCCGTTTTTCATGGCGTCGGGCAGGAGCTCCACGAGCACGACGAACGCCATCGCGCCAGCGGAGAACGAGAGGCCGAACGGCACGACCGGCGCGGCGAAGGAGAACAGGAAGTATCCCGCAACCGCGGCGCCGGCTTCCACGGCTCCTGAAAGGATTCCGAATTCAAGGCAGCGGCGCAGGCGCACGCCGTAAAGCGCGAGGGGCGCGGAAACGAGGAGGCCTTCCGGGACGTCCTGGAGCGCGATTGACGCCGTGACGAGCCATCCGAGGGGGGTGGAGCTCGCGAACGCGGCGGCCACGGCGAGGCCTTCGGGCACGTTGTGCAGGCTTATCGCGCCCGCGATGAGGGCCGCCTTCTTCGTGGAAGCCGCCATCTCCTTGCGGCGGAGGAAGTGGTGCGCGTGCGGGATTCCCTTTTCCATGATGTACAGCGCGAGGAGGCCGACGAGGAAGCCGAGGGCGGTTGCCGCGTCGCCTGACGAGGAATGGGCCGCCCCTATCATTTCCACCGACGAGTAAGCCATCACCCCGGCGGAGAAGGCGAGCATTGCGGGATAGAACCCTTTCCCGAGGCGCCTGAATAAGACCACGGAGAGGGCGCCAAGCGACGTGGCGAGGAGAACCGCAAGCGCGCCGAGCAAAAGGTCCGCGAAAGCCACGGGAAGTGGTTTGCCCGCGCGTGCTTATATAGCTTATAAACGCCTAATCATGGCGCCGATGACGATATGAACAACCGCTTAGCCCCCCAACGGGCGATGCTGAAGTCGACAGAAGCCGAGGCGATTCATAATCATTATAAACCCGAATATCGCAGTCTTTCCGGTAGCGGCGTTTATTCCTGCAGGGGTTGATGGGATGAATAATTTCAGGGTTCCGGTTCTTCTGGTTGCGTTGACCGGCTTGTTCCTGCTTTTCGGCTGCCTGCAGGTGAGTTCCAAATCCTGCCAGGCGGACGCGGACTGCAAGGGATGGCAGTCCTGCAACGTTTCAAGCGGCAAATGCCTGACGAAGCAGGGCTTTTGCGCGGCGGACGCGGAATGCGCCGAAAACAAGAGCTGCAACGGCAACACGCACGTTTGCGAGTTCATGGAGGGCTTCTGCGCGTCCGATTACGACTGCCCGGCCTGGCAGGCGTGCAACACGGGCCAGGGAAGGTGCTCGGTGCGCGCGGGCAACTGCCAGGATGATTCCGCGTGCGTCGCATGGATGCGCTGCAACCCGGACAGCCACGTTTGCTCGGTGAGGGAGGGCTCCTGCACGGACGACTACGATTGCCCGAGCTGGCAGTCATGCAATTCCTCGGTCCACCTTTGCGCGGCCGCCCCGGGCTACTGCATTTCCGAGGCGGACTGCAACCGCTGGGAAACATGCAACACTAACGACCACTACTGCACCGTGAAATCCGGCTTCTGCAACAACGACCGGGAGTGCGACAGCGTCCACACCTGCAACTACTCGACGCACAAGTGCGACCCGAGGCCGGGATACTGCTTCTCGGACTCGCAGTGCCAGGGCTACCAGTATTGCGACACGGGCGCGCACCTGTGCCGGGCGAGGACCGGCTACTGCAACGAGAACAACGACTGCTCCTCGTGGCAGTACTGCTACGACGTTTCCCATGTTTGCGCGTCAAGGCAGGGCTACTGCGCGAGCGACGCGGAATGCGCGGGCTGGCAGGCATGCGACTCCAACTCGCACACGTGCAGGGACAAAACCGGCTTCTGCGGGAGCAACGAGCAGTGCGTGGGCCCCAACCAGATTTGCGACCTCGCGCCCGGAAGCCCGACGGTCTACCGCTGCGTGGAAAGGGGCGCGCCCTGCACGAGCAACGTTGACTGCCCGGGAAGCGAGTGCGACCTCTTCAACCACAGGTGCAGGGGCTAGAGCCGGCTCGGCCTTTCAACTTTTTTTTCTTCGTTTTCCCGCTTTCCGGCAGCGCGCTCAATTTTTAAACCCCGCGACAGCATAATCTGCCGGTGATGCTTCATGCCAAAGGCAATCCTTATCGTGTGCGACGGCCTCGGCGACCTCCCGCACCCGGCTTTCAGGGGCAGGACCCCGCTCCAGAGCGCGAGGAAGCCGAACATCGACAGGCTTTCCTCGGAAGGCATCAACGGCCTCCTGCACACGGTTCCGCGCGGCGTGATTCCGGGCAGCGACACCGCGCACCTCTCGCTTCTGGGCTACGACCCCATGCGCTATTACCGGGGAAGGGGGCCGTTTGAGGCCCTCGGCGCGGGCCTCAAGCTCCGGGAAGGCGACGTGGCTTTCAGGTGCAATTTCGCGACCGTCGTGGAGAAGGACGGGCGGCTAATCGTGACCGACCGGCGGGCGGGAAGAATCCGGGAGCAGGCCAAGGAGCTCGGCCCGGCGCTTGACGGCATGGAAATCCAGGGAATCAAGGTCATATTCAAGCCGACGGTCGAGCACCGCGCGGCGCTTGTCTTGAGGGGCCCCGGGCTCTCCTGCATGGTGAGCGACGCCGACCCGCATGAAGGCGAAAACGCCCCGGTCCGGGAATCCAAGCCGCTTGACGCCTCCAAGGAAGCCGCCTTCACGGCGGGCGTCGTGAACGAGTTCGTGACAAAAAGCTTTCACGCCCTCGACGGCCACCCGGTCAACGCGGCCCGCGTCAAGGCGGGCCTTCCGCAGGCGAACGTCGCGCTCCCCAGGGGGGCCGGAATCTACCGCAAGCCGCCCCTTTTCGGGGAGCGCTTCGGCATCACGGCGGCATGCATCGCCGGGGGCGCGCTTTACAAGGGCGTCGCCCGCTTCATGGGGATTGACGTGGTTGACGTTCCCGGCGCAACCGGCGGCACGGACACGGACGTCATGGCGAAAGGGGAGGCGGCCGCCAGGATTATCGGCGATTACGATTACGTGCTCGTCCACGTGAAGGGAACCGACAACGCGGGCCACGACGGCGACTTTCCCGGGAAAGTGGGGATGATTGAGAGGATTGACGAAATGGTGGGGCTCCTCCTGAAACGCGTCCCCGCGGACACGTACATCGCCGTGACGGGCGACCACACGACGAGCTGCCTCAAGAAAAGGCATTCGAGCGAGCCCGTGCCCTTCGCCTTGCGCGGGCCCGGCGTCAGGGTTGACGGCGTCAAGGCCTTAGACGAGTTTTCGTGCGCGTCCGGGGGGCTCGGCCACATTGACGGCCTCTTCGTCATGCCCACCATCCTCGACCTCCTCGACAAGGCTCACGTTTACGGGTCCTGACGCATGAAAAGCCACAGGTTTTTGGAGCACACGGCGGACGCGCTTTTCGAGGCGTCGGGCGATTCATTCGAGGAGGCGCTGGAAGCCGCCGCGGACGCCCTCTTCGAGACGGTTGCCGACACGTCCAAAATCCGGTCCGTCAAGACCTTCAAAATCGGGGAAAGCGCGGGAAGCCGGGAGGACCTCGTCGTCTTCACGCTTTCCCGCCTCCTCTCCGAAATGGATGCCGGCGAAGCCTTCTTCAAGGAATTCAAGGTGGAAGAGCTCAAGGCCGGCGTCGGGGCGGGCGGGTTCTCCGTCACGGGCGAGGCCAGGGGCGCGCCCGCGAACCCGAAAATCGGGAGAATCGTCGTGAAGGCGGTTACGCACCACCTCCTCCAGGTGAGGGAGGGAGACGGCGGGAAATGGTCGATTCGGGTGCTGCTCGACATCTGAGCCGCACGCCGCCGGAATACCGTCGCAATAACCCGCGTTTCCTGATGCGCACCTTTAAATACACGTCATTCGGAATAATGTCGCAGTGGAGGCGGCGAGAGTATTCGTCTGATCGCTTTTTTTAGCGCGATTTTGATGGTTCGACGCCCCAGTGTAGAAAATAGGTGAGAGACAATGGGATTTGAAGACATGGGCGGAGAGAGGCGCGGCGGCCGCGGATTCGGCGGCCCGCGCGAAATGCACGACGCAACCTGCAGCGAATGCGGGC
>JAQTMQ010000029.1 GCA_028714235.1 Candidatus Iainarchaeum sp. | reverse complement strand
CACGCACCAGCCCACCGAGGGGAGGGCGAGGGAGGGCGGCCTGAGGTTCGGGGAGATGGAGCGCGACTGCCTCATCGGCTACGGGGCGTCCATGCTCCTCAAGGAGAGGATGCTTGAGGAATCCGACAAGACTGCCGAACTCGTGTGCGGCAGCTGCGGGAGCATCGCGGTGCACGACTACATCAAGAACAGGTCGTATTGCCCGGTGTGCGAGTCCACGGACCTGTCGCTCATAGAGATGAGCTACGCGTTCAAGCTCCTGCTTGACGAAATCAAGGCGATGGGGATATTCCCGCGCCTCATGCTGAAGGACAGGGCGTAGGGGCCGGTGGTTGCGATGGCTAACAATGTTGCTGCGGACAAGATGATTGAGAAGATAAAGTTTTCCCTGTTTTCCCCGGACATGGTGAGGAAGATGTCCGCCGCGAAAATCAGCGTCCCGGACACGTACAACGAGGACGGCTACCCGATTGACGGCGGGCTCGTGGACCAGCGCATGGGCGTCATAGACCCGGGGCTCAAGTGCAAGACGTGCGGGGGCAAAATCAGGAGCTGCCCGGGCCACTTCGCGCACATAGAGCTCGTGAGGCCTGTCATCCACCCGGAGTTCGCGAAGGTCATCCACTTCCTCCTGAAGGCGACGTGCGAGAAATGCCACCGCCTCCTCATCCCGAAAAAGCAGGCCGAGGAGTTCGCCGCGGCGCTTGAGGAGGAGGAAACGAGCGGCGACATCATCTCGAGCATCAAGAAGGTGGGCGCGTGCCCGTATTGCGGCGCGAAGCAGGCGGACGTGAAGTTCGAGAAGCCGACCACTTTCGTGGTGGGCGAGAAGCAGCTGCTGCCGACCGACGTGCGCGACATGCTCGCCGAAATCCCGGACGGCGACATGAAGCTGCTCGGCTTCGACCCCGCGTTCGCGCGGCCGGAGTGGGTGGTCCTGACCGCGCTCATGGTCCCGCCCGTGACCGTCAGGCCCTCAATCACGCTCGAGACGGGCGAGAGGTCGGAGGACGACCTCACGCACAAGCTCGTGGACATCATGAGGATAAACCAGCGGCTTGAGGCGAACATCAACGCGGGCGCGCCCCAGCTCATCATAGAGGACCTGTGGGAGCTCCTGCAGTACCACGTCACGACCTACTTCAACAACGAGACCGCCGGCATTCCCCCGGCGAGGCACAGGAGCGGGAGGCCGCTCAAGACGCTTCTCCAGCGCCTGAAGGGGAAGGAGGGAAGGTTCAGGTACAACCTATCCGGCAAGCGCGTCAACTTTTCGGCGAGGACCGTCATTTCGCCGGACCCCATGATTTCCATCAACGAGGTCGGCGTGCCGGTGAAGGTCGCGGAGGAGCTCAGCGTCCCGGTGAAGGTGACGCCTTGGAACATCGAGGAGTGCAAGAAAATGGTTTTGCGCACCGAGTTCCCTCTCGTCAACTACGTCATCAGGCCGGACGCGAAGAGGAAGAAGGTGACCGAGAAGAGCAGGCAGGAGCTTTCGGACACGCTTGAGGTGGGCTGCACGATTGAGAGGCAGCTCGGGGACGGCGACATCGTGCTGTTCAACAGGCAGCCCTCGCTTCACAGGATTTCCATCATGGCGCACCGCGTCAGGATAATGCCGGGACAGAGCTTCCGGCTCAACCTCGCGGTGACGCCCCCGTACAACGCGGACTTCGACGGCGACGAAATGAACCTGCACGTGCCGCAGACCGAGGAGGCGCAGGTGGAGGCCGAGGTGCTCATGAAGGTGCAGGGCCAGATCATTTCCCCGAGGCATGGCCACGCCATCATCAAGGGCCAGGAGGACCACGTTTCCGGCGCCTTCTTCCTGACGCGCGACGGGGTCACTTACGACAAGAGGGGCGCGTGCGACGTCCTCGCAATCGCGGGAATCACCGAGCTCCCGAAGCCCGACATGACCGAGGGGGGAAAGGAGAGGTGGAGCGGAAAGCTCCTGTTCTCCCAGCTTCTCCCAAAGGGGCTCGACCTGGAATACAAGTCGAAGCTCGGCGAGGCCGTGAAGATAAGGAACGGCCTCCTCGTTTCCGGGACGATTGAGAGCAAGGGCTTTGAAAACGAGCTGATTGAGAGGATTGCGCGCAAGTTCGGGCCCGACGCGGCGAGAGGGTTCGTTGACGACGCGACCAAGATTTCGCTTTACGCGATAAGCAGGCACGGCTTCTCCGTGTCCCTGGAGAACTACACGCTTCCCGACGCGGCGATGAAGAGGATTGCGGACATCTGCGAGAACGCGAAAAAGGAGGTGGACGGCCTCGTCATGCAGTACAAGAAGAGGACGCTTGAAAGGCTTCCGGGAAGGTCGCTCAAGGAGACGCTCGAGGAGCGCATCATGGAGGTCCTGTCCAAGGCGAGGAACGCGTGCGGCAAGGTCGTGGAGGAATCCCTCGGGATGACGAACACCTCAATCCTGATGGCCAAGATCGGCGCGCGCGGCTCGCTTTTGAACGCAATCCAGATGGGCGCGATGGTCGGCCAGCAGGCCGTGCGCTCGAAAAGGATTTACCGCGGCTACAAGAAGAGGCCGCTCCTCCACTACAAGCGGGGGGACATCGGGGCGGAGGCGCGCGGCTTCGTGATTTCAAGCTTCACGAAGGGCCTCACGCCCGAGGAGTTCTTCTTCCACTCGATGGGAGGCAGGGAGTCCCTCGTCAACACCGCCATCAGGACGGCGCGCTCCGGCTACATGCAGAGGAGGCTCATCAACGCGCTGCAGGACCTGGTCGTGCAGGAGGACAGGAGCGTGCGCGACTCGCGCGGCACGATGGTCGAATTCGTTTACGGCGGCGACGGCCTGGACCCGATGAAGGTCTCAAAGGAGCTCGTCGCGGAGATGCTGACGAGCCCGGAGCGCGAGTGACGCGGCGGGCCCGGAGCAGGGGGAAGCGAGGGGGAATCAGGAAATCGAGGAAAATTGTCTTGGTGGTTGCGATGGTTAAGCGGAAAGACGTTATGATTGACGTCGGCGAGGCGGTCGGCATAGTTGCTGCGCAGTCCATAGGGGAGCCCGGAACCCAGATGACGATGAGGACGTTCCACTACGCGGGAGTCGCGGAGCAGGTGCCCACTGGCCTCCCGCGCCTCATCGAAATCGTTGACGCGCGCAGGGAGCCGAAAAAGCCCCTCATGAACATTTACCTCGCGAAGGCGTTCAGGGACGAGGAGAAGGCGAAGGCGGTCGCCGAGGCGATTGAGGAGGTCAGCCTCAGGAAGATAGCGCACGTCGTCGAGGACTTCGAGAAGAAGGAGGTTTACGTGCGCCTCGACCCCCAGCTCATGGGCTACGAGGGGATGGGCATCGGGGACGTGATGGCGATAATCAAGAAGTCTGAAATCGGGAAAGCCGAGCAGCAGGGCGAAAACGTGATAATGCTCAAGCCGAAGGCGGGCTCGCTCAAGGCGATCAGGCGCTCCACCGAGAAGCTGCGCGACCTGCACCTGAAGGGCGTCAAGGGGCTCAGCAAGGCGCTCGTGACGCGCGACGAGAAGGGCGAAATCTTCATCAGGACCGCGGGCTCCAACGTCTCCGAAATCCTCAAGCTCAAGGAGGTGGACCCTGCGCGCGTCTACACGAACAACATCAAGGAGGTGGACGCCGTCTTCGGGATTGAGGCGGCGAGGAACGCGATAGTGTTCGAGGCGAACCAGGTGCTCGAGATGCAGAAGCTGGACGTTGACCGCAGGCACCTGAACGTGCTCGCGGACGCGATGTGCATGGACGGGCAGGTCAAGTCCGTGGGAAGGCACGGGCTTTCCGGCCAGAAGGCCTCCATACTCGCGCGCGCGGCTTTCGAGGAAACCATCAAGCACCTCATCAACGCGGCAATCAAGGGCGAGGAGGACAGGCTCGTGGGCGTCACGGAGAACATCATCGTCGGGCAGTACATCCCCGTCGGGACCGGCATCGTTAAGCTCGCCATGCAGAGGAAGAAGTAGGTTTCGCCGGCAGGCGAAAGCCAACGTTTATAAAGCGAAAAAAGGAAAGTAAGTGGTTTCCCGTCAGGGGCGGGATTTGGATTCGGGGGAAGGGAGGGCGCTCTTCTTTTTGGGGATGCGCGCGCCTGAGTTTCCCGGGTGATTGAAGTGGTAGACGTAGTGAAGGCCATCAGGCTCGCGGTGGACACGGGGAAGGTCCGGTTCGGGAGCCGCGAGGCGCTGCAGGCGGCGCTTAACGGTGAAGCGAAGCTCATAATCGTCGCAGGCAACATCCCGCTCGGCTTGAGGGGCGACATCAACTACTATTCCTCGCTTTCGGCCGTTTCCACGTTCGAGTTCGTGGGCACGTCAATCGAGCTCGGCTCGGTTTGCGGGAAGCCGTTCCCGGTGAGCGCGCTGACCGTGGTTGACGCGGGCACGTCGAACATCCTCGAGGCCGCCGGTGCGGGCGTTGGCGGGAAGTAGCGCCGGTGTTTTGTCTTGGTAACGCTGTCGAACGACGAACTGAAGTGCATCTCTCTTTTCGAGCAGATGACCGGCGCGTCCCCGGAGGACTGCGTGATTAGCCCGGAGCGCGTGACGTTCATCGTGAAGGAGAGCGAGATGGGCCGCGCGATTGGGAGGCAGGGCTCCACCATCAAGCGCGTGCGCGAGGCGTTCGGGAAGCAGGTTGACGTCTTCGAGGCGGCCGACTCGCTCGAGGGCTTCGTGCGCAAGCTTTATTCCGGCATCGAGCTCAGGGAGCTCAAGGTGTCCGAGCCGGAGGGCGTGAAGTCGGTGCAGATTGCGGTGGGCAGCAAGGACAGGGGCGCGGCGATTGGGAGGAACGGCGAGAGGATTAAGCTTGCGCGCATGCTTCTTGAAAGGAAGTATGGCGCGAAACTGAAGCTGGTGTGAGGTTCGAAAAATTTTTCCGGTGGTTTGCTATGGGGCGTGGCGATTTCGGCGCAAGGTATCTTGACAAGAAAAGGAAGAGGGAGAGGTGGCTGAAGAAGCCGTGGACGAGGAGGAAGCTCCGCCTGAAGGAGAAGTTCGACCCGCTCGAGGGCGCTCCGCAGGCGAGGGGCGTCGTGATTGAGAAGCGCGCGCTTGAGCAGAAGCAGCCGCACTCGGGGCTCATCAAGTGCGTGCGGGTGCAGCTTGCGAAGAACGGCAAGATTATCACTGCTTTCGCGCCGCGCGACGGCGCGATTAACTTCATTGACGAGCACGACGAGGTCGTGGTTGACGGCCTCGGCGGCTCGCAGCGCGGGCAGATGGGCTCTATTCCGGGGGTCAGGCACAAGGTCATCAAGGTGAACGACGTCTCGCTGATGGAGCTCGTGCGCGGAAGGAAGGAGAAGCCGAAGAGGTAGGCGGCGGTGGTTTTCATGGCTGGCAAATTGTTTGACAAGTGGGATGTTGGCGACGTGCAGGTCACGGACCCGACTTTTGTCGGGTACGTTTCGCTTACGCCCGCGGTTATCCCGCACTCGCACGGCAGGCACGCGAAGAGGCAGTTCGGGAAGAAGGGCGTGAACGTGGTGGAGCGGCTGGTGAACAAGCTGCTCCGCGGCGGCACGGGAAGGAAGACGAGCGGGAAGGTCATCCGCACGATGGGCAGCCTCCAGGGAAAGAAGTTCAAGGCCATGGCCATCGTCGAGGACGCGCTTGACGACGTCGCCGTGAGGACGAAGAAGAACCCGGTGCAGGTGCTCGTTGACGCGCTCCAGAATTCGGCTCCGAGGGAGGACACGACGCGCGTCCAGTACGGCGGGGTCTCGTACCAGGTGGCGGTGGACGTGAGCGCGGAGAGGCGCCTGGACATGGCGCTCCGCAACATCTCGCTTGCGGCAATCATGGGCGCGTTTGACAAGAAGAAGACGCTTTCGCAGGCGCTTGCCGACGAAATCGTTTCCGCCGCGGCGGGCGACATTAACAGCTACGCGATAAAGAAGCGCGACGAGACGGAGCGCATGGCGAGGTCCGCCCGTTAGGCGGCCGGGGAAAGGGCGGTATTGCAGGTTTCGGGGTTGGACTGGATGGTTAGGAAGGAATACGTTGCCGAAGAAGTTCAGAAGATGATGTACAACCAGGAGTTCGTGAGGAACATCGCGATAGTGGCGCACGTTGACCACGGGAAGACGACGCTTTCCGACTCGCTCGTCGCTAGGGCGGGCTTGATAAACAAGGAGCTCGCGGGCCAGCAGCGCGTGCTGGACTTCGACGAAATCGAGCAGGCGAGGGGAATCACCATCAAGGCGGCGTACATCTCGCTCGGCTTCCAGTACCGCGGGAAGGACTACCTCGTGAACCTCATAGACACTCCGGGGCACGTGGACTTCGGGGGGCACGTGACGCGCGCGATGAGGGCGGTTGACGGAATCGTGCTCGTGATTGACGCGGTGGAGGGAATCATGCCGCAAACCGAAACCGTTCTCCGGCAGGCGCTGAAGGAGAAGGCGAAGCCCACCGTTTTCATCAACAAGATTGACCGGCTCATCAACGAGCTCAAGCTCACGCCCGAGCAGATGCAGGAGAGGCTCGTCAAGATAATCAACGGCGTGAACAAGCTGATTACGGAGTACGGGCCGTCCGACATGAAGGAGTCGTGGATGATTAAGGTGGACAAGGGCAACGTCGCCTTCGGCTCGGCGTACAACAAGTGGGCCATCTCGTTTTCGGTGATGCAGGCGAGGAAAATCACGTTCAAGGACATTTACAAGTATTGCGCGAAGGAGGACCACAAGTCGCTCGTGGAAATGGCGCCGGTTGACGAGGTCATCCTCGAGATGGCCGTGACGCACCTCCCGACGCCGCTCCAGGCGCAGCCTTACCGCGTCCCCGTCATCTGGAAGGGGGACGTGGAGAGCCCGGCGGCGAAGGAGATGGCGAGGTGCGACCCGAAGGGGAAGGTCGTCATCGTGGTTTTCGGGGTCGCGGCGGACCCGCGCGCGGGCGAAATCGGGATTGGGAGGGTGTTTTCCGGGACCGTGAAGAAGGGAACCGAGGTCCTGATTCACTCGAAGAAGAGGCGCGAGAAGGTGCAGCAGGTCAGCATCTACATGGGCCCGGACCGCGTCATCGTTGACGAGATTCCGGCGGGAAACATCGCCGCGGTCGTGGGGCTCCACGACCTTTACGTCGGCGAGACGCTTTCGGAGGACGACGGCATCGACCCGTTCGAGCAGATTAAGCATTACTCGGAGCCCGTGCTGACGAAAAGCATAGAAGCGAAGAGCACGAAGGACCTGGTGAAGCTCGCCGAAGTCCTGCGCGACGTCGCGAAGGAGGACCCGACCATAAAGGTCGAAATCAACCAGGAGACGGGCGAGCACCTGATTTCCGGGATGGGCGAGCTGCACCTCGAGATTGTGGAGGACAAGCTGAAGCGCGACAACAAGCTCGAGGTCACGACCTCGCGCCCGATTGTAGTCTACAAGGAGACGATTGCCGCCGGCGCGGGGCCGGTCGAGGGCAAGTCGCCGAACAAGCACACCAAGTTCAAGGTGATTGTGGAGCCCGTTGAAGCGGGCGTCATGGCGAAGATGGTGGAAGGCGAGATTCCGGACGGGAAGCCCAAGGGAAAGGCGCTTCTCGAGCCCCTCGTGGAAGGGGGGATGGAGCGCGAGGAAGCGCGCAACGTGAAGGACGTGTTCAACCGGAACGTGCTCATCGACGCGACGAAGGGAGTGCAGTACATGAACGAGGTCATGGAGCTCCTGATTGAGGGCTTCGAGCAGGCGTGCAAGCAGGGGCCGCTCGCGAAGGAGAAGGTGACGGGCGTGAAGGTGAAAATCGTGGACGCGGAAATCCACGAGGACCCCGTGCACCGCGGCCCGGCCCAGATTATTCCCGCAATCAGGCGCCCGATTTACGCGGCGATGCTGATTGCGGACGACGTGCTCCTCGAGCCCAAGCAGAACTTCACCATCCAGGCGCCCGCGATTTACATGAACGAAATCATCAAGCAGGTGCAGGGGAGGCGCGGGCAGGTTTCCGACATACAGCAGAACGAGACCGGGGAGGTCGTCACCGTCCTCGCGAAGATGCCTGTCGCGGAGACCTTCGGCCTGGCAAACGACTTCAGGAGCGTGACCCAGGGGAGGGCCATCTGGTACCCGGAGTTCGCGGGCTACGAGAGAATCCCGCCCGACCTCCAGAACAAGATTGTCCCGGAAATCCGCGCGCGGAAGGGGGAGAAGAAGGAAATCCCGACTCCGGCTGACTTCTTGGATTGAAGGAAAGGGCTGCGCTTACGGCAGGTGGCCGGGCATCCTGCCCCTCCTTGCCCTCATCTCTTCCCCCAGAAGGACGAAGGCGTCCGCCTTCCAGCTTTCCGCGCCCGGGTAGCTTGAGTAAACTGCCGGGTTTCCCGTTGCGCGGCCCAGGAGGCCGTCGAGCGCGCCCGGCTCCTTTTGCGCGCCCAAAACGAAGCGCTCGAACCTGCCCGTGAGCTTCGCGTAGTCGCGGAAAATGGTGGCGTTCACCAGTCCGTCGAAAGCCGCCAGCAGCCGGTGCTGCGCGTCGGTCGCGGGCGGCGCGCACGCCGAGGACTCAAAGCGCTCGCCGGTTTTGATGTGGCCGGATTCGAGGATGGAAAAGAAGCGGACGAGCAGGAACGCGTCCCGGTTTTCCGCGAGGAGGAGCACCGAGCCGGCCGGGTCGTAGTGCGCGACCCAGCGCCCCGTATGGCCGGCGGTCTGGTAATATCTTGCCTTCTCTAGCGCCGGCTTATGGAGCCTGCTCTCCGGGAGATAGGTGTTCCTTTCCACGAACGGGAGAACCGTGTCCCCGACGAAGCGTTTTTCGCCTCTCTTGAGGGGGTTCCCGGAGAGCAGGCGCCCGAAGGCTTTCGAGGCGGCCTCGGCCTCGTCGATTGCCATGAGGACCGCTTCCCTTGAAGCGGTGCCCGGCCTGAACTCCGCGTGCACGAACAGGGATTTCACGAGCTCGTCCCTTGAAGCGAACTGCCTTGCGAGCTCCGGGGTGGATTGGTGCAGGCTTTCCATCCACGCGATGAACTCGCGGGACTGCGTTATTTGCCTGACTTCCTGGAAGCACTCCGACGCCCACTCGTACTCCTTGTCGAGCCGGGCGATTTCCGGGTCCCGGGCCGCGGCGGGCGGCGTTTTCCCGGCGCCTTGGAGCGCGAGGGAAAGCTTTCGCGCCCGGGCCGATAATTTCTGGCGCAATGTTTCAGGCGCGCCCGGGTGCTCCCCCCTCCCCCCGGCAAGGCTGGCCTCCGAAACGGAGCCGTCCGACTTGGAGTAGCGGATGGAGGCCGCCGTCCTTTCAAGCGACGTCTTGCGCCCGGTTTCGTGGAGCGTGAGCGAAACCTCGTGCCGCTGGTCGAAAAAACTTGCCCGGACGGTTGCACGCGGGATGCGCGTCGCCTCGAACTCGAACTCGGCGGCCGACGCGTCGGGCCTGAACGCTGCGAGCGAACCCGGGTTCAACTCCAGGTCGGTGAGGAGGATGCCTCCGAAAGGCGCATCGAAGGATAGGATTCTGTACGTCTTGTTGTTGAGGGCCGAAATGGTTTTTATTTCGCAGAGCCTGGGCGCGGCTGGCTCGCCATCCGTCCGCTTCACCCCGACTGCCCCCATGCGTATTGCTGCTTTGTTGCATTTAATTAGCTTTTGCCCGCCTTCAGCATCCTGAGCACGAAGGGGTTTCGGCCGCCCTTCTCCCGCCGCGGGGGCATTATCGCCCCGCGCCGGGCTTCCTGGGACTCCGCGTAGACCAGCGGCCCCTTGTCCACCATGGCCCCCACGCCACGCCTGACAAGGTCTTCCGTCCTCAGCTCGTCCAGGTACTGGCGCTTCAGCCTGCGCACGCCGGTCGAAAGCGCAAACCGCTCCTGGAACTGCGTCGGGGACACGACTATCGTCTTCGCTTCCTGCGTGCCGACGATGTCGGGATGGACCGCGAGGGAATAGTAGGTGGGCTCGCGGTATTCCTCCATGAAGCGCTCCTTGCCGCCCGAAATGAACTGGCCGTAGCGGTACCTCAGTTCGGCGCCCGGCTTGACTGCCGCAAGCTTCAGGAACCCGTATTCGAAGCGATGGAGGAGGCCGAAGCCCGGAAGGATGCTTGCAACGGGTGGCGCCATGCTGAGCGAACCGCCGTAGCCGGAGCGCTTCTTCCCTTCCACTACTGCGCGGTAAAGGTTGCGGTGGAGGAGCATGCTCTTTTCGGGAAAAATGCTGTAGCCTAAGCCTGACGCCCTGTCCGTCATTATCGCGCTAAAGAACATTTCCTTTTCCATGGGCACGTGCAGGTAGTCGTAGTCGCGGTTCTTGAAGAACCCGCGCTGGTCCAAACTCAAAAACAGGAGGTTCCCGCCAAGAGCCACGGTGAGCCCGGCCACGGGTGAAACCGTCGCGATGGCCGTGCCGGCGGCCGTGATTGTGCCGTAGCGCACCGCGAGCATGGCGGCCTTCTCTTGCATCGTCCTTTCCTTGTTCTTGTACCACAGCTCCCTTTCGGCAGTCGAGTCCAACAGGGCGCGGAATATGAAGCTCCGCTTTTCTTCCGTCTCGTCGTGCGGGGGTTTAGTGGAATTGGCAAGCGCCCACACCAGGTTCCTCGCCGCTTTGACGGCCGCCTCCTTTTCCTCGAATTCCGGGAACTCGGCGAGAATCTCTTGGATGCGCGCCTTGGTCTTTTCTCCGCCAAAGCCTTGTTCTTCCCTTGCACGCATCACGCGGTACTCGAATTCGTAGCCGGTCTTGTAAAGGCTCTCTTCAAGCGCCTTGATTTCCCTTTCCGCCTCAAACACGCGGCTTTTCGCGGAGGCGATTGCATCCTCGTGCTTCTTGGATTCGGACGGGCTGGGCGTTCTGCCCGGCTCGGCCTTGAGCCTGTCGTACTCCGAAACCGCTGCTGCAAGGTCCTTTCTCGCGTCACCGATTTTCTTGTCCGCCCGCGAAATGTCCTTCTCAATCCGGTCGGCCCTCGTCTCGAGGTCGCTGGGAAGCTGCCCGGTGAGCTTCGCCGAGTTGAGCGCTTCGCGCACTTCAAGCTGCGTTTGGATGTCGCGGCGCTGCTCTTCGGCGGCTTCGCGCAGCGCGTTCCCAATCGCGCTTATCTCGCGCTCCACCGCTGGAACAGCCTGCCGCGCCTTTTCCGGGGCGACCGTCCCGGCCTCGGCGCGGACCGCCCCGTTGGTTACGGCTTCCAGAAGCGCCGCTTCGCCCGCGTCCAGTTGCGCGCCGCTCTCGAGCTTTTTGCTCAATGGGATGAGGGTTACCGCCTGCCCCACCCTCCACTCCGTGTGCAGGCTGGAGGCGGCTGCAAGAACGGGGTTGAAGTCAAGCTCCGCCTTCTTTTCCCCGATTCCGTCCAGTGCCGCGGTCTTCGCATTGAAAACCTCGTCCCTCAGCTCTCTCAGGCCCTCGAGTATCGGCTTGCCCTCCGCCTCCGCCGCTGTCCGGAGGTCGGCCTGCCCGGATACAAACGGGACTCTGCGTATGAGATTGGCGAACTTGCTGAAACCGCTTATCCCCGTCGCGTCCTTTACGGCGGAATCAATTCCGTCAATCAGCTTCTTGTCGTCGCCAACCCTTTTCCCGCCAACGCGGACCTCGCTCAGGTCGCTCCCCTGCGGCCAGTTGGAAATCACTTCCGCAAGCCCTTCTATCTTTTCGGCGTCCTCGCGCGCGACCCCGGCGGCGCTCGCGCGCTCCTTCAGGATGCCCGCGACCGAACGCTTCAGCTGCGTGAAATCGCTGTCGTGGATGGCGCTTTCGACGGAGCCGAACGCGTCGCTCTGCTTTGACGCCTCGATTACGCGCTGCCTTCCCGGCCCCGCGCTCTCCGAAACGCGGTCAATCCGCTCGGCTTCGGTGCGGGCGCGCGCCCTCACCGCTTCAAGCGTGTTCTGCTCGAGCCCGGTGAGCTGCGGAAGCGAAGCGAGGCGGGATTCGAAGTCTACGCGGCCTTGCAGGTATTTCGCGAGCTTCGACGCGTTCTCGTAGTCCAGTCCCTCGAGGTGCTCGTAGAGCTTCAGCTGCTCGGCGTCCCTGCCGGACGGCGCGGTGGATTCAAACGACTTCAGGTGCCGGATTTTCTCTGCGACGCGTTCCCTGTATCCGCGCTCGCCCGGCTCGCCCGTTGAAACGAGTTCCTGCACGGCCTTGGCTTTGGCGGAAAGCTCGTTGAGCTGGCTTTCGCCGAGCGCCCGCATGAAATCCCTTCCCTTGAGGGTGTCGATGCCGAAGTCCTTCATCAGCTCCTCGGCTTGCGCGTTCGAAGCGGCCGCGCCCTCCATTTCCTTGCGCTTCCCCTCGAACTCCACTTGGGAAACCTTTTTTGAAACGGCGGCGCTGAACTCCTTTGCGCCCCCGACCTTCGCGGCCTCCTGCCCCGCCGCCGGCTGCGCGAAGCGGGCGTCCGGGCCCAACAGCTCCGAAACGAAGCGGGCGCCTTCGCGGGTTTCACGCCATGCATCCAGCTTCCTGACTCCAAGCTCCCTTTCCGCGGGGTCTTCCGAATACACGCGCGCAAGGTTCTTGTCGAGGGTGAGGATGGACGCGCACCGCTCGAGCGCCTTTTCGCCCCCGAACTCGCGCTCTAACGCCAGTATTTCCGGCTCGGCAATCTGCTTCGCCTTCAGCGCGTCCGCAACCCGCATGGTCTCCGCGTACCGCTGCACGAGGTAGTCCGAGCCGAGGGCGTCGGAAACCGTTTTTCGCGGTCCCTCCTCCATGAGCCTCTTTTCCCTGACGAGCTCCTGCGAGTACTTATTGTCTTCCTGCTTCCTCTCGAGCGCAACCACTTTCGCCGCATGGTTCCCGGCCCATTCGGGCAGGGCCTCCAATGCGCGCATCGCTCCCTCCATGTTGTCCTTTGAAACCGCCAGTTGCTGCAGATAAGCGTTTTTCTTCTCCTCAATCCTCTGCCATTCGGGGTCTTCCATCCCCAGCTGGAGCCTGTCTTGCGCCAGGCTCAGCATGGCGATGCGCGATTTGAGGTCGTGCTGCCGGGCCTGCTCGTCTGCCATGACTCCCAGATGGAACTGCGCTTGCTGCCCGACTATGACGGCTTCGCCCTTCCTGATTCGTTCGTCATCCTCGCTCAACGCCTGGCTGATTGCCGCCCGCTTCCGCTCAAGCTCGTCCCTCTCGTTCGCAAGTTTGGCTTTGTCCGCCTCAACTTCTTTAGCGCGGTTCTCCAGCCGCCGGACTCGCGCTTCAACCGCGTCCCGGGGCAACTCATCCGACACCGCCTCGGCGGGCGTTGGCGGGTAAATCGTTTTCAGGTCCTTCACGACTTCCGACCGCTCGTTGGGCGTGAGCTCGCGGCCGCTTCCTGCCCAGTGGAGCCTTGCCCCCCGCGCTTCGGCTTCGGCCGGCCCTTCGCTGAGCGACGCGACAAGGATGCTTCTGCGCACGCCGTCAAAGTGCGCGTCTATTTCGTTGGCGAGCGCCTTGGCGCCTTCAAGGGCAATCTGCGCGTCAATTTTTTCCCTGCCGGGCTTCGCGTCATTGAACGCCTGCGCGCTCTCGCCCACCCGCTCAAGCGCCGCCTCCCGCTCCGCCAGCAATTTGCCTGCGGAAGAGAGAAGCGCTTCAATCACCTCTGCCTTGTTTTCCGCGTACTTGAAGTGATTCTTGGACTCGATTGCGCCATTGCTTTCCCCGGCCGGCTTCCCGGCGGCCGCCTCGTAACGCGATTTTGCCTCCGAAACCCTCTCTTCAAGCGCAGCTTCCCGCTCATTCAACGCGATTATTCCCTTGGCCGACTTCAGCTTCCCAAAATTCCCGAGCAGGGCGGCGCGCTCGTCGGGGTCCCCGGAGCGCGCGAACGCGACCGCCACCTCGGACAAGTCCCCGAGCAGGCGCTCCGACTTCTTGCGCCGGATTTCGTCCAGCTCAAGCATGGCCTTCGCAAGCTCCACTTTCGCCGAAGCCGCTTCCCTTTCGCCTCCCGCTTTCGCCTCTGTTTCCGCCTGCGCAAGCTCGGACTTGAGCACGTCGGCCGCTGCGACCTTTGGACGCGACTTTTCAAGGGCTGCAATCCTTTTCGCGTGGTCCAGGTCTTCCTTCGCGTGCGACATCCGCATCCCAAGGATGGGCATGGCGCCCGCGTTCGCCTTGAGTCCCCCCTCCGCATTCATTCTTTGGAGTTCGGTTTGCTGCCAGTTCGTGCGCAGGCCGGCGTAATCCGCAAGCTGGGGCTGGAACACGTTTTCCACGTTCACGCTCGCCGCGACGATGTCCGCGGGCCGGTTGAGGTAG
>JAQTMQ010000028.1 GCA_028714235.1 Candidatus Iainarchaeum sp. | reverse complement strand
AACAGGCTCATGCTCACCGGTACATCGCCCCCTGCGGCTGCTGCACGAACTTCCTTATCGCTTCCGTCCTGTTCCCGCTGATGGGAGGCGAGGTCGCGCGGATTGCCGCGTCGAAGTGCTCCATCGTGACCTTGTCGGACTTGTCGCGTATGGCGTTCATGCCGGCCTCCCTGCAAACGTTCTCTATGTCCGCGCCAGTGTAATCGTTCGCGCGCGCGGCAAGCGACTCGATGTCCACGTCCTTGCCGAGGGGCATCTTCTGCGTGTGCACCCTGAAGATCTCCAGCCTTGCGGAAGCGTCGGGCGGCGGGATTTCGACCACGCGGTCGAACCTTCCCGGGCGCATGAGCGCGGTGTCGAGGATGTCCGGCCGGTTCGTGGCCGCGAGCACGACCACGTTCTTCAGGTTCTGGATGCCGTCGAGTTCCGTGAGGAGCGAGTTCACGACGCGCTCGCTGACGCGGTTGGACTCGTCCACCCCGCGCGTGGAGGCGACGGAGTCTATCTCGTCTATGAACACGATGCACGGCGCGGCGCTCCTCGCCTTCCTGAAGATTTCGCGCACCGCTTTCTCCGACTCGCCGACCCATTTGGACAGGAATTCCGGGCCCTTGACGGAAATGAAGTTGGCCTCGCTTTCGGTCGCGACCGCTTTCGCGAAAAGCGTCTTCCCGGTTCCCGGAAGCCCGACGAGCAGTATTCCGCGCAGCGGCCTGATTCCCATCTTGCCGAACGCCTCGGGGTTCTTGAGCGGGAGCTCTATCGCCTCCTGCAAATCCTTTTTAACCTTCTCGTAGCCGCCGATGTCCGTCCATTTCACGTTCGGCACCTCGAGGAACACCTCGCGCAGCGCGCTCGGCTGGATTTCGTTCATCGCGTTCGCGAAATCGTCGCGCGTCACGCGGATGCTCTCGAGAATCTGGGGGGCGATGAACTCCTCCTGCAGGTTGATGTCCGGAAGGATGCGGCGCAGGACCTTCATCGCCGCCTCCTTCGCAAGCGAGGAGATGTCCGCCCCCGTGTAGCCGTGCGTCACGTTCGCGATCTCGTCGAGGTTCACGTCCTCGGCCAAAGGCATGTTGCGCGTGTGAATCTGCAATATTTCCTTGCGCGCGTTCCGGTCCGGCACGCCGATTTCGAGCTCGCGGTCGAACCTTCCCGGCCTCCTGAGCGCGGGGTCTATCGCGTTTGGCCTGTTCGTCGCGCCGATCACGATGACCTGCCCGCGGCTCTTCAGGCCGTCGAGGAGCGTGAGGAGCTGCGAGACCATGCGGCGCTCGACCTCGCCCGTGACCTCCTCGCGCTTGGGGGCTATCGCGTCAATCTCGTCCATGAAGATTATGGTGGGCGCGTTCTCCTCCGCGTCCTTGAACACCTGGCGGAGCCTTTCCTCGCTTTCCCCGACGAACTTGGAGACGAGTTCCGGGCCAGCGATGTGGATGAAGTTCGCCTCGCTCTCGTTCGCCACGGCTTTCGCGAGCAGCGTCTTGCCCGTCCCGGGCGGGCCGTGGATGAGCACGCCCTTCGGCGGCTCGATTCCGAGGCGCTCGAACAACTCGGGGTGGCGGATTGGAAGCTCTACCATCTCGCGGATTTTTTTGACGTCCTCCTTCAGGCCGCCGATGTCGTCGTAAGTGATGTCCGCGATTTTCCCCATTTCCTTTATGGGCTCCTCCTTGAGCTGCACCTCGGTGGACTCCTTGATTAGGACTATCCCCTGCGGCTGCACGACGACCGCCTGCAGCGGGAACGACGTCCCGAAGACGCCGACGAAAATGGTGTCGCCCTTCGTAATCGCCCTGCCTATGAGCTTCTTCTTTATGAACTCGTCGAAGCCCGGGGAGAAGCGCATGGCCTGCGAGGGCGCGAGCACGATTTTCTTTCCTTCCTTCAGGTCCGCCTTCTTGACGAAAACCTTGTCGCCGAGGGCGACCCCGGTGTTCTGGCGGAGGTAGCCGTCCATCCTTATCACGTTCAGCCCCTCGTCCTGCGGGTGCGCCTGCCAGACGACCGCGGCCGTGCTCTTCTTGCCCTTTATCTCGACCATGTCTCCGGTGGTGACCTCGAGGACCTTCCTCGCCCTGGAATCTATTCGGATTATGCCCCTGCCCACGTCGTTTTGAAGCGCTTCGGCAACCTTGAGCTCAATGCCTTCAGCCATCGGGAACCACCACGGGTTTATCGCGGAAAATCAAGCACCGATTTGTCCGGGAAAGCTTAAATAACGCTCATCAATCATTCGGAGGCTTCCACCGGAGAACCCGCCTCAGCCGCGCTTCTTCGGGCGCGGCCCGTAATGCCCCATGGGGCGGAGCGCGCCGCCGGTCCTCAGGTGCCCGATTGGGCCCTTGTACCTGCCTTCCCTGCTCGCGCGCATGCCGTGGTGCATCTCCGGGCGCTGGCTCGGCCTGCGCACGTTGTGCTCCAGGGGCCGCGAGCCGCGGCCCTGCACGTGCATCGGCCTGAATCCGGGCGGCCTCGGGCCGCCGGGCCTCGCCTTGCACTCGAACTTCACCTCGTCCATGCGGAGCGAGATGCCGCGCTCGATTTCGCCGAGACGCCCAAGCTCGTCCTGCATCACCACGGTCATCGCGGCGCCGCCTTTCCCCATCCTCCCGGTCCTCCCCACGCGGTGGACGTAAGTCGTGTGGTCCTCCGGGATGTTGTAGTTGATTACGTGCGAGACGTTCTCGACGTCAAGGCCCCTTGCCGCGAGGTCCGTCGCGATGAGGAGCCGGACGCGCCCCTCCCTGAAGAGACGCATCACGTGCTCGCGCTTGTTCTGGGAGAGGTCGCCGTGAAGCGCCTCGGACGCGAAGCCGCGGTCGCCGAGAATCGTCTTCAGCTTGTCCGCGCCGAACTTCGTCCTGCAGAAGATGATTGCGAGCGACGGCTTCTCCCTGCCGAGGTAGTCGAGGAGCGCGTAAAGCCTGTCCCTCGGGTCCTTCACGAGGAGGAACTCGTGCCTGATGTGGGTGACCACGGGCGCCTCGTCCTCGCTCACCTTGACGAACTTGGGCGCGTGCATGTGCTTGTCCGCGAGCGCGCGAATCTCCCTGGGCATCGTCGCCGAGAAAAGCAGCGTCTGCCGGTCCTTGGGCGTGTTCGCGAGGATGAATTCCACGTCGTCGATGAAGCCCATGTCGAGCATCCGGTCCGCCTCGTCAATCACGACCAGGCCGACGTCGTTGAAGCTGAGCGTCTTCCGCTTCAGGTGGTCTATGACCCTCCCGGGCGTGCCAACGATCATGTTTGCGCCGCCGCGGAAAAGCTTGAACTGCTTCTCTATCTCCTGCCCTCCGTACACCGACGCGATCCTTAGCCCGGTGTGCTTCCCGATGCGCGCGACCTCGTCGCGCACCTGGAGGCAGAGCTCGCGCGTCGGGGTGAGAACCAGCACCTGGGGCCTTGGCAGGCCGTAATCCAGGCCCTCGAGCGCGTAAATCCCGAACGCCGCAGTCTTCCCGGTCCCGGTCTTCGACTGCCCGATGACGTCCTCGCCCTCGAACAGGAGGGGGACGACCATGGACTGGACGGGCGTCGGCTCCTTGAAACCCATGTCATGGAGCCCTTTGAGCACGCTTTCGCTAAGCCCTAATTCTTCGAAACTAGCCATTCCGTCTTACACCTTTTTTCCTAAAAGCATTCCGTCTCAGAAAGAGCTTCGCAAACGAAGCCCCCGAACCAAAAGCAACTCAAGGCCATCGGAGGCGCGCCTTAGTCCGGCATCCAGGGAATGCAGTGATTTCACTTACGGCTGCTATTCCGAATTCCGGGTTTATAAAGGCGGCGCCCGAAGGCACGCCGGGGGGCGCGGCGCGGGTTTCCGGCGGGGGACGCGGGCAACCCGTTCCATTAATATAGCTTGGCGGCGCAAATCAGTGAAAGTTCCTTCTTTAGTTTTACGCTTTGGGGGAACCGCGATAATCCCCTGGAAAGGGGAGCCCGTTTCTTGCGGGCGGAGGGGTTCGGATGAAGACCGTGTTCGATGTTCCAGCGGGGAGGCTGATTCCTGCGGCAGCGGAGAAGCTGAAGGCCCTGCCTGAGATGAGGCCGCCCGCGTGGGTGGGCTTCGTGAAAAGCGGGGCGCACGCGGAGCGCGCGCCCGACCAGCCGGACTTCTGGTACTTGAGGGCCGCAAGCATCCTGCGCCAGGTTTACGTCAACGGGCCGGTGGGCGTGAGCGTGTTCCGCAGGCATTACGGCGGGAAGAAGAAGCACCGCGTCCGCAGGGAGCACCGCGCGATTGCCGGCGGAAACATCATCAGGAAGGCGCTGCAGGCGCTCGACAAGGCGGGCCTGACGGAAAAGAAGCGCGAGGGAAGGGTCGCGAGCGCGAAGGGGAAGGCGCTCCTGAACGGGGTTGCGAAGGCGCTTTAGGCGGCTTGCCGGGGTTTTTTCATGAACGAGAACGAGCTCGCCGAATTGAAGAGGAAGCGGATTGCGGAGCTCCAGCAGGCGCAGGAGATGGAGTCGCAGAAGAAGTCGCTTCTCAAGAACCTGCTCGAGCCCGCGGCTTACGAGCGCGTGATGAACGTGCGGCTCGCGAGCCCGGAACTGTACGACCAGCTTGTCGGCATGGTCGCGTACCTTTACAAGGCGGGCCAAATCAGGGGAAAGCTGGGCGAGGGGCAGGTCCTCCAGATTCTTTCGAAGCTGCGGGGCAGCGGGAGGGAGCCGACCATTACCGTGAAAAGGAAGGACTAGGTGGTTTTCATGCCGAGAGTCAAGAGTGACAGGACGAAAAGCAGGCTTGGGAAGGCTGCGAAGAGGAACAGGCGCATACCCTTGTTCGTCGTTGCGAAGACGAAGAGGCGCGTGACCGTGAACCCGCTCCAGAGGAACTGGAGGCGAAGCAAGCTTGACCTGAAGAAGGACGACTGAACGGTTGTCGGGTGAATTGGATGGCTGACGAAATTGTTTTCACGGTCCCGCTGAGCGACGCGTACGCTTGCAGGAGAACCATGCGGGCGAAGAAGAGCATGCAGGTGCTGACCGCGTTCCTTTCCCGCCACATGAAGGTCGGGGAGGAAAGCGTCCGGATTGACGCGAAGCTGAACGACTACATCTGGTCGCACGGCATAAAGAAGCCGCCGCACAAGGTGAAGGTGAAGGCCAAGCGCGGAGAGGGCGGAAAGGTTTTTGCGACGCTTCTTGAGGAATCGCCTGCCCCCGCGGAGAAGCCGGCCGCGAAAAAGGCGGGCGAGGGGAAAGCGGGAAAGCCCGCGAAGGCCGCGCCGGCAGCGGCTAAGAAGGCTGCCAACGGGAAGGAAAAAGAAAAGCCTGTTAAATGAGTTAAGCCAATAGTCATCCCGGAAGGACCAGTCTGGGAAAAGCGTGATACGTTGCATGCGGACAAGGCGGTATTCGAAGGGAACCCGTTCCTCGGGATTTTTGCGCGCGCGAGCGGGAAGCTCGCTTTCGTGCCCGTGAACGCCCCGGAAAGGTTCGAGGCGAAATGCCGCGCCGTCCTGAAAGTCGATGTTGCGCGCGTCACGGTTGCGGACTCGAACCTCATCGGCATCTTCGGGGCGTTCAATTCGCGCGGGGCCGCGCTCTCGTGCCTTGCCTCGGAAAGCGAGGTCAGGCGCCTGAAGGGCCTGGGCCTCAACGTTTCAAGGCTGCGCGGCAGGACGACGGCCGTGGGAAGCAACGTGCTCGCGAACGACAGGGCGGCGCTCGTGAACCCCGCGATGTCGGCCGCGGACGCGCGCGCGGTCGGGGACGCGCTTGGAGTGGAGGTAGTGAAGGGGACGGTTGCGGGCTACCCGACGGTCGGCTGCGCCGGAATCGTGACCGGAAAGGGGTTGCTCGTGCACGGCGCAACCGGGGACGAGGAGCTCGCGGAGCTCGAAACGCTTTTCCGCGTGAAGGGGGCGCAGGGGACCGCGAACATGGGAGTGCCGTTCGTGGGGTTGAGCATCGTCGCGAACTCGTCCGGCTATCTCGCGGGGGAGAAGACGTCGGGCTTCGAGCTTTCGCGCGTTGACGAGGCGCTTGGCTTCGTTTGAGGGTGTCGTTTTTGGCTGAAATCGGCTACGAGCAGTTTGCCGCGATGGATTTGCGCGTCGGGGAAATCGAGTCCGCGGAGAGGGTGGAGGGAACCGAGAAGCTCCTCAAGCTTTCGGTGAACGTGGGCGGGGAGATAGGCAGGAGGACGCTTGTCGCGGGGATTGCGGACGCGTACGCGCCCGAAACGCTTCCGGGGAAGAGAATCATCGTGCTCGTGAATCTGGCGCCGAGGGTGATCCGCGGCATCGAGTCGCAGGGAATGCTTCTGGCAGCTGACGTGGGCGGAAAAGCGGCCGTCCTTTCGGTGGACGGCGGTGCCCCTCCCGGGGCGAAAGTGAGGTAGCGGAGGTGTTTCCATTGCAGATTGAAAAAAGCATGACCGGGCCCCGAATCGAAGGGAATGCGCGCGACGAAAGCCTGCGCTTCCCCATCTCAAACGCGTGCGAGCGCGCAATCGCTGGACTCGGGGAGGGAAACGTCCCGCCTTTGGAAACGTGGCGGCTGCAGCAGCTCAAGAACGCGGTGTCCGCCGGCCCTGAGGCAAGCCTTAGGATTTACAGGCCGTTCTCGTTCGGGACTGAGAACATGAGGTGGAGCGAGCTCAAGAGCCTTAGGCTGGACGAGTTGAAGAAGGCGATTGGGCCGTATAACGAAAGCTCGTTCATCGCGGGCATTGACTCGCTCGCTCTCATGGGCGTCACGAGCATCGACAGGGAGATTCTCGTAACCGCAAGCTGGGACCACACGTGCCTCAAGGCGATCGGGGACGACGAGACGAGGCGCAGGTTCTTCGCAACGCGGCTGTCCAAGTTGGACGGCTACGTTCCAAGAAAGGTTTACGCCATTGCCTTGAGGTTGATGGAGCTCAGGGACGAATGGGAGAAGAGGGGTGGAATGGGATGAGGTTCATGGTCGAAGGCGAAGTCGACCTCGGAAGCGAGGTCCGGAAGTTCGTGAAGGAGGTGGACGCGCCCAACGAGCGCGTGGCAAGGGAGCACGCGCTCAAGCTCATCGGGAGCGCGCACGGCCGGAAGCGGAACCAGGTGAAAATCGCTTCGGTGAAAAAGGGGTAATCCGCGATGGCTGAAAGCGAAGAGGGAAGGGAGAGGCTCAACCGGCTCGCGTACGAGGCGAGGGTTCTCCAGGGGCAGGGACAGGAATTGCAGGCGCAGATGGAAGCCTTGCGGGCCACCGCCATGCAGGCCAGGGAGGCAATCGAATCGCTCAAGGGGCTTGAAGGCGAAGCCGGGGAAGGGAATGCGCGGGACGGGTTCGTGCCCGTCGGCGCCGGAGTTTTCGCCCCGGCCGAGATAAGAGAGGGGAACGTCGTCGTGGAAGTGGGCGCGGGCGTTCTCGTGGAAAAAACCCGCTCCGAGGCGGCGGCAATCCTTGAGAAGCGCCTGAAGGACGTCGCGGACGCGCAGGCGAGGATGCAGGCGGGCGCGACGAGGCTCAACGCGCGCATGCACGAGATTGATTCAGAGGCGCGGGGCCTCGTCTCCGGGATGCGGGAAGGCGGCGAAGGGCCCGGGTGAGCGGTGCGGCAGATGTTTGACCTCCTGAGGCAGAAGCTCGGCTCGTTCGTCGAATCGTTTTCCAGGAAGGAGGAGGAGCGGCTTGAAGTCGAGCTGAGCCTGGAAAGCAGAATCAAGGGCGCGATTCTTGGCGAGATAACGATTAAGGACAAGGACGTGGAGGGCCTGCTTGACGAGCTCGAACTGTCGCTGCTTGAGGCCGACACCTCGGTTGACGTGGCGCGCGAGGTCGTGCAGTCAATCCGCGCCGGGCTCGTCGGCATGAAGGTGAAGGGGAGCCTGCTCAAGGAGTCGGTGAGGGCCGCGGTCGCGAAGGCATTAAAGGAGCAGATGAACGCGGAGCGGCCCGACCTGCTTGCGCTTGCGGACGCGAAACGCGAGAAGCCGCTCAAAATCCTTTTCCTCGGGCCCAACGGCGCGGGAAAGACCACGACGATGGCGAAGGTCGCGCGCCTGTTCCTGAAGGAAGGGAAGACGGTCGTTTTCGCTGCGGGGGACTCGTTCCGGGCCGCGGCAATCGAGCAGACGGAGGCGCACGCCGAGCGGCTTGGCCTGAAGACGATAAAGCACGAGTACGGCGCCGACCCCGCCGCGGTGAGCTTTGACGCGATAAATTACGCGCGCGCCCACGGGGTGGACGTGGTCCTCATGGACAGCGCCGGAAGGCAGGAGACGAACAGGAACCTGATGGACGAGCTCAGGAAAATCGGGAGGGTGGCGAAGCCCGACTTCAATATTTTCGTCGGCGAAAGCATCGCGGGAAACGCGATTGTGGAGCAGATCAAGGCGTTCCGGCAGGCGATTGGGGTGGACGGCGTGGTCCTGACCAAGCTCGACTGCGACGCGAAGGGCGGAACCGTGCTCTCAATCGCGAAGGCGGCGGGCGTACCGGTCTTGTTTTTCGGCGTCGGGCAGGGCTACGACGACCGGGTGTGGTTCGACGCGGGTTTCGTCGTGTCGCTCATCCTCGGGGAGTAGGCGCGCTTTAGCCGCAATGCTTTTTATGCTTGGGATGAGGGAAACCCGTATCCCGGGTGATTGGGACTATGAAGAATGTTTTTCTCGCGTTGGCCGTCGTTTCGCTGCTCTTCGCTTCCGGCTGCACTTACACCGGGAGCGGGTGGGATTCGCCCGGCGTTTGCTCTAACATGTGCTCGCCCGGGGAGTCGCAGGCCGCCTACCCCGACTGCAGCTGCACTGGCGGAAGCGGCGGAGGTGGAGGCGCGCTGCATTACTGCAGGAACATCTGCGGGGTTGGCCAGTCGCAGGCCGCCTACCCCGACTGCAGCTGCACTGGCGGAAGCGGCGGGGCGGCAGGCGGCTCGCTCCACTACTGCAGGAACATCTGCCCGGTCAGCCAGGGGCAGGCGCCGTACCCCGACTGCAGCTGCACTGGCGGAAGCGGCGTAGGGGGAAGCGGGGGCGCGGGAGGCGCCTACCAGCCGGCTGGCAACAGCGAAGGGCTGTTCCTCGGGGATGAGGCGTCCCCCAGGGGAAGCGAGGGGATGCTCCTCGTGCTTTTCAGCGCGAAAAACGGGAACGCCACCCCGTACAGGAACGTGGTTGCGTCAATCGGGCGCGTTTCCGCGTACGTTGAAGGCGAGGGCGCGGGATGGGTTTTCGTTTCAACCGGCAACGACACCGTTGACTTCGCGCAGCTTGAGAACAGGAGCGAGGAGGTGGCCTCGAACCGCGTGTGGGTCGGGAAGTACACGCGGCTGGCAGTCGAGTTCTTTTCGATGAACGCGACGATGCGCGGGACGCTTGAAGGCAGGAACGTCTCCCTGCCCGCGAACGGCTACGCGTTCGTTGTGATGGAGCCTGTTTCGGCGAGCGCGACTTCCGCTGTCAGGCTCGTTTTCGACTTGAGCAAGTCTTTCACGACCGCGGCTGACGGCTCGATAACGTTCACGCCGTCCGTCGAGGTGCAAAGCATGCGCGACGCGAGGTACCTGCAGAGGGACGACGGGAGCATTGACGTCTATTCCGGGGTACTTGACCTCTCCGAACAGGTTTACGTTAACGCGGGCTGGAACTCTACGTACCTCGTGCTCGGGGGGAACGCGTCGGCCTGCATGCGGACCTGCACGCAGGCCTGCGCCATATCCTACGCGCCGGACTGCCATTACAGGTGCGTTTCCCAGTGCATGGGCACGCCGCTCGGCCCCGCGTACAACAGGTGCGACGACGGCACGCCCTTCGGCTACTGCTCGGACAGGCACCCGTGGCTTTGCCTGAGCCCGAACACCTACATTGCGGACTGCGTCGCGTGCGGCTGCGCGTTCGGGCAGAGGTGCGACTCCTCGACCGGGACGTGCGGCCCGTACAACCAGACCTGCTCGGACGGGACGCTTGCCGGGCAGTGCATCAGGGGCAGCCCGCCTTACAGGTGCATGGGCGACTTGACGACCGCGCCGGACTGCAGGGACTGCGGGTGCCCGGACGGCAAGAGATGCCTCATCGACAACACGTGCGGCGACTACGCCGACTGAGGAACCGCGCGCGGGAGTCACACGCGGTAGACCTGCGCGTGGGGCACCCCGCCGACCCGCCTGACCTCATTTTTTCCGACGAGACCCAGCTTTTCGGCGAGGGCGACCGACCGCTTCCCGACGAGGTTAATGGACGTCGCGCATTTCATTGCTTCCCTTGCCTCCTCCGCGGTTGCCTCGCGGCCCTTGTAGAAATAGGCGTAGCCTTTCAGGTCGAGCACGGTCTCCCCCTCGGTGAGCACCCTGCCGAGGAGCTCCTTGTCGCAAAGCGCGACCACGACGGATTTCTCGCTTTCGTGGATTTTCATGAACACTCGAACACCCCTTGCTTCACCGGGTCGCGGAACACTTCGGTCGCCAAGGCGAAAAGGAAGGCGCACGAGAAAAGCCAGGCGTACCAGAAGAGCCAGAACGCGCTAATCGCGTCCGAGCGGAGGAAGGAAATCACCGCGAACGCGAAAAGGAAGACCGCGAAAAGCGATTCCAGCATCGTGAGGCGGAGCGCGCCAATGATAGTGAGCCGCTTGCCCGCCTGCCTCGTGATTACGAATTTTGCGGGAATCCTGAGCGCGCCCACGATTATCGCCTTCGCGCGCACCATCGCGCTCGCGAAGTTGAGGAAGAACGCGAGCAGGCCCAGGCGGAACGAGCCGAAGTAAAGCCTGCCTCCTACGACCACGAGGAGGACGATTGCGATTATGTAGCTCACGGCGACGAGCTTCAGGTGGTCCGGGACCACGACCTGCGAGTTGAGGCTCCGCATGCTGATGTCGTAGAGCACGAACGCGACCGAGAGGAGCGCGTAGAGGATGAAGAGCACGGAGAGGTAGAGGTAGCCGCACACCTGCGAGATGTAGTGTATGTGCTTTTCCGCGGACAGGCGCCCGAGGTTTGAGAGGTACTCGTAAAACGTCCAGACGTTCCCTATGGTGTAGCGCCACTGCTGCGAAAGGAAGTCCGAAAAGTTCTCGATGGGCGCGCCGTACGCGTAGCGCTTGAACGCGAAAACCCCGCCGTTTCCGGCGAGGTCGGCCTTGAGCGCGAACCAGAGGTCCTCCGTGGGGGAATACGGGAAGCCGCCCACCTTTTGCACGACCGATTTCCTCACGATTCCGCACGAGCCGCAGAACATGGGGGAGCGGCAGCGGTGCCTGACGGTCTGCATGAACCTGTAGAAGAACAGGTAATAGACGTTCACCGCGTTAGCGAAAAACGAGCCGGGCGCGAACTCCTTGATTGTCTGCACGAAGCCGGCCTTCGGGTCGGCCTGCAGCTCGGCAAGCGACTCCCTGAGGAACGATGGGTCGGCGAGGCACTCGTCCGCGTCGAAAATCGCGATGTATTCCTCGTTGAGGGACTTCAGGTACTCGTTGAGAACGTACGCCTTATACTTGGGCGGGTTTTCCATGAACCTGTAGGTTATGCCGAGCTTCCTGCATTCCGCCTCAAGCGCTTTCTCCGGAGCAGTCGAGTTGTCGATGAGGTGGATGCCGAACCTGTCTTTCGGGTAGTCGAGCTTCGCGAGGGAGCGGAGGTTGCGCTTCACCATCTCCGCGTCCTCGTTCCTGCACGGGACGAGCACCGCGACCTTCGGGAAGCCTTCGAGGCGCTTGGGCTCGAACGTGTCGAGGCCGTAGGAGCGCAGGTAGTAGTAGCAGCCCACGGAGTTGAATACGCCGTTAATCATGACGAGGGAAAGGAAGAAAAGCGAGAGGATTCTTTCCGCGAGGCTTGACGCGATGAAGGCTAGGAGGTAAAGGCCGTAGGTTATGCCGCCAACCGAGACCGCCATTATCCCGACGACGAAAGCCCATCTTATCCATAGGTCGGTGTCCATTTTCAACGCCCATCGGTTTGGCGCGGATGATATATAAGCCCGCAAGTCAGCCGAGCCTGAACGCGTGCATGTAGCCATTGTCGTAAACGCGGTCCGCGCCCGGAACTACGCGGGGCTTGGTGAAGTCGTCCAGGAGCGCGAAAGTGACGTTGAATTTTTCCAGGCCGGACGCGTTCCCCTGCTCGTAAAAGTTGTTTTCGGCGAGAAACTTTTCCTCGTCCGCGTATTCCACGTAAAGGTCGGCGAGCACCGCGCGCTTCCCAACATAAGTTTCAACGTGGCCGTAAAGCGGGTTGAGCGCAACGCGTGCGCTTGAAGGCGAGTACGAGCTGACGTATTTCATCGGCGAGACGCACACGTCGTTAGAGAGGCCCCACGAGCAGTAATACGTCGTCCCGTTCATCACGATTGCGCCGAGTGCGATGGCGGGGAGGATGAACGCGAGGAGGAGAAGCGCGAGGAAGCGCCGGTCCTCCAGCTGCCTCCTGAAGGCGAGCGGCACGAAGCCCGCAGCCGCGGCCGCGAAAATTATGTCCGCGCGCTGCGAAACGAACGCGGAGAAGAGGATGATTGAGGAGAGAAGCGCGGCTGGAAGGATGAATTTGCGGGAATGGAGCGCGTACGCGATTCCCGCGAGCGCGAGGGGAAGCAGGAAGCCCATGCCGAAGCGGATGCCGTCAATGCCGTAGCTGAGCAGATAACCCCATTTTTGCGGCACGATTTCATAGGGGAGGCCGGCGCGCAGGAAGATGGGCAGGTAGAACGGGAGGCTCACCAAAACTGCCGCGAAGGCGATTATCGCGCCCCAGACCACGAGGCGCCTGCTTGCCGAGAATGCGTTCGCGGAAAGCGCCATGAATGGGTAAAGCGCGAGGGCGAGCGGGTGCGCCGCGAAGCCTAGGCCGAGGCCGATCGCGGAGAAAAGCGGGCGGGAAGCCATGAGCGCGACCGCGCAGTTCACTAGGGTGAACGCGAGGAGCTGGATGCCGATTCCCGCTGCGGTCATCACCGTGCCCCAAAGCGTGACGAGGATTGCCGCGGCGAGGATGCGCGAGTTGAAAGGCAGCCTGCGGAATGCGATGAGGGAGGTCGCGCCGTAAGCGAAGGCGACGAGCAGGCCCAAGGGGACGCGGAAAGACTCGTATGCGGGGAAGACGAATGCGAAAGCGCGCGAAAACTCCGCGCAGAACTCGAAGAAGACCGGAGGGTAGGTGAACGGCCGCCCAAGGTAGCTCAAGGAGTCGAAGTAGCTTGTCGTGCCCCGCGCGAAAGCCTCCCCCGCGTGCCTGAAGTAGTATGCGCCCCAGATGTCAAACGAATAGATTGCCAAGTTTATTAGCGCGATTAAGGCTGCGAAGAGCAAGCCGAAGGCGATTGCCTGCGCGAGCAAGCCTTTTTCGCCTTTCTCCGGCGAATCGTGTTTTTGGCCTGCCTGCTTCATGCATCTTGAAACGCCGGCGAAGGCGAATGGCAGGAGCGCGGCTGGAACGATGAACCCGAGGCCGTAGTAATCGAGCCTGAACTCGGCAACGAGCGCGAGCGAAAGCAGGACTATGAAGATGAGGAGGCGGTCCGCGCTGCCCGCGTTCGCCCACGTGAATGCGAGCGCCGCGCAAAGCAGGATTGAGGCGAGCGCGAAAGGCGAGAAAGCCGGCTCCTGGGAAAAGCTTCCCGCGCCCAGGAGCTCGCCGCCGTACCTGACCTCGTAATGATTTACGCCGTCGGGCGCCGGGACATGCTCGGTGAAGTTGAAGCTTCCTTCAAGCATGTGGAGCGGGCTAGCGGCTTTTTCGCCGTTGACTGAGATTTCGAGGGGATGGAAGCCGTTTGCAATGCCGTTCCCGGAGATACTGAGGAGAAGCGTCCGGTTCTCGAGCCTTTCCGAGACTGTTGCGCTTACCATTTCGCAGGGAAGCGCTGCCGATTCAACGAAAGTGAATGAGAGGCTGCGGCCGCCACAGGCAAGGCGCATGGTCGAGTTTTCGCAGGCAGCAGGGCTGGATTGGAGGCGGTTTTCCCCTTTTGCCAGCTCAACTGTTCTTCCGCACAACTCGCACTCGCGCGCGGCTGAGGAATATGCCCAGAATGTTGCCATGCCTGAGGATTCCACGATTTTCGGGTAGTCGAGGAGGTAAATCTCGTCCGAGGACGGCCTTTCAAGCCAGAGGAAGCTGCCTATCTCGCCCATTTTAGAGAGCTGCATGCATAGGAAAGCCAGCGAAACCGCCAAAAGCAGGAGCGCGAGCCCCTTCGGGCCGGGCGCGCGGATTTTTTCTTCAATCCTTTTTTCCATCCAGGAACTCCCTCAAAGCGCTCGTCGCGTAAGAGCCGGGCGGAAGCGAGAAGCGAAACGTCGCCTCCCCGCCCTTCTGCGAAAACTTGAACCCTTTCAGCGGCGCGAACGCCGCCCTGAAGCCCCCGCGCGAGCCCAGCTCGGGCAGAGATTTCACGCTGAAGCTCGACTCTGTCAGCTCCTCGCGGCGCAAAAGCGCGCGCTCGAATTCGCTGAGGCCCTCGCTCCCGCTCCCTATCATCTGGAGGCAAAGGAATCCCTCCGGCGCCTTTTCCCGCGCGCGCCTCGCGAGCGAAGCGTCCGGGAAGCCGAACCTGTTCC
>JAQTMQ010000027.1 GCA_028714235.1 Candidatus Iainarchaeum sp. | reverse complement strand
GAGCTATCCGGGCTCACGGACTTCGGGCTGCTTTGCAGGCTCTCGCAGTCGCGGCAGGCGAAAGGCATCGTGGCGCGGCTTGAGAACAGGGCGCTTTACAAGAGGGCGCTTGAAGCGAACATGGATTCGCTTGGCGCGGAGGCGAGGCGCGGCCTGCGCGCAAGGAAGGCCGGGGAGAAGCTTGAGGAGGAGATTGCGGAGGCGGCGGGAGTCCCGCCGCGCGACGTCATCGTGGATTTCCCGCCCGCGTTCGAGGCGGATGCGGCCGGGCTCGTCGCCGAGTTCGGGGGAAGGGTGGCCCCGCTTTCCGAGGTGTCCGAAATCGTGCGCGGCATCGGGAGGGCGGGAATGGAGAGGAAGTCCGTGATTGTCGCGTGCCCGAAGGAGGAGAAGCGGGAAGTCAACGCCGCCGCGAAAAAAGTTTTCGCCGCGCTTTAGGCGGGCGCCGAAGCGACGAGCAGCGAAGCGATTTTTATTGCGGCGATGAAGAGGATGCTGAAAATGAATATGCCGCGCGGGTCCAGGGCCGGGCCTCCGCCCGTGCTCTCGTAAAAGCCCATTATCCCGGCCATCCCGGAAGGCGTGCGAATCGCGTCGTTTGCCATAACCCTATTTATGGGCTTGCGCGAATATTAAAAACCATGTCCTTGTTCGGAACCTCCGGGATTCGCGGCGTCGTCGGGACGGCGGTAACGCCGCAGCTTGCCTTCAGGCTGGGCGCGTGCGTGGTAAATGGGAAAGGGGCGCGCGTCGTGGTCGGCCGCGACACGCGCACGAGCGGGAGAATGCTTGAAAACGCCCTTGTTTCCGGCATACTTTCCGCCGGGGGGAACGCGCTGCGGGCAGGCGTCGCCTCCACGCCCGCGACCTCGCTTGCGGCGAAAACCCACGGGGACTGCGGCGTCATGATTACGGCCTCGCACAACCCCCCGGAATACAACGGGTTCAAGCTCTTCGGCAAAGGCGGGGGGGAAGCCGGAAAAGCGGAAGAGGAAAGGATAGAAAGGGAGATCTGTTCCGCGAAGGCGCCGAAACCCGTTTCGTGGGACGCGGTCGGGAGGGACGAAAAACTGTTTTCCGCCGCCCGCGAGCACGTGGACCTCGCGCTGAGCCTCGTCGACGTCCGCCTAATCCGGAGGAAAGCGCCCAAAGTCCTCGTGGACTGCGGGAACGGGGCGGCATGCGCCGAAATGCCTTTCGCCCTGAGGGAGGCCGGATGCAAGGTTTTCGCGGTGAACGCCGAGCAAAGCGGGCTGTTCGCGCGGGGCCTCGAGCCCTCCGCGGAAAACCTCGCGGAAACCTCGGAAATGGCGCGCGCGCTCGGCGCCGACCTGTCAATCGCCCACGACGGAGACGCGGACAGGGCGGTCGTGCTCGACGAAAAGGGCGGGCTCCTCGGGCTTGACGCGCAGCTCGCGCTCATGGTGAAGGAAGAGCTCGCGCGAAAGAAGGGCGCAATCGTTTCCACCATCGAGGCGGGCCTGCTCGTCAGGCGCGCGGCCGAGAAATCGGGGGGAAAGCTCGCGGCCACGAAAGTCGGAAGCGTGCACGTGGCCCGCGAGATGGCCCGGCTCGGCGCGGAATTCGGAGGCGAGCCGTGCGGCGAATACGTTTTCCGGGGGGGCGCGCCCGTCCCGGACGGCATCGTCGCAGGGCTCAAGTTCGTGGAATGTTTTTGCAGGCACGGAAGCCTTCGTGAAGCCGCGGCGCGGCTCGGGAAAAGCCACGTGAGGCGCGCAAAATACCCGGCGAAAGACAAGGCCGCCGCGATGAAAAGAATCGCGCCCGAAATCCGCAGGGCTTTCAAGGGAAAAATTTTCGCGGAAGACGGAATCCGCGTGGATTTCCCGGGCGGATGGGTGCTCGCGCGCGCAAGCGGCACCGAGCCCCTCGTCAGGATTACCGCGGAAGCAGAGTCAAGCGAAAAGCTTGAAGCCGTTTTCTCGAAAGCCGAAGCTGCGGTGAAAAAGGCGCTGTGAGCCCCGGAGCTGCCGGCTTCCTGCGGCCTGCCGTTTCCTCCCGGACGAACCCGGATGCGGCGATGCGGTTACCTGATGCGGCAGTTGGTTGACTTGATAATCAGGGAACCGCACCCGAATGTGCCGCAGTTGCAGTTGTAGCCGTCGTACCAGTAACACGCCTGGGTGACGGTTTTGGCTCCGGTCGGCCACGTGGAATACCAGTTGCCGTTCACCGGGCATTTGTAGGTGAAGGTGTGGGTTGTCCCAACCTGTATTCCGCTGCACCTTGAGCCATCGCCCTCGCAGAACGGCAGGGAGGGCTCGGTATTGCACGCTGAACCGTCCGCACAGGTTCCGCAGAAGACGGCCCAGCCGCCCCCTTGGGTCACTGTGGTGCCCACGCCGCTCAAGCTCACCGTGATGCCGTCGATGACGCCACCTTTTGGAGGTCCGGTTACCTGGCCGGCAATGCACGCCATGCACTTGCCCGCGCCGTTGCACCAGCCCGCGTTATCGCAAACGGTGCCGCAACTCGAGGTGCCGCCCTGGGCGGTATAACTGCAATAGCCCTGGTCGCAGGACCCGCACGTCCCGTGGCCGGACTGGCAATACTGGCAGGTGCCGCAAACAATCTTCGGAAGGTTGGCAGAGATGGGAGTCGAGCCCGGAGCCGGAGTCGATGTGGGCTTCGGGGTTGGAGTGGGCGTGGGAGTGCGGACAGGAGTTGGAGTGGGCGCGGGCGCCGGAGTTGCAGTCGGAGTCGGAGTGCGGACTGGCGTGGGAGTGGGAGTTGGCGCAGGCGTAGGAGTTGGAGTGCGGGCTGGTGTCGGGGTCGGAGTTGCAGCGGGGGGGGGGGTTGCAGTTGGCGCAGGCGTCGGGGCGGGGGCGGGCGTTGGAGTGGGCCAGACCGGAGTCTGGGCGGGCGCCGGAGTTGCAGTGGGCGCAGGCGTCGGGGTCGGGAACTTGGGGAAGCGGGAGAAGGGGTTCGGCGTCTGCGTCGGCACCGGAGTCGGCGTCCGGTGAGGGATTGAAAACAGGTTTCCCTTTGTTATAAGCCGGCTTGCCCCGGTTTGGGGCGACACCATGGAGGGCATGGAGGGGCGTGCCGCCGCAACAAAAGCAGCGCAGACAACCAGCATTGCCACAACCAAAACAGGATAAAACAACTTCGAGTTCGCCAAGCCGATCCCCCCGTTTTCCCTTCAAGCCATTCAAGTTATTAAAGTTATGCAAGCACGCGCCGGGCGTGAAACAAAAGAAAAAAATAGGAAGCCGAGCGCGGGGCCGCGCAGGCGCGCAATTCTCCCGGGCGAACCGGTGCGCTTACGGGCAACCGCAGACGGCGCAAGGGGGGGCGAAGTCGCAGCAGTACTTACTGCACCAAGTGGGGCTGCACAGGACGGAGTCGAAAAGGCAGCTTAGTTCGTTCTGGAACGCCATATCGTACCACTCCTGTCCCACCTGCATCCTTACTGTCGAAGGGCTAGTACCAACGGACCGGCTGAGGTTTGACGGACAGTAACACGTCACCGTGCGGTCTTGGCCGTCAATGGGAACCGAGTTGTAGCGGAAGGTGCCGGACATTCCTGTTTCCGGCTGGTAAGCCGTATAGTTGCAGTAACCACCGTAAATGCAGACCCGGAAGCCGTCGACGTAGCCGATGGGTGTGCGTAACAGAATCCCGGCCTGTCCCATGCACGTTCCCCCGCCGTTGCACCAGTTGGTGGGAGTACTGCAGCTGCAACCAGACTGCCCGCTAGGCGTCAATGTGCAATAGCCCTGGTCGCAAGACGCACACGTCCCATGGCCGGACGCGCAAGAGTAGCAAGTGCCGCAAGCAACCTTCGGGACTGGCGTGGGAGTGGGAGTCGGAGTGGGGGTGGGCGTAGGCGTCGGGGTCGGGGTGGGCACTATCACGAGGTTCACGGCGTACCAGCCGTTGGCCGCAACAGCCCGGCTTGAAACATTGCTGGCAACGTAGCCCGCCTTGCCAGCCCTCAAATACTTGGGCGAAGGCGACGAGTTAACCGTGAACGAATAATACCCCTGGGCGTTGCAGGTGACGGTTAACGGCGAAGTCATCCCCGAAGCGTTGGAGATGTTCACTGTCGCGCTCGCGGCAACCGTGCCTCCGACGACACTCACGTAAACCGTCCCGTTAATCGTCGCGCTGCACACGCCCGAATAACACTTGTTCGGCGAAGTGCAACCGCAACCCGTCGCGCCCTCGCCCGCGTTCACGCAAGCATCCCAGCGGCAGGAAGCACAACTCCCCGAACCGCACGTCTGGCACGCGCCGCAAGCAACAGGCGTGGGACTGGGAGTAGGCGTGGGAGTAGGGGTGGGCGTCGGAGTCGGCGTGGGAGTAGGCGTAGGCGTTGGAGTCGGAGTCGGCGTGGGGGTCGGAGTCGGAGTGGGGGGGGGGGTTGGCGTAGGCGTCGGGGTCGGAGTCGGAGTCGGGGTGGGCCCGGGAGTCGGGGTCTGCATCGGCAGCTCGTACCTGAGCACGACTTCGCCGACAACCACGTGCGAAACTCCGGTGTCAAGCTCGGTGTAATTGACGTAAACCTTTCCCTTGTAAACGCCGCCGGGCTCGCCGGAGGCGGCTACAACCTGCCCGTCCCTGACTTCCCAGCATTTCTGGGCGCCGGTTGTCACAAGAGAATGCGTGCCGCTTTGAAGCGGGTCAACGGTGACGTTGTCGCTGGGATTTTTCCCAAGGATTACGCTTGCTTCCTGTTCCTGCGTGCAGCGGACTTGCGTGATGCGGATGGTGTGCTCCGTGTCCTGGGCGAAATCAAGCGTGAAGGTGCCCGAAGTGTCGATGGCGTAGCCCCTGCAGTTCAAGTCTGTCGGGAGGAGGCATGAAGGAGTAACGGGAACGTTTGGGTTCAGGACGCCAAGCCAAAACATGACGCCGATGACGACGACGAGAATCAGTACGACCCAGGAATAAGTGGTCAGGTATTCGACCGCGCTCTGGGCAATGCTCTTTTTCTTAAGCTTTTCCGCCATAACGGCCCGCCTCGCACCCCGAACCCTAAGAGTGTTTCCAGTATTGCAGGCCTTGGTATTTTAAGCTTTGGATTTCCGCTGTTTTGCGCCCGGGGAGTGCAGTCCAGACATCCGGCGTTATGGCGTTATTGTGATAACTCCGACGTCCACCGTTTGCCCGTTGACGACGGTTGGATAATTGGGGTTGTCTGGGAGCCCGGCGCAGTCGGCGCACGCGGGGATGCACTCGTCCGTGCAGAATGCGTATAGGGAATGATGAACGGGAGTCGGGGCGTCAAAGCATACGGAAAAGCGTCCATCTGAACCCGTGTAGCCGCCGTCAGCGGGCCCGGGGTACGGCATCCACACATACGCACTCTCGATGGGGGTTCCCCCGGAGTTTTTGACAACGCCGGTATAGCAAGCCGGCGACATGCACGCTCCTGCTCCGTTGCACCAGTTCGGCGAACTGCAAGCCGTGCCGCAACTCGAACTGCCGCCCGACGCAGTGTTATAACAATAGCCCTGATCGCAAGACGCACACGTCCCATGGCCGGACGCGCAATACTGGCACGTCCCGCAAACAACCTTCGGAATAGGCGTGGGAGTGGGAGTCGGGGTGGGCGTAGGCGTCGGGGTCGGGGTGGGCACTATCACGAGGTTCACGGCGTACCAGCCGTTGGCCGCAACAGCCCGGCTTGAAACATTGCTGACAACGTAGCCCGCCTTGCCAGCCCTCAAATACTTGGGCGAAGGCGACGAGTTAACCGTGAACGAATAATACCCCTGGGCGTTGCAGGTGACGGTTAACGGCGAAGTCATCCCCGAAGCGTTGGAGATGTTCACTGTCGCGCTCGCGGCAACCGTGCCTCCGACGACACTCACGTAAACCGTCCCGTTAATCGTCGCGCTGCACACGCCCGAATAACACTTGTTCGGCGAAGTGCAACCGCAACCCGTCGCGCCCTCGCCCGCGTTCACGCAAGCATCCCAGCGGCAGGAAGCACAACTCCCCGAACCGCACGTCTGGCACGCGCCGCAAGCAACAGGCGTGGGACTGGGAGTAGGCGTGGGAGTAGGGGTGGGCGTCGGAGTCGGAGTGGGGGTGGGGGTTGGCGTAGGCGTCGGAGTTGGGGTTGGGGTCGGCGTGGGCGCAGGGGTAGAGGCGGGCGTAGGCATCGGGGCCTCGAGGGCCTCGTAGCGAACCGAGATGTCGCCGACTACGGCATGCGAGTACGACGAGTCGGCTTCCCGGTACAGGACGTAGATTTTGCCGGTGAAGGTTTCCCCGACGCGCCCGGAAGCCGCGGTTGCGACCCCGTTCTCCAATCTGGAACAGTTTTTCACGGAGATGAGGGCGTGCTCCCCGCTCGGAATCATGACCGGCGCGCTTAGCTCGTCGCCATGCCCGAGCGTCACGTTCGTTTCCTGCGTGCACCGCATGTGCGTCACGATTAGGGGGTGCTGGGTTGCCTGCGACAAGTCAAGCGAAAAGTTGGCGCCCGGGTTTATCGCGTAGTCAATGCAGCCGAAGTCGGAAGGAAAAACGCAGTAAGAGGGGGTAGCGGGCCTCGCGAAGCCCACGGAATAAAGGGTGCCGACAACCACGATTATTATGAGCGCCGCCCACGCGTAGGACATTGAAAACTCGAGCGAGGACTGCCCCCTCGGGTTCGGTTCGGGCGGCGTGGGTTGGCCTGCGGAATGCTCCCGCTCAATTGAACCTGAACCCATCTCCATCCACCCGAGTATTGTTGCGCGCTTCGCGCTATATATGAATGAGTATAGTTAAGTATCCATGTGTATATATAATTATCGGGGAGTGCCTGAAAGCATTGCGGAAAACGCGTTTTTCGCGCGCGGAAGGGTTTGGGGGCTACAGCCGCTGCTGGCCGGTTATCGCGCGCTCGTATTCCTTGCATGCGGTGATGAATGACGCGAGCGACCACGTCTGGTATCTGGGGGCGACGGCGTCGGAGCCGTCGCCGTTGTAGAGTTCCGGGATTCCGCCCACGCTTTTTTCGAGCGCGTCGCGCATGAGCGGGTAGACGTAGTGGTTGAAGGCGCGCTCCGGCTTTCCGAGGCGCATTTCGCGTTTTGCCGCCATGTAGTTGAAAAGGGGCCATTGGGAGCCGCGGTGGTAGGAGCAGTCGCCCACGTGCTTTGCGAAGTAGCCCACCTCTTCGGGGGCGAGGGTGCGCACGCCCTTGCCGGAGAGCTTTGCGCGGACGACCGCGAGGATGTCGTTTTCCAGCTCTTCGTCGGCAAGCCCGCAGTCGAGGACGACGAGCTGGTTTGGCGTCACGGATTCGGCTTTCTCGAGGGCCGGGGAAAGGCAGTCGCAAAGGTATTTTCGCTCCACGCCTTCCACTTTCGTCTTGCTCTTGTAGAGGGTGCGGATGCAGTTTATTGACGCGGAGGCGTAGCGGGCGAGCGTGTCGCAAAATTTTTCCTCGAGGAGCGCGCAGTACACCATGCAGTTGTAGGCGAACAGCGCCTGCACCTCTATGGGGTAGCCTTCGCGGGGCGTGAACTTCGTGTCCTCCCACGTTTCGTACGGGTTGCATTTCAGGAGGCCGCGCGTGGTCACGCGCCTGTCAACCAGGCGGGAGAGGGATTCGCGGAGGAGCGGGCCCTTTTCCTCGAGGAAGTACTTGTCGCCGGAGAAGCGGACGTATTCGCCCGCGCGCCGGAGCAGCCACAGCGTGGAGTCGAGGCCTTTCCATTGCGGCGAGGGCTCGAGCCTGTCGGCGAAGACGCCGTCCTCGTTCATCCTTTCCCTTGAAAGCCAGAAGGAAAGTATTTCGCGCGCCCTCCCGTAGAGGCCGAGCTCGAAGTAGGCCTCAAGCGAGATTGCGGCGTCGCGCAGCCATCCGCTGTCTCCGGCGAACCACCTGTCGCCGGAAGCGGGGAGGCGGCCGCCGCTCTGGATTGAGAGGAACTGCGCGACCACCGCGTGGTAGGCGCGGTTGAGCGCGTCGTTTTGCGTGGAAATCTTGTGGCGCGCGAACGCGGCGCGGATTTTTTCGGCCCTGTCGCGCTTCAGCGCGAAGTAATTGTTCTTCATCGTGGCGAGGTTCGCCATCGCCTCTTCCGCGCTTTTCCCGAAGCCGAAGCCGAAGCGGGAGCCCTTGAACGCGCACGGCGAGTGCACCCACGACTCGGCGATGTCTCCGCGGTCGAAGTCCTGCGGGTAAAACTTGTACCTGAACTGGTTGAGCGCGCGTATCTCCCCTTCCCCGACCGCGACGAACCTGCCGCCGCTTTGCGTGAGGCTGGTGCCGCCGTGGAACGTGGACGAGTAGTTTGTGTGCGAGTGCGCGTACCTGTCGCGGATGTCGAGCTCTGGCTGGAATTCGACGAGCAGGGGCCCGGTGTAGTACGCGACCGACATCGCGGGAAGCGAGTCGGGGACGAAGATTTCCTCTACAACCTCGACGCCCTTCACCGAATAGGTTTTTTCCGCGGTCACGAGGTCTGTGCGGAAGCCCGACTGGTTTTCCGGCGAGAGGGGCTCGCCTCCCGCGGTCGCGAACCAGCTTTCGACGAGCTTCTGCGTCCCGGAGAAGTAGCCGTGGTATTTGGACGGGTTCTCGATTTCGCGCTCCTTGTGCCGCCCGTTCCTCACCTGCATCGTGGGGATGACGAGGAACGCTCCCTGCGAGTCGGAGAGCATGAGGTCGCTGCCCGGGCTCGGCTTCGGCATGAATCGGGGCATGCCTTAATCGTGGTGCGGGGATGCTTTTAAATTTTGAGGCGGCCAATAGACGGTTGGTGAAATCCGATGGCGAAACCTTTCTGCGTGCTCAACCTCAAGGCCTACCCGAACTCTTTCGGCGCGCGCGCAATAGAGCTTGCGAGGGCGGCGGACGAGGCCGCCGGGGACACGGGCGTCCGCATGATTGTTTGCGCGCAGGCGGTTGACTTGCGCGCGATTGCGGCCGCCGTCTCAATCCCGGTTTTCGCGCAGCACGTTGACGACAGGAAGCCGGGCGCGTTCACCGGGAGCTTTACCGCGGAAGCGGCGAGGGACGCGGGGGCGAAGGGGACGCTGCTCAACCACTCCGAAAAAAGGCTTTCGCTTGAAGCGGTGAGCTTGACGGTCGCAAGGTGCCGCGAGGCAGGAATCCTCGCACTCTGCTGCGCGCCGGGCGTGGAGGAGTCGAAAAGGATTGCGGCGTTCAGGCCCGACTTCATCGCGGTCGAGCCGCCAGAGCTGATTGGCAGCGGGATTTCGGTTTCTACCGCGAACCCGGGAATAGTTTCCGGCTCGGTTGAAGCCGTCCATTCCGTCGCAAACATTCCGGTCCTGTGCGGCGCGGGAATCTCGAGCGCAACCGATTTCGCGAAGGCCGTCGAGCTCGGCGCGGAAGGGGTGCTGCTCGCGAGCGCGTTCGTGAACTCGAAGGACCCCGCGGGCTTCCTCGCGGAGCTTGCGAGCAGGGTTTGAGTGGCGGGCTTCAGATGGGCACGGTCGTGTTCGCGTCCGTGAGGTAGAAGTCGTCCACCTCCACGTACCCCCTCGGGCGCGCGACGCTTCCGTCGAAAACGCGGATGCTTCCCGTCCTTCCCACCCATTGCGCGACGCTCCAGGAGACGCGCTGGAAGCGCGTTGAGGGGTTGTCGGGCTCGAAGTGCTTCACGGGCGCGCCGTCCACCCAGAGCTCCACGTAAATCTGCGCGTGCTGCATTCCCGTGACGAGGAATTCGAGGTACGGCTTTGAAATCGTGAAGGGCTCGGAAGTGAGCGAGCCGCGCGCGCCCGGGTCGCGCTGCGCGAGGTAAGAGCTTGCCGCGAAGCTTCCCTGGTAATTCGAGTAAGGCGTGTCCAGGTACATCGCCTGCACGTTCACCTGCGGCATGTCCGCGGGCTGCGTCCCGAACCCGTCGTCGGAAACCGTCCAGTGCTCGTACGTTCCCGACTCGAAGCCGCCGTTGGGAATGTAGGTGTTGGGCGGGGCTGCGGGAGTCGGGGTTGCGGTTGCGTGCGGAGTGGGCGTTGCGGAAGGCTGCGGGGTGCCAGTGGCATGCGGCGTGGCGGACGGCTGCGCGGCCGGAGTAGGCGTGGGAGCTTGGGTTGGCGCGGGCGTCGCGGCCGGAGGAGGGGTTGGCGTCGGCGAGGCTTGCTGGGGCTCCGGAGTGGGAGTCGCGCCCACGCCCTGCGTGAGGTTGCATGCCGCGCACAAGAGCATGAACGCGCCTGCCGCGGCGAGAATCGAGCCATCCATCCGAACCACCACCCTTGAAAATCCTTGCCCGCACGGAAGAATACACTAATAATAATGGCGGGCTATGGTATTTTGCCAACGAATTTAAATAAATGGCGGCAAACGTTGCTGCGGATGGCGGGCCGGCGGAAAAGCGTCCTCTTGTGCGCGTTGTTAGCCTTCGCCCTCCTCGCCCGCTCGCCGCTCTCCGTGAACGTCGCGCTCGTCAACGAAATGAATTTCACGCTGGCCGAAACCGGAATGGTTTCGGCAAGCCGCGGCGGGATCACCCGGATGCACCTGAACGTTTCGGTGCCCGGCAACCACTCCTTCCAGACGATTTCGTTCAGCGGGAGCACGGTTTCGGACGCGGACGGGAACCTGTTCACGGGCATTATCGAGCCGGCTCCCCCGAACCCGTACCGTTACGCGGTCGTGTCCCGGGGCTCGGTGAGGGAGCGGCTGACCGAAAGCCTTCCCTCGTCTTACGCCATACCCGCGGAATGCGAGAGGTTCGCGCTGCCCACGCGAAAAATCCAGTCCGGCGACCCCCGCATCGCCGCGCTCGCGGCGCAGGTCGCCGCGAACTCCTCAAGCGACTGGGAGCGCATAGCCAAGCTCGCCGCGTTCGTCAACTCGTACGTGGCGTACGACTTGTCGCTCTCCGGGCAGGAGAAAGACGCGCTGTGGGTGCTTGACGCGCGTAGGGGTGTGTGCGTCGAGTACGCGTACCTTTACGCAGCGCTCGCGCGCTCCCAGGGGATTCCGACCCGCATCCTTTCCGGCTACGCTTTCGGGAGGGACGGAACCTGGCTCGGGCACACGTGGGCGGAAAGCTACGTCGGCGAATGGGTGCCGGTTGACCCGACGTGGCTGGAAGCCGGCCAGCTTGACGCGACGCACATCCAGGTCTCGCGCTCCGCGGAAGAGTTTTTCGAGACGAGCGTTGACGGGCTCGTCGAGCACGGCGCAACCCTCTCCATTTCCTCGGACAAGGTGCTCGGAGGGGTTTCGCAGGGCGTGAGCGTGACCGGCCTCGCGGAAGGCAGCCCGCTCCCCGCTCCGGAGCTCGAGGCCGGGGCGCAAAGAATCCGTTTCGGGGGCGAAACGGTCGTCTACGCGAAAATCCGCGCGCCCGACTACCGGCTCGTTGACCTGCGCCTGTCGCCCTGCGGGGGCGAAGGCGAGCCCGTCGTCCTCGCGCTCGACCCGCAGGACGCGGTGGTCGCCGCGCGGCCCGGGGAAGACGAAATCGTCTCGTGGCGAATCAGGGCGAACCCGGACCTCCCGGCGGAGTACGCGTGGAGCTGCCCGCTCCTCCTGAGCTCCAACTATTTCGGGACGGCGTCGGTCGAGCTCGTCGCCTCGCCCCGCGAAGCGGACGCGCCGGGTCTTGCCGCAAGCGTCGCGAAAAGCGCCGTTGCGCTCGGGGAAAACCAGACTGTCTATTACTCGCTTTCCGGCCCGGCCGCGGGCCTGTCCGTTGGGTTCGTAGCCGACTCCGCTGCAGGGGAAGCCCGGGCTTCGGGCGCGAGCGGCAGGTTCTCCTTCGCGCCGAAAAAGCTCGGGGAAAACAGGGTCGTCGTCTACACTGGCAGGGGGGGCGCGGTAGAGCTCAAGTTCAACGTCACCATGGGGGACGGCATCCACATCCAGGCCGCCGGCGTATCGCAAGCCGCGATTGAGGGGAGGAGCGTGACCGCGCTCGTCGTCCTCGTCAACCCGCTGCCGGAGGCCGGGAGCGCGCTCGTTTCCGCGACGCTCGGAAACGACACGAAAAGCTCCCGCGTGTCCGTCGCGGGCGGCGAAACGAAAAACGTTTATTTCACCCTCACCGCGCCCGCGCACGGCAACTCGACCGTGGAAATAAGGCTGGCCGGCGAAGGCGAGCCGGAACTGGTCGTCCAGCCCATCGAGGTCAGGCGCGTGCCGGCCGTCGAAGTGACCGGAATCGCGTTCTCTTTCGCGGGAAACGAGACGACGGCGACGGCGAGCCTCGCGCGGACCGGGGAGCCGGAAAGCGTCAACGCCTCCATCGACGGCGCGAAAGCCCGCGCAGGCCTCGGCGAGGTGAGCATCCGCTCCCCGCCGGGCGAAAAAACGCTGGTCCTCGAATGGCTGGACGCGGCCGGAAACTATTACAACTCGAGCCTCGCGGTTTCGGTTCCCGCGGCCCCCACGCCCGAACCGACCCCGGCGGCCGGGCAGGCCGGCTGCCCGCTTGCCGCCCTCCTCCCCGCCCTCGCCGCAGCCGCGTTTTCCGCTGCCGGGAAACCTGCTTAAATAAGTGAAGCCAAATCTCCCTGCATGAGGTTCCGCGAGCTCGCAGAGGCGTACGAAAAAATCGAGGAAACGAGCGGCCGCCTCGACATGATGGGCCTGCTCGCGGAAATATTCGCGAAGGCGGAAAGCCGGGAAATCGGGCCCATAATCTATTTGACGCAGGGCGTCCTCGCGCCCCCGTTCGAGGGCGTCGAGGTCGGCATGGGCGCGAAGCTCGCGATGCAGGCAATCGCCGTCGCGACCGGCTACGACCTGAAGGCGGTGGAAAAAAACGCGAAGAAAAGCGGGGACGTCGGGGACACCGCGGAAGAGCTCATCTCCGAGAGGAGGCAGCGGTCGCTCCACAGCGAGGAGCTCGCCGTCCTCAAGGTTTTCGAAAGCTTCCACAGGATTGCCCGCATCTCCGGCCACGGCGCGCAGGAAAAAAAAATCGGCGGCCTCGTGGAGCTCCTCAACAGCTCGGACCCGCTTGAGGCGAGGTACATCGTGCGGTTCGTCATCGGCGCGCTCCGCCTCGGCGCGGGCGACTCGACCATTATGGAGGCCTTGAGCATCGCGAAAACCGGGGGCCGGGCGGAAAAGGAAAGCCTGGAGCGCGCGTACAACCTCTGCTCGGACCTGGGGCTCGTCGCGAAAACGCTTTACGAGGACGGGCCGGAAGGAATAAGGAGGTTCGGGATAAGGCTGTTCCATCCCGTCCGGCCGGCGCTCGCCGAGCGGCTTTCCTCGGCCGAGGAGATAATCGGGAAGCTCGGCACCTGCGCGGCGGACGCGAAATACGACGGCTTCCGGATGCAGGTGCACAAGAGGGGAAACGAGGTCGAAATCTATTCGCGGCGCCTCGAAAAGATGACGCCCATGTACCCCGAAATCGTCGCCGGGATTCGCGCGCAGGTCAGGGCGCGGGACGCGATTCTTGAAGGCGAGGCCCTCGCCTACAACGAGGACTCGGGCGAATTCTACCCGTTCCAGACCACGATTCAGCGGAAGAGGAAGCACGGCGTCGCGGAAAAGGCGGCGGAATTCCCGCTCAAGCTTTTCGCCTTCGACCTCCTTTACGCGGACGGAAGGGAACTCATCCGCGAAAAATATTCGGAGCGCAGGAAGGCGCTCGAGTCCCTGGTGCGCGAAGGCGACCGAATACGCGTTTCCGATTCGGCCGTCGTGAGCACCGCGGCCGGGCTGCAGAAGTTTTTCGACGACTGCATTTCGCGCGGGCTCGAGGGAATCATCGCGAAGGACCTGAACGCGGAATACGTCGCGGGCGCGCGCAAGTTCGCGTGGATAAAATTGAAGCGCAGCTACAAGGGCGAGCTCGCGGACACCATTGACGTCGTGATAGTCGGCTACCTGCTGGGCCGCGGGGCGCGCACAGAGTTCGGCTTCGGCGGATTCCTCGGGGCGGTTTACGACGAGGACGAGGACAGGTTCAAGACCATCACGAAAGTCGGCACGGGATTCACCGAGGAGCAGATGAAGGGGCTGAAGCGCGCGCTCGACAGGATAAGGCTCAAGGAGAAGCCGAACAATCTGGATTCGGAAATCGTTCCCGACGTGTGGGTCGCGCCGAAATACGTGGTGACGCTCGCCGCCGACGAAATCACGCGCTCGCCCAAGCACACCGCGGGCAGGGGGAAGGACGGCGAGAGCGGATACGCGCTCCGCTTCCCGCGGCTGAAAGGCGACATCCGCGCGGACAAGGGGCCGAAGGACGCGACCACGGTCAGGGAAATCGCGGGGATGTTCGCCCGGCAGGGAAGGCGCGCGCTAGGCGCGTGAAAACGCGCGTTTCACGCCGGGCGCGGCTGCGCGCTCGGCGCGTGACGAAGCGGGATGCGGCGTTTATATTCCCCGGGGCGCGTTTTACGCCGGAAAATCGTTTTTGGTTACGCGGAAACGGGTTGAATTAATTTTTTCACCCGTTTTTTGGTAAAAAACGCCTTCTTCGAAAGGTTTATAAACTACCTGTAATATTTAATAGGGGTTGGCGATCAGTTATGGAAAGCTTGATAAAAAGTGTCGTTGGTGAGCGTGAGCCTTCTGGAAGCATAGACATGGGTAACGACCAGATCAAGATCGTTACCGTGGGGACTGGTGGTGCCGGAAACAACACCATCAACAGGTTGATCCGTGCAGGCGTAAAGGGATGCGAGCTTGTTGCC
>JAQTMQ010000026.1 GCA_028714235.1 Candidatus Iainarchaeum sp. | reverse complement strand
GGCCTGCAGTGGACGCGCCGAGCGCGCCCGTGACGAAAACGAGGTCGCCCGCCCTTGCGCCGCTTCTCGTTATCAGGCCTGACTTGTTTTTCGCGAAGCCGATTAGCGTGGCGCTCACGACCGTGGCTGCGCCGTGCGTCGTGTCCCCGCCCAGCACGTCCATCCCGTGCTTGCGCGCGCGTCCGTAAATTCCTTCGTAGATTTGGCGCACGAGCTCGGCTGGGGCGTCCTTCTTGAGCGTGATTGAGATGAAGGCGTAAAGCGGCTTGACTGCGCCCATTGCGGCGAGGTCGGAAACGTTTGACTCCATCGCCTTTACTCCGACGTCCTTTGGCGAGAAGTAGTCGAACGAGAAGTGGTCGCCTTCAACTATCGCGTCAACAGTGACGGCGTAGTAGCCTTTCCGCGACTTGAATGCTGCCGAGTCGTCCCCTATGCCGATGATTGCGTCCTTGCTCGCTGGCTTGCGCGAAACCATGCGGATGAGCCCGAGCTCGCCGCCAATGTCTTTAATCCTCATCCGCACAAGATTGCAGCCGGGATTTTAAATGGGTGTTGCCGAGGACGCTGAAATGGTTGCGCGCATGCGCGAGGCCGTGAAGAGGATTGAGGGCTGCAGGGAGTTCGCCGGGATAATCCCTGAGGTGCGGACGAACCTCGTTTACGCGAGGCATGACGCGAAAACGCCTGCGGACGTGCTCGCGGTCGACGGGAGGATTACGGTCGTCGCCGGGATGCCGCGCGCGGCCGGAAGCGTGCGCTTCGGAGCGTCAAGCCACGTGGCGAGGCTGCTTCTCGCCGTGAGGGGGCATGACCCGTCGCTCCGGGCCGCAATCAATTTCGCCAGCAACCCCGCGCTTGAGGGATGGCTTCCGGGCTACTGCAAGGGCAGGGGGTGGGAGCTCGGCCTTGCGGACAGGAAAAACGAGCCCGAGGAGGTGAGGCAAACCGAGGGCGCGTCGATGCGATGGAAGGCCGAGGAGGCGGTGAGGCGCGCCGGCGGAAAGGTCCCGAAAATCGTTTACGACAGGGGCGGGTGGGGGAAGGAGCCCGTCTCCGTGATTTTCGGCTGCGAGCCGGACGAGGTTGCAGGGGAGGCGTGCGAGCTTGCCAAAAGATTCGCGGAAGCGAGGCCTCGCGCGTGAAGGGCTTGCAGGTTCGGTTTTTATGCGGCGCGCGCCAAAACCCGGAGTCATGCGCGAAAAGTCTGCCGGCGCAGTCGTGTTCAGGCCCGGGAAACGCGGGCCGAGCTACCTCCTGCTCCGCCATCCGCAAGGCCACTGGAGTTTCCCTAAAGGGAGGATTGCGCCCGGGGAAACCGAGTTGCGCGCCGCGGCTCGCGAAATTTTCGAGGAAACCGGGATAAGGCCTGCCTGGTTCGCCCCGGGAGTCAAGAAGAGGATTCGTTACCGGGTAACAAGGGAAGGGAAGCAAAAGGAGAAGTCGGTCGTGTTCTTCCTCGCTCGGATGCGCGCGGGAAGGGCGAGACTTTCGCGCGAGCACGTTGAATGCTCGTGGCTGCCGTTCGATGAGGCCTTGGAGAGGGTCACCCACGCGAACTCGCGAAGGGTGCTGCGCTCGATGGATGCGGAACTCAGAAAGCTGCGGGGAGGCCGGCTTGGGCTGCGGCCTGCAAGCAGAAGAGGTCCATCAGGACGTTGAAACCGAAATGCAGGATTACGCTTGGAAGTATCGAGCCCGACTTTTCGTCAATCCACCCGAAATACAGGCCGCCTGCCGCGCTTGCCGGAATCTCGAGGGCTGGCTTGCCTACGTGCACGGCCGCGTAAAGCGCGGCCTGGAGCGCGTTTGAGGCGACGGGCCCTAGCTCCCGCGCGCCGAAAAGCATGAAGCCCCGGAAAAAGAATTCTGTTGCCGCGAGAAAAACCAGTATCAGGGCTTCGTATGCGACGAAGGCGGGCGCGCCAGACCTCGCCCAGCCGAAAAGCGGGTAGTACGCGTAGAAAACCGGGAGGCGGGAAGCAACGAAGATTAGCGGCGCGGAGGCGAGCAGGGCGACGGCAACGTGCTTCAGGTTTTCGGCAGTCTTGCCCTTCCCCAGCCCAAGCCGCCCAAGCTTCAGCCCCAGGGCCGCGGCGAAGCAGGCGGGAAGGGCGAGCAGGAACACGAGGTCAGCGTAAATCCTTGGCAGGAACGGCAGCGCGGACTGGAGGACTGCGTAGCGCGCAAGTACTGCGAGCAGCGCGAAAATGACGACGCCAACCGCTCTCCGCATGCCCCCATATTTGGCGCCGGGGTTAATGAACGGCGCCGCCCCCAGCGAACGTTTGCGAGTGCTGCGCGGGCCTTTAATACTTATTTATGCAAAAAAAGGGCCGAACAATAAGAAGTTCGGGCCGTTTCATGCCTCCTGCGCAAGCCCTTACGAAGCGCGAGTGGAAGGTTCTCCTTGAACTGGTAGGCCACCAGCTGGATTCGGACAAGGCGGCTGCCGGGAAGCTTGGAATGGCGCCAAGCAACTTCGCGGTGATAAAGAAGCGGCTCGTGGAGAAGGGAATCCTCATCGAGGAGATTCGCGTGAACCCGCACGCGCTTCCCGGCGTGAAGATCGCCTCGTTCGTGTGGATAGACTACAACCAGCCGGTGAGGGACAGCCTGCGCGACGATTTCGAGGCGGCGTGGAAGAATTTCCCGATTTCGGTGACTTACGCTTCCCAGGACTGGTCGCTCAACCTGGACTACTTCAAGTCTTTCGAGGACGCGGAGAACGCGCGCCTGAAGCTCGCCGAAGTACTGCGGAACAAGGCGAAAGGGTACGTCTCGGACTACATCTGGAAGATGGTGCCCCTTTCCCACCTCTCGATTTGCTACATGAAGAGGAGGTTCATCGAGCACTGCATGACCGGGCGCGCCTCTTACGTCGACTCGTCCGGGTCGGGCAGCGCGTGGGAGTGCGAGCATCCGCTGGACGGCCCGCCGGCAAGGCTTAACGACACCGAGAGGAGGGCGGTCATCGCCTTCAGGAAATACCCGGGAATGAGGAAGAGCGGGATAGCGGAAAAAATCGGCATCCAGCAGTCGTCGCTTTCCGAGGTGTTCGCGTCGCTCAGGAGGAAGGGCGTCGTCTCGTACGTGCGCACGTTCGACCCGGCGAGGCTGCCGGGCATGGGCGCGGCGAGCTTCGCGCTCGTCGAATTCAAGCAGCCGCTTCTCGGAGACGAGGTCACGCGCGTCATGGCCGAGCTGCTGAACAAGACGCCCCAGATAGTCCGGATTAACTACACGCCGACGTTCATGCTGAGCACGGGGTATTTCGGGGACCTCGACGCGGTCGAGAACGCGCACCTCGCGATGCTGCGCACGCTCGGGGACAACATCAAGCTCTTCAACTTCAAAATCGTGCCCTGCGGCCACCTCGAAACCATCCACACGCCCTACTTCCTCGAGCACGTGCTCGACGCCAAGGCGTAGGGGGGAGCCTGGAAGCGCCGGGCCGCGGGGCGGCCGGGCGCCTATTCGAGCGGGGGGGAAGCGCAGGCCCTTTTTCGGGCCGGCTTCAGTACGGCCTCGGCGTTTCCACGACGTAATAGTTGGTGACCGAATACTCGTAGGCTATTTCGAGCGTGCCGCCCTGGCTGATTTGCGGCTTCCATTCGATGACGCCGTCGGCCTTGAGCTCCGCGGCCAGGCTTGACGAGACGAGCTCAACCTTGTCTCCCCCGTAAAGGTGGTCGTCAACCCGCAGCTTCACGTCCTCGGCCATCCCGTTCTCCAGCGTGAGCCGCATCCTGTACGTCGTCGTGCGCGAGTTGGCGGTTGCGGTGCTCGACTGGTTCACGGTCTCCTTTTTCACCTTGATGTCCGGAAGGCCGGAAACGCTTACGCGCGCCTCCTTTCCCCTCGGCGTGTAGTCCGCGGACGCCTCCCCGAGGAATTCCCCGTTAAGGTAAACGCCAATCACGCCTTCGGCCCACGCCTCGCCTCCCGTGTTGTTCACGATGAACACTTTTTCCGGCGTCGCCTGGTACGTGTCCCAGAAGTATTCGCGCTCGTAGGAAACGTTGTTCTCGAGCAGCGGGAGGACGCGCTCCTCGCCGTTTTTCACGGTTGCGGGCACGCCGAGCGCGTAAACGTAGTAAGCGCTCAGCGGGGAGGCGGTGAACTGGTTGAACGCGGCCTCCGGCGCCGCCGTCGCGCCCGCGGCGTAGCTTTTCGCATTGCCGGCCTGGTCGTAGAACCTGAACGGCGCCGCATAGCTTTCGATGTGCGGGTTTCCGACCACGAGCTTCAGCGAAACGTTGTCCCAGTCCTCGCCCGCGTTGTTCGTGACGGTCGCCCTGCCCTGCAGCGTGCCCGTGCCGGCGTCCGCCTCGCTTGAGATGTAGTACTTGTAGGAAGCGGCCCATTCCGCGCCGGAAGCGACGTAGGAGAGGGAGAGCGTTCCCGTGCCGGACGCGCCGCTTGCGGCGACCGCGAGTCCCCGCTCGGTTTTCGTCGTGTTGACCTGCTTTGCCTCGCTGTAGGAGGTTGCCGGAAGCGTCATCCGCCCCAGGTCGGAAATCCGGTAGACTGACACGCCGCTACCCCCGGAAGCGGACACCCCGAGCATGCCGTCCCCGTACCAGACGAGGGTGCCGCTGACCGAGTCGTTTCCCGCAGTGAATGAAACGGTTTTTCCCACGCTTTGGTTCAGGAGCCTGCCGAGCGTGAAGTACTCGGTCGCGTTCGTTGATTCGGTGAGCGTAATAGTGTAGTAATAGTGTTCCGCAACCCTTGAGCCCGGAACCGAAACTGAGGGCGTGATTGAATGCGGAACCGCGAGGTCCGTGAAGTTCACGACGTGCAGAGTCGTCGTGCCCTGCGGCAGGGAAACCTGCCCGCTGCGCGCCACGAACGCGAAGCCGTTGGAATACGCGGTCACGCTTTTCACCGGAGCCTGGACCGTCATGTTCGCCGCGGTTGCGATGCACGCGAACAGCAGCAGCGCGAAAACCTTTTTCATTCCCATCACCTGCTTGGGTATTCGCCTTGGGTCGCTTTAAAAGCTCCGCTTTTTGTTTGGGGGAAGCCGAACCGATAAAATTTTTTAACCCCTGGCGCGCAAACCCGTGGCATGAAGTCAAGCTCTTTCAGCGGTTTTTACAAGCTGCCAATGGACGACAGGGTCAGGGAGGTGCAGGAATTCGCGGGCCTGAGCGACGAGGAGGCGTCCCTCCTCAAGGGGTTCATGGGCCTGCCGCGCGACACCGCGGACCGGATGATTGAGAACGTGGTCGGGTGCATGCCGCTTCCCCTCGGAATCGCGGTCAACTTCCAGGTGAACGGCGCGGACCGGCTCGTCCCGATGGCCATCGAGGAGCCGAGCGTCGTCGCTGCCGCAAGCCATGCCGCAAAGCTTGCGCGCGCGACCGGGGGCTTCACCGCGAAGGCGTCGCCCCCGCTGATGATAGGCCAAATCCAGATTGTCGGGGTGGGCGAGGAGGACTTCAACGATAAGGCCGCGGGGATACTCGGGGCGAAAAAAGAGCTGCTTGACTTCGCTAACTCTCTTGACCCGGTCCTCGTCAAGTTCGGCGGTGGAGCGCGCGACATCGAGGTGCGCGAAGTGAAGACTTCCGGCGGCCGGATGATGGGCGTGCACCTGGTCGTTGACGTGCGCGACGCGATGGGCGCGAACGCGGTGAACACGATGTGCGAGGCGCTCGCGCCAAAAATCGAGGAGCTGACGGGCGGAACCGCAATCCTGCGGATAATCTCGAACCTAGCCGTGAAGCGCACCGTGCGCGCGGGAGTTAAATACAAAAAGGAGGACCTCGGCGGGGAGGGAAACGTTGACAGGATCGTGAACGCGTACTATTTTGCCGAAGGCGACCCTTTCCGCGCCGCGACGCACAACAAGGGCGCGATGAACGGCATTGACGCGGTCGTGATTGCGACCGGGAACGACTGGCGCGCGATCGAGGCGGGCGTCCATGCCTACGCGGCGATGGGCGGCAGATACCTCCCGGTCACCAAGTGGTGGAAGAGCGCGGAAGGCGACCTGGAGGGCTCGATTGAGGTGCCCATGGCCGTGGGCCTCGTCGGCGGGGCGACGAAGACGCACCCCGTCGCCAAAGTGTGCGTGAAGATTCTGGGGGTCAAGACCGCCGCGGAGCTCGCCGAAATAATCGCTTGCGTCGGCTTGGCGCAAAACTTTGCCGCCCTCAAGGCGCTCGCGACCGAGGGAATCCAGCGCGGCCACATGGGCCTGCACGCGCGCAACGTGGCGGTTGCCGCGGGCGCGACCGGAGAGCTGGTGGACCGGGTTGCCGCGAAGATGGTTGAAGAAAAAAGGGTGCGCGCGGACAGGGCGAAGGAGCTCGTTGAGGAGATGAAGGGAAAGCAGGCCCCGTTCCCGGTCAATTGAGCGCCGTGTTCATCGCGAAGATTATCCCGCAGTTTCCGCTCACCGCCTCTGCCGCGGAGAGAAGCTGCGCGTTCTGCGTGGTTGTCGTGCCGTCAAGCCACTGCCTCGCCCCGGCCACTCCCGAGGACACGGTAACCTTCAGCACGTCCATGCCGTGCGCGCCGGTCGCGGAGTAGACGACGTCGTAAGACGAGCCGTTGGGGGTCGCCGTCGCGTTGACCCCGGTCGGCATGTAGTTCTTCGTGTTCGAGTATATGGAGAGCTCGTTTTGCGTCGGGGCCCTCTGCTTCCTGCTCGTGAACGTTGACGTGAATTCGGATTGCGTGCACAGCTGGCCTTTTTTGTACGCCGTGTCCAGCCGGGACATGAGCGCGCCCTCTGTGGTCGCGCCTGCCGCGGCGATTGCCTGCGCGCCAGCGTTCGCGCCCGCCGGGGTGGGCGTCGGCGCCGGGGTCGGAGTCGCGCCTGGAGCCTGGGTGGGGGTCGGGGTTGCGGATGCCTGCACGTAGCATGCGCCGCTCGACGCGTTGCAGCTCCTGCCCGCGGGGCAGCCGCATGGGGTGCAGTTGTTGACCAGGTTTCCGTTGCTGCACATCATGGGCTTTGCCGCCGCGCATTGCCCGTAGAGCGTCCCGTCTCCGCACGTCCTGTTCTCGGTGTAGCACGTGCAGTCCGGGTACGGGCGCTGCAGCCTTCCGGCCGCGCAGCCGATGGGGCAGGGTATTGCCACGGTATAGCATGAGCAGTCCGGGTACGGGCGCTGCCTTTCCCCGACGTTGCACGCGTTCGTGCAGACCTGCGCCGCGCCCGCGACGTTTATCGTGACGTCGGCGCTGGTTCCGGTCGTGTCCCCCATGGCGACCACGAGCTCGGTGCTCCCGTCGCCGTTCAGGTCCACGATCTGGCTTCCGCCTTCGGTCAGCGCAACCGGGATGTCGCCCGGCCGTATGATGAAGAGCGCGGTCTTGTTGAGGATGTTTTCGGCGTAAATCGAGTACTCGGGAGTGGACGTCCCGTTGCTGGACGCCACCCTGAACCGCTCCGTGCCGCCCTGCTGCATCGTGAAGCTGCGCGAACTCGTTATCAGCGGGGCTTCCGACCCCGGGCCGATGCAGCCCGCGAAAAACGAGAGCGCCAGCAGTGCTACTAGAATTAAAGCAAATCCCTTGGTCGCCATGCCGTGAAACTTGCGCGAGCTTGTTTAAAAGCATTACTAAAACGGGAGAGATTGCTACTAGGGTTGCCGAAGGGAACGGAACCTCTTGCCCGTTTCCGGAGCGTTCTCCTTAAGTTGTTGCCTCATCCCGGCGCGGGCCCTTTCCTCCAGGTGCACAATCCGACCCGACCTGTTGCGCTCGTACGCCTCTTTCGCGAGCTTCGCGGGCGCGCCTTTCGCGTACTCCGAGAACGCCTTCAGGAGGTCCCAGTCCTGCGCCTTTATCGCCTCCTCCACCTCGTCTATGCGCACGCGCGCGAACTGCTTGACGATGTACGGAGAGGTGCCCAGGTCTTTCATGTTTTGCCTTTTGTCAATGTCAAGGAGCGCGCGCCACCGCCTTCCCCGCGCTTCGGCGTCAACGGCGTGCCGGGCAACCCGGGCAGCCCCGTTCTCGACCGCGTGCTCCACGATGGGCCACCAGCCCCTGCGCTCGGCCTCGTCTGTCGCGTAAATGACGGCTCCGGGTTCGGCCGAATCGCATATGCGCTCGACCTCCTGGCCCCTTTCCTCCGAAAAGGCTGCGGCCAGCCGCTGCTTTTCCTCGTGCTCCTTCCTGATGCGGGAAAAAGGGCCTTTGGATTCGCGGGTTTTCTCGGGCATGCCACCACCTATGAAGCGTTAAGTTAAGCGGAAGGGGGATAAAAAAGGGGGACGTGGGCGCCGCTTACCCGCCCTTTTCTGGCGGCGCCGGGCATTCTTCTTGCGCGGCTGGGGCGCCCGCGCTTTCGGCTTCCCTTGCCACGCGGTCCATCGCGACCACCTTGACCCCCTCGTCCAGGCGCATGATGCGCACGCCTTGCGCGTTCCTCCCGGTCACCCTGATTTCGCGCGACGGGACGCGGATGATTACGCCTCCCGAGCTGACGAGGATGAGCTCGTCCTCGTCCGTGACGCTCGCGATTGCCACCACGTTGCCGTTCCGCTCGGATGCCTGGATGTTTATGACGCCGTGGCCGCCCCTTCCCTGGACGCGGTGCTCGGAGACGGGGGTGCGCTTCCCGAAGCCGTTCTCGCAGACGGTGAGCAGGTCTTTACCTTCCTCTGCTACCTCCATTCCGATGACTTCGTCCCTTTCGCGGAGGCGGATGCCGATTACTCCGCTGCTCGCGCGCCCGGTGTCGCGGATGTCGTTTTCGTCGAAGCGGATGGACATGCCGAGCTTCGTCGCGAGGATGATGCCCTTTTTACCGTCCGTCCTCTTCACGTCAATCAGGTCGTCGCCTTCGCGCAGGTTTATCGCGATGATTCCGCCCTTCCTCGGGTTCGAGTAGTCGGAAAGCGGCGTCTTCTTCGCGATGCCGTTCTTCGTGCAGAAGACGAGGAAATCCGTGTCCGTGAAGCTGCTCACCGGAATGAAGGATTTCACCTTCTCGCCCTCGAGCGGCAGGAGGTTGACGAGCGCCTTTCCCGCCGAATACCTGCCCGCCTCCGGGATGGTGTAAACCTTCAGCCAGTGCACGCGGCCCTTGTCCGTGAAGAACAGGAGGTAGTCGTGCGTGTCCGCGATCATGAGGCCGGTCGTGAAGTCGGATTCCTTCGCCTCGACGCCAATCAGGCCCCGCCCGCCGCGGCGCTGTATCTCGTATTCGGAGAGCGGAATCCGCTTGATGTAGCCGTTGTTCGTTATGGTCACGACCATCTGCGAGTGGGGAATCAGGTCCTCCACGAGGATGTCCACCGCCGTGTCCGTGATTTCGGTCCTGCGCGCGTCCCCGTATTTTTCGCGGATTGCCGCGAGCTCGGACTTCACGATGCCGAGCACGAGCTTCACGTCCGCGAGAATTTTTTCGAGTTCGGAGATGCGGGCGAGCAGCCCGGCGCGCTCCTCGTCAATCTTGGTGCGCTCGAGGCCGGTGAGGCGCTGAATCTTCATGTCGAGGATTGCCTGCGCCTGCCTTTCGGAGAGCTTGAAGCGGGCGGCCATCGCGGCCGCCGCCGACTGCGCGTCCTTCGCCTTCTTCGCGATTGCCACGACCTCGTCGATGTTCGCGAGCGCGACCTGCAGGCCCTCGAGTATGTGCGCGCGCTCCTGCGCCTTCCGGAGCTCGAACCGCGAGCGCCGCGTTATCACGTCCTTCCTGTGCTCCACGTAAAGCGAAATCATGTCCTTGAGCGAGAGGATTTTTGTTTCGCCGCCAGAAAGCGCGAGGTTGATGATTCCGAAAGTGGACTGCATCGGCGTGTGCTCGTAAAGCTGGTTCAGCACTATCTCCGGGTTCGCGTCCCGCTTCAGGTCTATAACTACGCGCAGGCCCTCCCTGTCGGATTCGTCGCGGAGGTCCGCGATGCCCTCGACCTTCTTCTGGTTGACGAGCTCCGCGATCTGCTCCACGAGGCGCGCCTTGTTCACCATGAACGGGATCTCGCTCACGATTATGCGCTTCCGGTCCTTCGCCTCCTTGACCTCCGCCTTCGCGCGCACGGTCACCGAGCCCTTCCCGCCCGTGTAAGCCGAATAGATGCCGTTCCTCCCGCACACTATCCCGCCCGTCGGGAAGTCCGGCCCCTTCACGAAGTTCATCAGGTCCGGGATGGTGCAGCCCGGGTTGTCAATCAGGTGGAATACCGCGTCGCAGACCTCGCGCAGGTTGTGGGGCGGGATGTTCGTCGCCATGCCCACCGCAATCCCGCTCGAGCCGTTAACGAGGAGGTTCGGCAGCGCGCTTGGGAGCACCGTCGGCTCCTCGAGCGAGCCGTCGAAGTTGGGCACGAACTGGACGGTGTCCTTGTCTATGTCCGCAAGCATGTCCTCGGCCGCTTTCGCGAGGCGGATTTCCGTGTACCGCATCGCCGCGGGAGAGTCGCCGTCGAGCGAATTGTGGACGAAGACGCCTGCGGAAAGGGCGAAATTGTGGGTCCCGTCAATAGTCAGGTCATAAACGTCTTCCCGTTCCTGAATCGCCTCGACGCGGAGCACCCGGTGGTTGCCGTTCAACTCCTGCAAGACCAGCTCGGGCCGGTTTTGGAAATACTTGCCGATTCCGACGCTCCAGGTAGTCGCCCTACCATACCCGTACATCTGCCCCCGAGCGGTTTCATACGTTTCTTGGGACAGCTGCTTGAAGCGCTCAAGCGCGAAACGGCAGGTTTTCAGGAATTTTGCGCGGCCGGTGTTATTAGTCTTCCGCCTCTTGTTTGCCGCGGCTATATTCTCGTGAAATAAAGCCCTGTATTCAGGCGTTGCCCACATGCGCTTGAGGGTCGCGGAAGCGCACTTGGCGTACTGCAAGCGCTTTTCGGGGTGCGCCGCGATGTGCGCCTTGTTGACCCGGCTGAGGAAAACGCGCATTTTTTGCCGATAAGCCGGGTTTCTCCAATTCTTTTTGTTCTTTGCCGACATCCTAGCTGCATATTGCGCACGCACTTTATCGCTTGACCAGTAGCGTGCCCTCCCCTCGGCAAGTTTCCGGACGTATTCGGGATCCCCCGCGTGGCGAGCTGACGTGAATTCGTAGTGCGCTTTCCAATGCTCCGTCCAATCGAGGCGAACGATGTTCTCGGGGCTGTTGTCGTGCTTGTTGAAGTTGCGGTGATGTCGGATTCGCCCAGCGGAACGCGCGTAAACCCCATGCTCAAGATTCCAGTCGTCCGCCAGCATGTGGCATGCAACCCACTTGCCTGTGCGCGCCTCGAAAATCATTTCGTACCCGCGGAGTTTCGGATTGAGCGAATCGCTCTCTTCCGAAAGCCGGAGGTATACCGGCATCAAGGAGGTGCCCGGAGCAAGGCGTTCCGCTTCAAGATAGGTCCCATCTTTCAGCATGAACGGGTGGTTTGGCGTGCAGCAGATTTGTTTGCTATTATCAAGCGTTACCTTCACCAGCTCCGCGTTTGCCCGCGTAATCCGGGGGTGTTTTATCTCGGCAATCTTGACGTGTCCGTCCGGATCGATGGTGTAGGTGTAATTCCTCTTTCCCGCTTCGTGCTCCCTGACCAAGTCCCCGAACGATACGCTTCGCCCGTCTGCAAGCTTGACTTCCGTGTCTTCCGTGAAGCATCCGAAATTCCCCTGCCCGTCTACCAGCGGGTAGCGCAGGGAGAAATCCTGCGCCATGCGGACGATGGTGTCGTAAACCGCCATGTCTCCGTGCGGGTGGTAGCGCCCGAGGCAGTCCCCGACTATGCGCGCGCTCTTCTTGTACGGCTTGCCGCTGTGGTTGCCGAGCTCGTTCATCGCGTGCAGCACGCGCCTGTGCACGGGCTTCAGGCCGTCGCGCACGTCCGGAAGCGCGCGCCCCACTATCACGCTCATGGCGTAGTCTAGGTAGGAGCCCTTCAGCTCCTCCTGGATTGCCCTGTCCCGCACGTTTTTTTCTCCGTCGGCCATTTTCCCTACACGTCCAGGTTCTTCACTTCCTTCGCGTGCGCCTCGATGAACGCGCGCCTGGGCTCCACCTGGTCGCCCATCAGTATCGTGAACATGTTGTCCGCCGCGACCGCGTCCTGCATCGTCACGCGGAGCAGCATCCGCTTCTCGGGGTCCATCGTCGTCTCCCACAGCTGGCCGGGGTTCATTTCGCCCAGGCCCTTGTACCTCTGCGCGCTCGCCCCGTCCCGCCCGATGCGGGAGAGCGCGGGCTCTAGCAGCGCCTCGTCGTAAAGGTATTCCTCGAACTTCCCCTTCTTGAGCTTGTAAATCGGCGGCTGCGCGATGTAGACGTAGCCCGCCTCTATGAGCGGCTTCATGTACCTGTAAAGGAACGTGAGTATGAGGGTTCGGATGTGCGAGCCGTCTACGTCCGCGTCGCACATGATTATCAGCTTGTGGTAGCGCGCCTTCTGCAAGTCGAATTCCTCGCGAATGCCCGTCCCGAGCGCGCAAATCATGGCCTGGATTTCCGCGTTCTCGAGCACCTTGTTGAAAGCCGCTTTTTCCACGTTCAAAATCTTTCCCCTCAGCGGGAGGATGGCCTGGAAGCGCCTGTCGCGGCCCTGCTTCGCCGAGTTGTGCACGAAAACCCCGGAGGCGAGCGCGAAGTTGTGCGTGCCTTCAACTTCCAGGTCGTAAACGTCCATTTTTTCCACGGCGGGAGAAACGTTGATGACGCGGTGATTGAGTGCGGTTGTTTCTTCCACCCCGCCGCCTTCGCGCGCAACTAACGCTTGCATGAGGGACATCAACCGTTTTCCATCGCCGAGCCGGTCTGCGCGGCAATACCCGCCTTCGCGAAGCATGAATGGATGGCCAGGCGTGCAAACGATTTCTTCGCCGTTGTCTAGCGCGAGCTTGACAACCTCCGCGTTCCTCTGCGTCAGGCGCGGGTTCCTGATCAAGCCGACGCCGATGCTCCCGTCCCCCTTGACGGTATAACAATAGTTCTTTTTCCCCCTCATATCCTCTTCAACGAGTTCCTTGAAGCTCAAATGCCGCGCGTCAAGAAGGGCGACCCTCGTTTCGCCCGAAAAGCATCCGCCCGCGGAATCGCCTTCCACCAGGAACAGTTCGGCGACGTTCGGGTCCTTCTCCGAGCAGTCCGCGAGCTTTCCGGGAAGCGTGCCCGACTCGAGGGCCGACTTCCTGCGGATCAGGTCGCGCGCCTTCCTTGCCGCGTCGCGCGCCTCGAGCGCGAGAATGCATTTTTCGAGTATGGCTTTCGCCTGCGCGGGATGCTCCTCGTAATAAGTGGAAAGCCCTTCCGAGACGACCGATTCGACGAGCCCCTTGATTTCGCTGTTGCCGAGCTTCGTTTTCGTCTGGCCCTCGAACTGCGGCTGCGGGATTTTCACGCTCAGCACCACGGTGAGGCCTTCGCGCACGTCGTCCCCGGAAAGCTTGGTTTCGTCGCCTTCCTTAAGCACCTTCAGGCTGCGCGCGAAATCGTTTGCGACCCTCGTGAGCGCCGCGCGGAAGCCGGCGACGTGGGTGCCGCCCTCAATCGTGTTTATGTCGTTGACGAAAGAGCAGAGCGTTTCGACGAACGAGTCGTTGTACTGCAGCGCGAGCTCCACGGCAACCTGGCCCACCTGCTTTTCAACGTAGATGGGCTCGTGGAACGTCGCCTTGTCCTTGTTCAGGTCCTTGACGAACTGGACTATGCCGCCCTCGAACTCGTAAACCGCCTCCTGGACCGGCTCGACGCGCTCGTCGCGGAGGGTCAGCCTCACCCCCTTGTTCAGGTAGGCGAGCTCCTTGAGCCTGTCGGCGATGATGCCGAACTGGAATTCGGTGACGCTGAATATGGTGGAGTCGGGCTTGAAGCGCACCGTGGTCCCCCTGCGGTTAGTCGGCCCAACCGGGATTACTTCCGTCTTCTTTTCCCCGCGCTCGTAGCGCTGGAAGTATTTCTTGCCGTTTATTTCAACGAGCACTTCGAACGTCTCGGATAGCGCGTTCACCGCGGAAACGCCGACTCCGTGAAGCCCGCCCGACACCTTGTACGCGCTCGCCCCGAACTTTCCTCCAGCGTGAAGCTTGGACATGACCACCTCGAGGGCGGACACGCCGTACTTGGGCATCACGTCAACTGGAATGCCCCTCCCGTCATCCACTACGGTCGCGCTCCCGTCCTTTGAAAGCGTGACCTCGATGTTTTTCGCGTAGCCGGCCAGCGCCTCGTCGATGCTGTTGTCCACTACCTCGTAGACGAGGTGGTGGAGGCCGCGCTCGCTGGTCGAGCCGATGTACATGCTCGGGCGCTTCCTCACGCCCGCGAGGCCCTCAAGCACCTGTATCGAGTCGGCGTTGTAGTCCGCCTCTTTTCCCGGCATTAGAGCTCACACTTGCAATAACTAAGTCTAAACAGGCTAACGGATAAAATTGCGAATCCCGGCTTTAAATAGGTTTCGAACGCGCGTGCGCGTGCGCGCGCTATATACGGCAAAACAATTTGGGGATTGCCCCGGTGCCGCGGCTTAGGCCGGGCTCGCGGCCTGGAGCCTGACCGGATAGGAACGGAAAAAAATAAAAGAAGGGCGCGCGGGCGCGCCTGTTTCCGGCGCTCTACTTCTGCGCCTTGTTCGGCTTGAAAAGGAAGGAGCCGGCCGCGCCTCCCACCGCTCCCCAGAAGATGCCGGTGACGAACACCAGGGCAAGGCCTATCAGCGTCCCGACTATGTTCACGAAGAGCGCCGCGATTGCCCCGGTTATTATGTCGCCCGCGTTCTGGTTGGTCGTCGCGACGTTGACGAGCTGCAGGATTACGAGCAGTGCTATCCCCACGACGAAGCCTATCAGCCACGAGACGACCGCGTAAACAGCGCCTGCAATAACGCCCTGAATCAGCGCGTCAACGATTGAAGTGGTGCTGTCCTTCGCCATCATTATCGCTGCCACTCCGGCCGCGAGCGGGAACAGGAACCACATCAAGACCCACGTGAGGGGCTGAACCATGCAGACGCAGAAGCCCAAGATGGGAATCGAGCCGACGACCTGCAGCGCGCCTCCGAGGAGGCCTGCGACTAGGCCGACGATTGCCCCGGCCATCAACGCCTTGATAATGTCCAATGTAACCACCCTTGAACCCCAAGCCGAAACCTGCTTGGCGGAAATATTTTGGCCCCGGTATTTAAATTCGCGCGCCGAACCCGGCCGCGCGGCGGCGCCGGGTGCGCGCGCAGGGGGGAAAACTAATAAATAGCCGGCAAAGGAAATCCGTCCGGTGATAAACTTATGGGTCAAAACAACATTTTCGCCGGGCTGTCATATTTGCTGGGGTGGATTGTCGCCCTCATAGTCTTCGTGGTCGCGAAGGACGACAAGTTCGCGAGGTTTCACGCGCTCCAGTCGATTCTGTGGACAGTCGTCTACTTCGTTGCCGCGATGGCGAGCCTCATCGTTGCCGTCGTGTGCATGTTCGTGCTTGGAATCGTGGGCGCGGCGCTCAACCTCGGGGGAATCACCGCGGTCTTGACGTTCGTCCCGTTCGCGCTTCCGCTGCTCGTCATGCTTGCGGCGTTCCTGTACTGGCTGTGGGCGATGATTCAGGCCTTCACCGGGAAGTGGTACAAGCTCCCCTTCATCGGCAACTTCGCAGAAAGCCACGCTTAAGGGAATTGGGCGGCTTTTTGCCGCCGGCCTTTTCTTCCCTTCTTTTTAGGTCTTTCACTTCACGGCCGCAAGCCCGAGCGCGGCGAATAGCGCGATGAGGCCGAGCGCGGGGCAGATGCCGCGTGCGTTGAACGGCGTGGCTGCGGGCGTTGGCGTCGCGGCTGGCGTAGGGGTTGCGGTTGCAGGCGGCGTCTGGGTTTGCACTGGAGTCGGAACCGGGGTGGGCGCATGCGTTGGGGCCGGAGTCGCGGTTGGCGCCGGAGTTGCCGTTGCGGCAGGCGCCGGGGTTGGCGTCGCGGTCGGGACTGGCGTCGGGGTCTGTGGCGGCTCCTGGATGCAGGCGGTGTGGTTGGACAGGCACC
>JAQTMQ010000025.1 GCA_028714235.1 Candidatus Iainarchaeum sp. | reverse complement strand
AAAAGCTTTACTAAAAAAAACGAGTTGGTACACTCATGGAATTGTTTGCACGTTTCCCCTTCCGGGAGCCGGTTATTAAGGTGCGCGCGCAAATTTTTGCGATGGAAGTGCTTGTGGTTCCCGTCGCCCACGTTTCAAGCGGGAGCGCGGAGCGGGTGGGGGCCGCGATTGCGGGGTTTGCCCCGGACGTCGTGGCCGTGGAGCTGGATTACGGGAGGTTTGGGGCGCTGCTTGAGAACAGGGGCCCTGGCGCCCTCGAGGTTGCGAGGCACCCGCTTTTCGGGCTGCTTTACCTCGTCCAGCAGCTTTTCGGGAGACGGTTTGACGTGGCGCCGGGAAGCGAGATGCTTGCGGCGGCCCGCGAGGCGGGCAGGGCGGGCATCCCGGTCGCGTTCGTGGACAGGCCGATTGGCCTTACCGTCGCGCGCCTGAACGCGATTCCGGCCAGGGAAAAGCTTTCAATAGCCCTCCAGGCGCTCGCCTCCCCGTTCGTGCTCCTGTTCGGCTCCGCCTTCGGCGGGAAGGCGTTTTCGCCGGAAGCGCTTGCGGGCGAGGCCCTTTCCTCGGCGGCGATGGCCGAGTTCAGGAGGACGCTTCCGAACGCGTACAAGGCGCTCGTGGAGGAGCGCGACCGCTTCATCGCCTCAAGCGTGCTCGGAATCCGGGGGGAGAGGGTGGTCCTCGTGGTGGGAGCCGGGCACGTTGGCGGGCTGATGGGGCTGTTTTCCGGGATGCGGGAGCGCGGCGTGCGGGCCGCGGTCGCCCCGGTGGGCGCGAGTTAAATAAGCGCGGAGGGGAAAGGGTTGGAATGAATTCCCGGGAAGCGGTCCTCCGCGTCAAGAACGCGCGGCTGCTCGCCGTGATGAAGGTCGAGACGAGGAAGTGGTACGCGAGCAGCCTTGCGAAGGAGACGGGGATGAGCTGCGTTTACGCCTCGAGGATGCTGCAGGTTTTCGCGAGCGAGGGCCTCGTGGAGTTGAGGAGGGAGGGGAAGACGAGGCGCGCGGTCCTCACCGAGAACGGGCTGAAGGTCGCTAGCGCGCTTGACGAAATCCTTTCCAGGCTTCCGCGGCAGGAAGAGAGAAAGCAGGCCTGACTCACGCCTTGACCGCGCGCAGGCTCGTGGCCGCCTTTTCCGAGTTCAGGACGTAGGCGTAGTTCCTGTAATGGGCGATGGCGGTCACGTTTATGTCGTAATGCCCCTCGTCCGTCTTCGTCCCGCCGAAGATGTCGACGCCGAACTCCTTGCTGTCGCCCGGCGCGAGCTCCCCGATGCGGATTTCGCGCGCGCTTGAGAGGCAGGTGGAGTCAAGCCCCAGCTTTTTCGGGACCTGGACGACTACGGAGGTGAGAAGCGGCTCTGTGGAGCGATTCGTCACCTTCACGTTCATCCTAACGGAGTCGCTCCTGTTCGCCGTAATCCTGAAGGGGTGGAGCGAGAGCTTGAGGCCGTAAGGCGCCTTCTTCGTCAATTCCCCGCTCACGTCCTTTTTCCCGAAAACGTCAAGCAAACCCATGAGCATCACCGCATCAACGAATTTTTCCCCTGAATCTAATAACTGCATCCACGTTCTTAACGGTATCATTCCAGGTTCGTGTGGAATTCGCGCATCTCGTCCTCGCTTTTCTGGTAGCGCCGCATCAGCTCCTCTATCACCGCGTCCAGGAAGACCATGGTGGTGAGCTCGAAAAGCGTCCCGAGCGGGGTCATCGGCTCGTGGTCGCCCACGAGCTGCCTCGCGGTGTAGTCCTCGGTGAGGTCGTCAATCGTGCGCCCCTTTATCCTCACGAGGAAGTCCGCCCCCTTCCCGATGGGCGAGTCGGGAAACGACGTGATCGCAGCGGTTTTCGCGCCTTTCGCCTTGCTCGTCTTCATCACGTTGAGTATGGAGGAGGTCTGGCCTGAGCCGGAGACGATTATGATGAGGTCTTTCGCCTTTATTGCGGGCGTGATTACCTCGCCAACCACGTAAACCGTGAAGCCGAGGTGCATGAGCCGCATCCCGAACGCCTTCGCGACGAGGCCGCTCCTTCCCGCGCCCGCGATGAAAATCCGGTTCGCGTCAATTATCGCGTCAAGGAGCCTGTCGATGCTTTTCCGGTCTATCTCCCTGCACTGCTCGGCAATCTTCTGCGCGAGCTTCTCTATCCGGATGTAAATCGTCATTGCATCAGGCCAGCCAATCCGGTCACGCTCACTTTCGACGCGGGCGAAACGATGGAGTCCGTGCAGACCACTTCCTCGGCCCCGGCCTCGAGGAGCTTCCCGTGCGAGCCCGCGAGCAGGAGCCCGTGCGTTGCCGCGCAAAACACCTTCTTCGCGCCCGCCGCCTTTAAGACTTTCACCGCCTTCACCATCGTCGAGCCCGTCGAAATCATGTCGTCTATGATTATTACGTCGCGGCCCTCCGCGTCGAAGCCCGCCTCGAGCGACTCCACTTCCCTGTATGCCGCGCCCCCGGAAGCGTAACCGCCGCGCGCCTTTTCCATCGACTCGCCGCCCTCCGCCTTCGCGGACATGTGGGCCGCGCCCTTGTCCGGCGACGTGACGACCGGGTTTTCCGCCTTGCCCTTGAAATAAGCGAGGAGCGCGGAGGCCGCGGAATGGTTCCTGATTTTGAGGCCCGCGCGCGAGAACCCGCCTTCGCCCTGCTTCAGGAAATGGCAGTCAACCGTTATCAGCTCTGCGCAGCCCGCGGCGGAGAGGAGCCCGCAGACTATGTCCGCGGTGACCGCCTCGCCTTCCTTGACCGACTTGTCCATCCTCGCGTAGGGGAGGTAGGGGATGAACGCCGCGATTTCGGCTGCGCCCTGCGCCTTGAGCGCGCCCACCACCACGAGGACCTTGAAGAGTTCCGCGTCCGGCGCCGGGTAGCACCGGCCCATCACGAGCGCATCCCTGCCCGCTACGGGCGCTGGAATCCGCGCGTACAGCTCGCCATCCGGAAACCGCTTCAGCTCGACGGGGCTTGAGCCTGCAAGCGGCGCTGAAAAATCGGCTGCGGTGTCCGTGAAAAAAACTGCCCGCGACATGCGGGTGGATTTGCGTTCCGGCGATTAATAAGCTTTGGCAGCTCAGAGGATTAGCTCGCCCGCCTCAAAAACCATTTCGCAGTATTCGCAGCGGAACTTGCCGCCCTCCTCCTGCCCGAATTTCGGCTCCACGCGCTCGTGGTTCGTCACGCAGTTCGGGTTCGGGCATTTCGCCACGCCCTTCAGCTCTTTCGGGAGCCGGACGCTCGCCTTCTCCACCACCGCGCCGTCCCGTATCACGTTGAGCGTGGCGGCCGGCGCGACAAGCGCGATTTTGCTTAGCTCCTTTTCGTCCAGCTGCTTTCCCGAAACCTTGAGTATGTCCTTGCTTCCCATGCGCTTGCTCGGGACGTTGAGGAGAAGCGCGGCTTTCGACGAGCGCGGGATTTTGAGCATGCCGATGACCTTGAGCCCGAGGCCCGCGGGAATGTGGTCTATGACCGTCCCGTTCTCAATTTTTTCGACTACAAGCTCGCCGGGCATCGCCTACACCCCCAAAACTTCGGCCATGAGCGCCATCCTCATCGGGACGCCGAGCCTCGCCTGCTCGAAATACTTGGCGTGCTTCGTTCCGTCAATCTCTGGCGCAATCTCGTCAACCTTCGGAAGCGGGTGGAGGAGGACCAGGTCGCCTTTCGCCCCCTTGAGGGACTCGGTCGTAACCATGAACTTCTTCTGGGCGAGCTCGGCCTCGTAAGGGTCCGCGAACCTCTCCTTCTGCACCCGGCACACGTACGCCACGTCGGCCTGCTTCAGGTCAAGCGCGCCCGACTCCGCGACCTCGGCCTTGAACTTGCCCCGCACCTCTTCCACGACCTTCGGGTTCATCTCGAGCCCCTGCGGCGAAACGAGCGTCACCCTCGCCTTGAAGAGCGCGAGGCCGTAGAGAAGCGACTTCATCGTGCGCGCGTGCTTCAGGTCGCCCACGAGGAAGACGTCCAGGCCGTCGATTCTCCCCTTCATCCTCCTGATTGCGTAAAGGTCAAGAAGCGTCTGCGTCGGGTGCTGGTTTCCCCCGTCGCCCGCGTTAATCACCGGGTGCGCGCAGATGTCCGCCGCATACCTCGCCGACCCGTCGAGCGCGTGCCGGATGATTACCATGTCGGAATAGCCGTCGATGATGCGCAGCGTGTCCGAAAGCGACTCGCCCTTCTTCATCGAGCTCGCCTGCACCGACGTCAGGTTCAGAATCTGCCCGCCGAGGCGCTTCACCGCCGCCTGGAAGCACATCTTCGTCCTCGTGCTCGGCTCGAAGAAGACGGTTGAAACGATTTTCCCGCGCAGCGAATCGGGCGGCGTTCCCGCCACGAGGCCCGCCTCCATCTCCTCGGCGCGCCTCAAAAGAAGCTCGATGTCGCTCTTCGCGATGTCCCTGATGGAAACGACGTCCCTGCCTTTCAGCATGAAAACCCAGGCTAGATTGGCGCGGACAGCCAATAAAAAGGGGCGGGTTTCGCCGGAAAAGCCGGCCTAGTATTCCACGCCTTTGCGCGCCCCCGCGCCTTTCCTGTACGGGTGCGCGACCTCACGCATCTCCGTCACGAGGTCTGCCGCCAGTATTATCTCCTTTGGCGCGCCCCTCCCGGTGAGGACGAGCTCCACGCTTTCCGGGACGGATTTCATGAAGGCGAGCACTTCCCTTGTTGAAAGAAGGCAGTAGTGCATGGCGACGTTCGCCTCGTCAAGCACGAGGAGGTCGGGCGGGCTCTTCCCCCCGGCGATTTTCCTCGCGAGCTTGAGCCCCTCCTCCGCGAGCTCGAAATCGATTTTTTTCGGGGAAAGCAGGTTCACGAAGTCCGGCCTCCCGAACTGGTGGACCGCGAGCCCCTTGACCTTCTTCTGGGCCTGGAATTCGCCGACCTCCTTCCTGCCCTTCATGAACTGGACGACTTCCACCCTGCCGCCCACCCCGATGAAACGGAGGGCGAGGCCGAAGGCTGCGGTCGTCTTCCCCTTCCCTTCGCCGGTATAGACGTGAATCAACGAAAAACACCTCCGGCGCATGCAAAAAATACAAGCCCGGTAACGAAGGATATGAAACCAATAATGGCGAGACCTAGATTAAAAATAGAAAAAGAACTGGAGATAACGGATACGAAAGGCAACGCGCCTAAAAAAGCCATGCCGAGCGGTCCATAAACGCGTATTGGTCCCCATTCAACCGAAGAAGTGGATACGGGCATCTGCCTCACTTCTTAACCTCGCACTTCGTGCAGCCGCCGCTTTCCTCGGCGTCCGCCTTCTTGAAGACGCTTCCGTCCCTGATTGCGGAAAACGGAATCGGCGAATCCGGGGAATACAGCTTGGGCTTCGGGGCGTCCCCAGGCGGGCCTTCGGAGTCAACCGTGCTCTCGCCGGCAGCCGCCCCAAGCTTTGCGGACGCCACGACCACTTCGGCTACGGTCGGGAGCGGGGACGGGCGCGGCGAGGCGCTGAGCGCCTCCGGCTTCGGGATGCCCGGCGCGCCCCCGTGGCGCGCGCCGTTCCCGTTGCCGTCGCCCGCGGGGGATTTTTGCTCCGCCTTTATGCTGAGCACCTGGTTTTCCCGGCTTCCGTCCCGGTAAACCGTTACGCCCTTGCATCCGAGCCGGTAGGCAAGCCAGTACGCCTCCTCCACCTCCTGCGGGGTCGCGCTGTTAGGGAAATTGATTGTTTTCGAGACCGCGTTGTCCGTGTGCTTCTGGAACGCGGCCTGTATCCTGATGTGCCATTCCGGCGTGATGTTGTGCGCGGTGACGAAGGTCTTCCGCGCGTCGTCCGGCACCTCCGGGACGTCCGCCAGGCCCCCGGTGCGCGCAATCTTCCTCATCAGTTCGACGGAATAGAAGCCGCGCTTCTTCGCGACCTCCTCGAAAATCGGGTGGACCTCCAGGAGCTCCGTGTTGTCCATCACCGTGCGGACGAAAACGATTGCGAAAAGCGGCTCTATTCCGGACGAGCAGCCCGCGAGGATGGACAGCGTGCCGGTCGGCGCAATCGTCGTGACCGTCGCGTTCCTCATGGGCTGCTCCCCGGGCCTGTCGTAAACCGAGCCCTTGAAGTTCGCGAACGGGCCGCGCGCCTTGGCGAGCGCCTGCGACTCGAGCCGCGCCTCGCGCTCGATGAAGCCCATCAGCTTTTCCGCCGCCTCCACCGCGCCCTCGCTGTTGTACGGGATGCCGAGGGTGAAAAGCAGGTCGGCGAAGCCCATCACGCCGAGGCCGATTTTCCTGTTCGCCTTCGTCTGCCTGTCAATCTCGGGAAGCGGGTACCTGTTCACGTCAATCACGTTGTCAAGGAAGTGCACGGCCGAGCGCGTGACGCGCCCCAGGTGCTCCCAGTCAACGCCCCCGGCCGGGGTGACCATCTTGGCGAGGTTGATTGAGCCCAGGTTGCACGACTCGTAAGGCAAAAGAGGCTGCTCTCCGCAATTGTGGACGACAATCCCATCTGCTATGAATGAGTGCGTTGAAGGCTCGGTGAGGTCGTAAACCATTTCCTCTCCTTCAGGAACGAGTTCCTTGAAGCGCGCGGTGAAGGTTTCCTGATAGGGACCCCTTGAAAACGACGCGCATGCTGCCGCAAGCCGTTCCTGTTTCGTTTTCGAGAAGAATCCCACGTCCTGCATGAAGCGAAGCAGGTTCTCCTTGCTTACCACGAGGTCGTGGTCGGGCTGGCAGTGGTATGCCGCGTTTGAGCCTTTCCCGTCTGGCAGCAGCGCGATGCGCTCCTCGTGGCGGTTAAAGTAAATCCTGCTCGCTATCCCGAAGTTGAGGAGCATTTTCTGCACGTCCTTCAGGAAAGGCGCGGAAATCGAAGTCAGGCGGACAGAATAGCCCTTTTCCGAGGTTCCGGAGATGTGGCCGTCGCTGCTGAAAACGCCTTGAAGGAAGCCGCGCTGCATTTCTTCGGACGCGCAGAAAAGGGAATCGGGTATGCAAACCTTGTTGTCCGCGGTCACGCCCAGTTCGCCCACGATTCTTCGCAGGCGTTGGGAGCTTACCCTCGATTCGTTGCGCCCCTTGATCGCGACGCTGCTTACGGCTCCCCCGACCATTGCTGAAACGTATTCAGCGAAGTCGGAAGCGGCGGCACGGTCTTCCCCGAAGAATGACAGCACCGCCCCCTTGTCCTCGCTGAAATATCCGTCGCCGACAAGCCAGCCGAGCACCCTCCCCTCGCCAAGCGAGCCGCCCTTCCCAAAGCAGCCCTTCCTGTTCTGGATTAGGATTGAATCGCCTTTCGAAAGCCCTGAAGCTGGCACCCAGCCACTGGAGGTAAGGACTTTGTGGTCGGAGGTGAGACGGACCTCGTAGCCCTCCTCCGTAACCAGCCTGCTCACTTTCTTCACTCCGGTAACGAAAACCGGCGTCGACTCGGCCGTAAGCGCGCCCGAAAGCCTTCCATCGGTCACCACGCTCACTGCCTTGCCGGATTCGCACAGCTCCTTCGCGCGCTTGAGGCCCTCGCTCGTGCCGATGAGAGTGTCCCCCGTAACGCACGGGTTTGTTGACTCGATTTCTCCGACGTTGGGGGTGGGGTTGGACGCGTTCATGCGGTCTATGAAGACGACTCCGGGCTCGCCGTTCTTCCACGCCATGTTCACTATCAGGCCGAACACGCGGCGCGCGGAAAGCCTGCCGACCGGCTGCCCGTTGCGGGGGTTCAGGAGGTCGTAATCGGTTCCCGCTTCCACTGCTTTCATGAACTTGTCAGTGATTGCGATGGAGATGTTGAAGTTGTTGAAGACATCGGAGCGCTCCTTTGCCGTGATGAAGTTGATGACGTCTGGGTGGTCCACGCGCAGGATGCCCATGTTCGCGCCCCTGCGCCTCCCGCCCTGCTTGATGACGTCCGTCCCGGTGTCGAAGACGCGCATGAAGGAAACCGGGCCGCTTGCCACTCCGCCCGTGGAGCGGACGACGTCGCCGCTCGGGCGGAGGCGGCTGAAGGCGAAGCCCGTGCCTCCCCCGCTCTGGTGGATGAGCGCGGCCTGCTTGACGGCGTCAAAAATGGATTCGATGGAGTCCTCGACCGGGAGCACGAAGCAGGCGGAAAGCTGCCCCACCGGGGTGCCCGCGTTCATCAGCGTGGGCGAGTTGGGCAGGAACTCGAGGTTCACCATCAGGTCGTAGAACTCGTCCTCCGCCTTCTTCAGGTCCGCATCGCGGTCGTAGAAAACGTCGGCGAAGGCGATGGCCTTCGCGACGCGCGCGAACATCTGCTTGGGCGTCTCTACGACGTTTCCCTCCCTGTCCTTCAGGAGGTACCTGCGCTCAAGCACCTTGATTGCGTTCACGGAGAGGTTGGAGTCCACCTCGTCAACCGGCACGTTGAGGAGGGCCGCCCTCTGCGCGCGCAGGATTGAGCGCTTCCTGCGGTAAAGGATGAACGCCTTCGCTGTCCTGAAGTGGCCGTTCTCCACGAGCACCTTTTCGACGAGGTCCTGTATGTCCTCAATCCCCGGGACGTTTTCGTCGCTGAATTTCGCGTTTATGAGCCGGGTGACCTCCTCGGCAAGCGCCTGCGACAGCGCGCGATCCGTGCCGCCGACGGATTGCGCCGCCTTCCAAATCGCCTCCGTGATTTTCTCCATGTCGAAGGGCACGACGCGGCCGTCGCGCTTCTTCACGCTCGAGACGCGGTGGTCGGCGCTTTCCGGAAGCTCGGGCCCGGGGGGAGGGGCCGCGACCTCGAGCTTCTCCTTCGCGAAAAGCGAGAGGATTTTCTCCGCGTCCGGAATCTCGCCGCGCCAGGCCGCAATCTCCACGTCGCTGTTGTCCGTCACGACCGCGGAAGGCGTGCTCATCAGGCCGTAGTAGCCCGCCTCCACCTTCCCGTCAACGGTTTTCACGTCAAAATATTCGACCGGGACCCCTTTTGCCTTGAGCTCGGCCACGGCCGCCTTCGCTGCCGGGCACTTCGGGCAGTTGCTCTGGGAAAAAAATTTCAGCTTCATCCCGATCACCAACGTTAGTCAAACCACTCGGCCCCTGGCGCGCGAAACCGGGGTGGCGTTCGCTCGCACCCGGAAGTCCAGCCTTTCAGCCAGGGCGCGCCCTTCGTACCCCTTCCCGTGCCCCACTCCTGGCCCTTTTTTCCACAACCTGTTGGGGTTCGCGCCTGTGCCGCTTACTATATGTCGACACCTTAATATACTTTTTGATTGGCCCGGTTTTGGCAGTTTTTGGAGGCGGAATCGTGCTTGGTTTCGCGTTTTAAGCGTGAATTGCGCTTTTTTGCACGAAATTGAGGCGTGGCGCGCCGCTTTTGGTGCGGTTGCTGCGCGCGGTTGGGGTGTTTTTTGCGCGGGTTTGTTTGCGCTGGGCGGGCTTCCTGCCGCTCACTCGTCCTTGAGCTTGTCGAGCTCGCGCTCGAACGCCTTCAGGTCCTTGAAGGAGCGGTAGACGCTTGCGAACCGGATGTACGCGACCGGGTCGATCCCGCGCAGCTTTTTCATGACGAGGTCGCCGATGACCTTGCTTGGCACTTCCGTCGAGTGCATTCCCCGGAGCTCGCGCTCTATTTCGTCCACCGCGCGCTCGATTTTTTCGGTGGGGATGGGGCGCTTTTCGCACGCGCGCCTTATTCCGGCGATGAGCTTTTGGCGGTCGAACGCCTGCCTGCTGCCGTCCTTTTTCACGACCATGAGGTCGAGGAGCTCGACGCGCTCGTATGTGGTGAACCGCTTCCCGCATTTCTCGCATTCCCTGCGCCTGCGGACCGCGGCGTTATCCTCGGTTTCGCGCGAGTCTATGACCTGGGTGTCCTCGTGGAAACAGTAGGGGCAATGCATCGGCTAGATTGGGGCGGAGAGCGGATTTAAAGGTTTGCGGGCGCTAAAGCGTAGCAGCGCAAAGGTGGTTTTCATGGACGTTTTCGCGGTCAAGGGCACCCTCGCCGGATTCGCGGGGGACGCGGTCTCGGCAGGCGTTTTCGCGGAAGAGGGGAAGGGGAAGCCGCCCCGGCTCCCGGCGGCGGTGGAAAGGATTGACGGCCTCGCCGGGGGCGTTGTCGGCGTTTCTGTGGCAGCGGGCGAGTTTTCCGGGGCCAGGAACTCGGTCGCGGTTTACCGCGTGAAGGGAATAAAGGCGCGCGCCCTCATCTTAGTGGGCCTCGGAAAGAAATCCGAGTTCGCGCCGGACGTCGTCAGGCAGGCGGCTTCGGCCGCGTGCAGGGCGGCGCGCGAGCTGAAGGCGAGGCGGGTGGGGTTCTGCGTTGACTCCGTGGTCGGGGGAGGCGTGGAGCTCGAGGCGGCCGGAAGGCTTTCCACCGAGGGCGCGCTCCTCGGGCTTTACAGTTTCATCGCCTACAGGAGCGACAGGGGGGAGGGCGTGGAAGTGGAGTCGCTCGGGCTCGTTTCAAACGTGGACGAGAAGCCTGTGGGAAAAGGGGCGTCGGCTGGCGAAATCGTCGCGAGCGCGGCAAACTTCGCGCGCGAGCTCGCAAACGACCCGGGGAACCGCTCGACTCCTGCGAGGGTTGCGGGCCTTGCGTGCGCCTGCAGCAAAAAGTACGGCTTTTCGTGCAAGGTTCTGGGGAAAAAGGAGATTGAGGCGGAGAGGATGGGCGCGCTCCTCGCGGTCGCCTCGGGAAGCAGGAACCCTCCGGCTTTCGCGGTGCTCGAATACAACCGCGCGGGAAAGAGGAAGCCCGTGGTGCTCGTGGGCAAGGGAATCACGTTCGACACTGGCGGGATTTCAATCAAGCCGCAGAAGGACATGGACAGGATGAAGTTTGACAAGGCGGGCGCGTGCGCCGTGCTTGGCGCGTTCGTCGCCGCGGCAAGAATGAGGCTTGCTCTGAACCTCGTCGGCCTCATGCCGCTTGCTGAAAACATGCCGGGCGGCGGGGCGTTGAGGCCCGGGGACATCGTGAAGGCGCGCTCCGGGAAAACGATTGAGGTAGTCAACACGGACTGCGAGGGCAGGATGCTGCTCTCGGACGCGCTTGATTACGCGAAGGAGTTCTCGCCTGCCGCGATAATAGACGTGGCGACGCTCACGGGCTCGGTCCAGACAGCGCTTGGCTTCGAGGCGAGCGGCCTGCTCGGAAACGACGAGAAGCTGCTTTCCGCGGTGGAGAAGGCGGGCTTTGAGAGCGGGGAAAAGGTGTGGCGGTTCCCGATGTGGAGGGATTACGACGACTACAACAAGAGCGAGGTCGCGGACATCAGGAACGCCGGGATTCCGGGCAGCGGCTCGGTCATTTCCGGGGCGAAGTTCCTCGAGGCGTTCGTTCCCGAGGGGGTGCCGTGGGCGCACATAGACATCGCGGGGACGGCGGATAAGGACAAGCCCGGGCAATATCTTGGGATTGGCGCGACCGGCGTGGGCGTCCGGCTACTCGCTTCGCTCCTGCAAAAGCTTGAGTAGCTCGCGCTCCTCCCGGATGCGCTTCAGCTCGCCGACGCGGAGCACCGGGATGCCGTTAATCTGGTTTGCCTTGCTTTCGGCCAGAAGGAAGCATGGAAGCGAGTCTAGCATCCCGGAAATGTTCGCGTAGATTTCGGCGCGCTTCTTCATGGTCCTCCGGTCCGCTTCCTCGCCCGCGAACAGCCTCCGCTTGTGCCTCGCGGCTATTTCGAAGGGCGCGCTTTCCGCCTTCACGCACGTGAAGCCGAGGAAGGAGAACGCGGTCTCCTCGTCCACGGGCGCTCCGGTCGCCGGGGCCTGGAAGGGGTCTATGGGCTTCCTCAGCCCGGTCCCGAGCACGCCCTCAAGCTTTTCCAGGTTTTCCTCGCTCGCCCCGGTTTCGCCGCGCTCGTAGCGTGAAAGCGTGACGCGCGAGATGCCGGACGCTTCGGCGAGGGCGCCCATCTTGAGCTTCTTTTTCCTCCTTGCGCCGGCAAGCTTTCCAGAGTCTATCGCGAACGCGAGGACCTTGAATTTGCGCGCCTCCGGGAATTCGCCTTCCACGATTCCGCCGAGCGTTCGCACGGTCACGGTCGGAATCGCGTGGCGCTCGTAAAGCACGCCGTCAAGCATCTTCCCCTCCTTCGTCGCCTCGCCCAGAAGCAGCGCCCTAGAGCCGAACATGGACGCGATTTTCGCCATGTCGCGCGCCTGCTCGCCGGAGAACGCGTCAACGTTTTCAAGCGCCTTGACCAGGAAGAGCTCGCTTCCCCTGCGCGCGACCAGGTCGAAGCACGCGTGCGTGCCCGAGCACGTGAAAGTCTGGAAGCCCTTCCGCTCAAGCAGCGACGCCGCCCCCCGGAGCACGGTTTCCCGCATGCCTTGATTTGCGGGGAAGCGGTATAAAAACGGTGCCTCGGCGGGGCTCCTACTCGCCGGACTTGTCCGGCAGGCCTTTGTTGATGGAGAGCTGCGCCGCCTTCCTGAAATGTGAAGCCGCCTTCGCGCTGAGCCCGAGGCGCTCGTAAGCCATGCCGAGGTTCCTGTGCGCGAGCCCGAAATCCGGGTCGAGCCTGACCGCTTCCTCAAGGAACTTCGCCCCCTGCTCCGCTTCCCCGCGGTTGAGGTGCGCGACCCCCACGTTGTTGTGCGTGAACGCGCTGTCGGGCCGCAGCTGGAGGGCGTTCATGCCGTGCACTATCGCGGACTCGTCGTCGCCCTCGCGAATGTAGATGCTGCAGAGGCGGTTTTCGGCGTCAAAGCTCCCGGGGCTGAGGCGGAGCGCGGCCTCGAGGCAGTGAATCGCCTCCGCGTTGTTCTTCATCATGCTGCTCGCGACGCCTTTCCTGTACCAGGCTTCCGCGTTGTCGGGGTCGGCCGTGAGCGCCTTTCCGAGCCACCTGTCGGCTTCCGCGAGCTTCCCCAAGCCGAAATAAACCGTCCCCAAAATGAACGGCGCGGTGTCGTCCGCCGGGTTCTCCTCAAGCGCCTCCATGCAGCACCTGATGGCGCCCCCCGCATCCCCCCTGCCCCCGTATTCGCACGCCGCCTTCGTGTAGGCGACCGAAAGGATTTTGTCGCTTGAGCGGAACTGGTGCCTTGGATGCTTTTCTGAAAGAAGCCCGATCGGGAAAACGGCGTCCCTCTCCTCGGCGGCCGCGTCGAGGCAGTGGCTGTCCCCGGCTATGAGCGCGCGGCCGCCCGCCAAGACGAGGCGGGACGGCTTGCCGACGCGCTCGCGCGCGTCCGCGGCGAGGATGAACAGCGCGTACGGGCCGAACTTGTTTTCCGCGACCGCTGAAACGAGAAGCCCGTCCTTTCCCTGGCCGTCGCCCGAGCGCGAGCGAAAATAGCCGTTGAGCCATTCGAAGAACTGCTTTTCTGGGAGAGCTGGAACGCCTTCCTTTCGCGCGCGCTTCACGAGCGCGGAAACGGTTTTCCCGTAGCGCGCCCGGAGCTTCCCCTCCATTTCCGCGGGCACGCCGAGGCACTCGAACTCTAGCGCGAGGATTTTTTCCCTGACCGACGCGAACGAAGCCCCGCTCGCCTTCCATCTGGTGCCGCCTTCCGAGAGCAACTCCGGGGTTGGCGCCGGAGGCAGCGCCTTGACCGCTTCGCGCATGGCGTAAAACGGGGAAAACAGCCATAAAAAGCGATGCTTGCGGGGAAGCCCGCGCGGCCGCAAGGCTTTGCGAATGGAGTGCTCCGACCGGGATTTGAACCCGGGTTACAGGCTTTCTCTATGCCCGCGCCGGCGTTTTTCCGCCAGCGCTTTTGCCTGGCGCGGCGAGCGCGCCCTTCTGGCTGCGCGCGAGCGTGGCGCCTGGGAAAAGGGCTGTGAAAGGCCTGCGTCCTTGACCGGACTAGACGATCGGAGCACGATAAAATTCGACCGCCCGTCGAGGCGTCTATTTCATCAAAGGAGTTATTAAATCCCTTATTTCCTCGTGGATTTCGGCTATCGGCTTTTTCCCGTTTATGCGCGCCCACTTCCTTCCCAGCCATTTCATGGCGTACAGCTTGCCGTAGTTGGCGCGCACCTTGGAGAGGAGCCTGAGGTTTGAGTCGTGGAGGTCGCGCTTGCGCTTGCCTTTCCTGTTCTTCCTCCGCCTCACTCCGAGCGCGGGCGGGATGTCGAGCCAGACGACCGCGTCGGGCGCGATTGGCTGCAGCATTTTAACGAGGCGCAGCGCGTCGAACATGGGGACGCCTTTCGCGCACTGGTAGGCTATCGTTGAAGTGATGTACCTGTCCATAACGATTATTTCGCCGCGCGCAAGGCGCTTCCCGATTTGCTCCTGGTCCTTCATTATGTCGGCGGCGAACGTGAGGAGCTGCGTCTTCTCGTCCATCGGAATCCTGCCCTTGAGGAACTCGTCCAGGATGTCGCCGTACCTGGACCTCAGGTCGGGGTAGGTGTAGTCAATCACTGTGCGGCCCCCGCGCTTCAGCCACTCGGTGAGGAGGCCGCTCTGCACCGCCTTTCCGCTCCCGTCAATCCCCTCGAAGGCGATGAGAAGCCCCTTCTTTCCCTTCATGGGGAAAGGTTTCGCGCGCGCCCAATATATAATGTTAGCGCGGCAGGGGGCCGCGAGCGCCGAGCGCCTCGTTCGCGAGCGCGTCCGCCCTTTTCGCGAGGCGCGCTTCCCGTGGATGGTGCTCGTAAGTAACTTTCTCGAACTTCTTTTCCCTTGCCATGACCGCCTTGACGAGCGGGAGGAGGTTTTTGGACTTCACCTTGTACTCGCCTTTCAGTTGGCGGACGGCGACCTCGCTGTCGGAATAGACGGTGACGTTTCCGGTCGAATATGCGGATGCGAGCTCCAACGCGCGCGCGATTGCAATGTATTCCGCTTCGTTGTTAGTCTTTTTCCCGATGCGCTCGCGGCGCTCAAGAAGGGTTTTCCCGGCTGAATCGGCGATTATGACGCCGAGCGCCGCCTCGCCGGGGTTGCCGCGGCTCGCCCCGTCGCAGTATGCCGTTATCGCGCGCGCCACGCTCGCCACGGGAGTGTTGGCGGCGAAAAGCTATTTAAACAGTTTGGCGCATAGATATCCATTGAAAATGCACGCCACGGTTGGCGCTAGTCTTGTGTGTTTTGGGTTGAATCAGTGGAGGTAGGTTTTGCATGGCACAGCAGGGACAGCTTGGGGGACAGCAGGTCCTCATCTTGCCCGAGGGGTCTTCAAGGATTCTCGGGAGGGACGCGCAGCGGACGAACATCATGGTCGCTTACGCGGTCGCAAGCGCGGTCAGGACGACCCTTGGGCCCAAGGGGATGGACAAGATGCTCGTTTCCGAGCTCGGCGACATCGTGATTACGAACGACGGCGCGACCATCCTCGAGGAGATGAACGTCGAGCACCCGGCCGGAAAAATCATGGTTGAGATTGCGAAGACGCAGGACAAGGAGGTTGGCGACGGGACCACCACTTCCGTGCTGATTGCGGGCGAGATGCTGAAGAAAGCGGGCGAGCTCCTTGACCAGAACATCCACCCGAGCTCCATCATCAACGGCTACAAGCTCGCCGCCGCGAAATCGACCGAGATTCTGAACCAGATTTCAACGCCCGTGGGCTTGGACGACACCGCGATTTTGAACAAGATTGCGGCGATCGCGATGGGCTCGAAGACCGTCGGCGTCGGCTCGTCGAAGGAGTACCTCGCGGGCCTCGTCGTGAAGGCCGTGAAGCAGGTCGCGGAGAAGAGGGACGGGAAGACCGTGATTGACGACGACTTCATCAAGGTCGAGAAGAAGGCCGGCGGAGAAATCAAGGACACGCAGTACATCAACGGCGTCGTGATTGACAAGGAAATCGTGCACACCGGGATGCCGAAGAAAATCGCGAACGCGAAGATTGCGCTCGTGGACTGCGCGCTTGAAATCGAGAAGACGGAGACGGACGCGAAAATCGAGATTACGTCGCCCGAGCAGATGGAGGCGTTCCTCGCGCAGGAGGAGAAGATGCTGAAGGACATGGTGGAAAAGATTGCGGCGAGCGGCGCGAACGTGGTGTTCGTCCAGAAGGGGATTGACGACATGGCGCAGCACTACCTCTCGAAGAAGGGGATTGCCGCGGTC
>JAQTMQ010000024.1 GCA_028714235.1 Candidatus Iainarchaeum sp. | reverse complement strand
AACTCCGCCAATCGTGTAGGAAAAATGCACTATCTCGCCCGGGGCAAGCTCGCCGAACTCCCACGTTATGAACCTTTCGCCTCCCTCAGAGGATATAGCCCCGGGCTTGTCCAAAAACGCCACGGGCGCGCCTGCGAAGGATGGCGGCACTTTCTCCGTGAGAGTTATGGTCTTCGTCGCGTTTTTTGACGGGTTCATCAAGTCCATTGAGACCGTCGTCTTGTTGCTTCCCGCATCGACGTTGATGGTTTTAGTGGCGATTGGCATGCTATAGTTTTCGGGATACTTTTTCACCCTTAGGATGACGAAATCCGCCGCCGAGGCCGCTTCGGCCGTCGCGTTCAGCCGGACCAAGTAGTTTCCCGGAATCGCGTCATCGGGCGCCGTCACCTGAAGGTGGAGTATCCTGGTTTCGCCGGGTATAATGATGGTGGTGGCAGGCTGAACCGTAATCCAGCCTTGAGGTACACCGCTTTCGAGCAGGTTGATCGTCAGGTTCTTTTCGCCAGTATTATCCAGGATGATGCTCTCAACAGCGCCTTGGCCGGTCAGAACCTCCTTTACGACTGCGTTTTTTACGAAGCCCACTTCGCCTTTGAGAGGCTTAATTGCGGGCGGTATTACGATGGGGTACGGCAGGATGCCATAAGATGCTCCCGATGGCTGGGGCTGTACGGGCGCGTATATCGTGAATGTCACGTTAACGGAATCCGAGTGGTTGCCGTCGTACGCCACCCTTGCCACCACCCTGTATAATCCGGGCAGGGTGTTTCCCGAGTCCCACGTTTTCGTAATCGTGACCGTTTGTGACGGGGCGATGGCGACGTTGCCATACGTTACGTTCGCGACAAGGGAATTGCCGGAGTTGTAAATCGCGGCTTCCGCGCTTGCAACGGTTGATGCCGTGCCGTCATTCCTTATCACTATTGAGATATCAATTGGGGCGCCTTGCGGGAGGTTTGTAGGCGAGACGGTCAACTCCATTATCTCCACCCTGCCCCCCAAAACCATGAAGCTTGTAGGCGTATAGCCTTGCTCGGCGAGGAACAAGGCCGGAGCCAGCAAGAAAAGCAGCAAGAGCATCAATTTCTGTTTCATTTCAGTCACTATCCCCTCATTGGACTTCCACAAACACGTTGAACCATGGCACGTCCGCTCCGAACGTGGTCGAGCTCGTGTAGAGCAGTTTGTATTCCAGGAGCCACTTGTCCCTGATTTCCTTAGGCGGGCTGGATACCGATACGGTGACGAGATATTTGCCTTTCGGCGTGTTCGGCTTGACCTTCAGCCTCAAGCCGACTTTCTGGGCCCAACCGTATTGGAAGACGGGGAATGCGGGTTCCAGCAGCATTATGTCCGGGCTTGGCGATGGCGTGAATGAGCACGCCTGGGTTGTTTCGTTGTATGCCGCGTAGCATTCCGCCCCTCCCGGCGATGCCCACACGCATCTTCCGTCCGCAGCGGAATAGTTTCCCCTGGAGCAGTTTGACTCGGCGGAGAAGAATTCCGCTTCAAAGTATCTGCTGGCATCGCTTGAGTTCTGGGCCACGCCCCTTGTTCCGTCCGAAAACTGGTTTACGAGCATGCGCCCCGAGTCGGGATAGGCCGCATCGAGTTTCAAGCCTTGGTACGTCTCTACCAGCCACGAGGTGTGGAAGATTACGTACGTGTCGGTTTCAACGCCAGTCGTCTCATTCACTTTTGCGGTGAGCAGGACTTCGCTTGGATACGTCCCGAAGCCCCAGGCCCCAAACCTTCCGACCGGAGGGTGCAGCATCAGGTCCACGCCCGTCGACTCGAATCTGGGGTACAGCTCCGGCTGCTTGTAGTATTCCGAGGGTATGGCGTTTATGTCCGTCAGCATGCCGAGCTCTACCATGGTTTTTACCCAGTAAAAGTCTCTCGGGAATGGCGGCAGGTACTGGAAGATTTCGCCCGGCAGGTAATCCTGCCTCCGCGATGCCTCGATTGCCCTGTACGCTTCCAGCCTGGCTTTAAGCTCGGGGTACCGGTTCAAGTCGAAGGCGCTCACGTTAACGGGAGAGTTCAGCTCCGTTTCCGGCCCGCTTACATTTGCGCCAAGGCTCGGCTCAGCCGGCGAACCTTCTGGCGAAGGGGCGAGCAAGCACCCCCCGCATAGCATTCCTATCGACAATACTGCCAAAGCCGGCAGATTCCAATCAAGGTTTCCCATATTTCACACCTTTCCACCTTTCAGCGCTGGAAAAGGCGAACTCAAGGGTTTACTACCTCAAGCGTCGAGTTTTCGAGCACCGCATTCGTGTACGTGCCTGCCGGCAGGTTTGTGAAGTTCGCATACAGCCAAACCGCGCACCAGTTGTTGGGAGCGGGCGCCAATCCTTGGCATAGCCTGTGCCACTCCGTGCTGTCGAGCTCCGTCATTGCGTCGACCCCCGCGCAGCCCCCGCCACTGCACGAGCTGTTGTAGGCGGACGTTATCCCGCTTGCCAGCGACTGGTTATACCTCATCGTCATGTTGAACGTTGCCGTCCCCGTGTTCGTGAAGTTCAATATCGGGATGCTCTCATTCTGGCAGTTGCTTGCGAAGTCCGGGTTTGCGCACGGCTGGATGTTGTCCTGGTTCATGGAGGACGAATTGAAGTAAATAGTGGTCGTCGCGGTTCCCGGCGATGTGAGCAACGAGCTCACCGGACTCTGCCCGGGAAGCGTGACGGTGAACGCGAGGCTCGACGCCACCGTGAACGTAACCGGCGTATAGACGTAATCCGCCATCGCAAGCGGAACCAAGAATAGGCCCAACAAGACGGCTGCCGCTGCCTTTTTCCGCATCTCCATCACCCCTATCCCTGAAATTTTCTCGCGCATCATGTCATCCGCCCCCCGAATGGGTCAGGTTGCATTCTGAAACCGAGGGGGAGGCTTCGGTCGCATTCACGAACAGCCAAGCATCCACCCAATTATTGCCGGAATACGGGATTGAGTCGTTGACGGCCCAGCTTTGGGCGCCAGCCCCGAAAACAAATGGCGTCGCGTTTCCCGAGCTGTTCCCCCACAAGGTCAGGCCCTCCTGCGGTAACGCGCTCATGGCTATGGTCCATTTCTCCGGGGCATTGCCGGTGTTCAAGAACCTGAAAATCGCAATTTCGCCGGTTTGGCAATTTGTCAAGGCGGCATCCATGCACGGATTCACGGACGCCTGGTGCGCGGAACTAATGTTGAAGTACATCATCCCGGTCTGTGTCCCCGGAAGCGAGCCCGAGGAGGAATAATCCGTCCCTCCCCTCGGGATTGTTATCGTGAAGCTCAAGCTCACCGGAGGGGCGTCAATGCAGGTTCCGTTGTCGCATGCCTCGCCTTCGTTGCAGTCTGTGTCTTGTTTGCATTCTTTGCAGTGTCCTGATTTGCAGTAGCCGGATATGCAGGCGTCGTCGCAGCCGCATGCGTCGTCGTGTTCGTGGTCGCGGGGTGGGCCGCAGTCTGTGCCGTCGAATCTGCAGATGTTTTCTTCGCCGCATGATTCCCCGCAAAGCTTTCCTTCGCACGGGTCCGGCGTCGGGTCGAGCAACAAGTTGCGGCCTGGTGGCTCAGGATGGGCTGCCAGCGGCTCAGCCATGTATGCGGCCGATACAATGAGGAGGACCGGCAACTCGTACGTTAAGAAGGACCTTAAGAACCCTTTTTTTCTCTTGGCTCGGGTCACCCACACCCCCTCAGGGAAAAAATCTGCATAATCTCTTTCCTGTCCGTCCCGTCTGCCGTACAAAAATTAACGATAGCATGGCTTTTTAAAGCTTATGGTTGCCGGAAGGCAGTCAGGCGTCGAGGAAAAAAGATTGCAGGGTCGCCGCATCAGTTGTCATCGCGCGCCGGATTTTTTGCTCGCGGGCCCGAAGGGCGGAATGTTATTAATCCATGAAGACACCAGTAAGCGCGAAATGGCAAAAGACGGGGGCTCCGCGGGCCAAAAAATACTAATCGGGTGCTGCGGGGCGTATTGCAAGACTTGCCGCCCGTTAAAGGAGGGTTATTGCAAGGGCTGCAAGCTCGGGTACGCAGAAGGGAAAAGGGACATCAAGGCCGCAAAGTGCAAAATGAAGGCGTGCTGTTTCGGTGAAAGAGGCCTTGAAACCTGCGCGGATTGCCCGGATTATCCGGCCTGCGAGATTGTGATTGATTTCCACGGCAAGAAAGGTTACAAGTACAGGAAATACAAGGAATCGATGGAGTTCATAAGGAAAAACGGTTACGCCGAGTTTTTGGAGCGGGCGGGCAAGTGGAAATGCGCTTACGGAAAGCTGTAGCCTTCCGGCTTTCCCGTTAACGCTTTTACCATGTGAGCGCACGAGCGAAGCGAGCGGGTGAACCTCGCGAGCGGCGCGCTCGTGGGAAAAGGGTTAATGCAGGGGGTGAGATTTGAACTCACGAACTCCTAAGAGACGAGGTTTCTCATCCTTTTCCGTTGACGCTTTTACGCGTGAGCCGCCATTTGCTGGCGAACTCGGAAAAGGGTCATCTGAGCCTCGCGCCTTTTTCAGGAACCATCTTTTCCGTAAACGCTTTTACGCTCTGCAAGGAGCGAGCCGCTTCCTGCTGGCGAGCGACGCAGCACCGGAAAAGGGTTTGACCTGGCTGGGCGACCCCTGCGCAGGCTAATTTTTCGCCTTTCGCTTATTTAAATGGCTTCGGGGAACCGGTTTCCCGCCCGGCATCGCTTTAAAACTGGCGCGCGCCAATATCCTCCCGTTTCCATGGGCTTGGCCGGTCGCGCTCATGCGGGGTGGGGTTTGCCTGTTTCATCCGCGTTCCTGCTAGCCGCGCTTCTCCTTTCCGGCTGCATTGGCGGCGGCTCGGGAAACCGGGTTTTGAGGGTGTCCGGCTCGACCACGCTTTTGCCGGTCGCCGAGAAGGCGGCGCAGGAGTTCATGGCCGGCAATCCGGGCGTTGACGTGAGCGTGAACGGGGGCGGCTCGAGCGCCGGCATCAAGGCGGTGGGCGAGGGAATGGCGGACGTGGGGATGTCTTCAAGGGACGTGAAGCCGGACGATTTCGCGCAATACCCGGGCCTGAAAGTCTTCGCGGTGGCAAGGGACGGGATTGCGGTAATCGTGAACCCGTCCAACAGCGTTTCCTCGCTCACCCTTGAGCAGGTGCGCGGAATATACAACGGCTCGTACGCGGACTGGGGCGAGGTCGGGGGAAGCGGCGGGCAAATCGTCTTGGTGGGGCGGGACAGCACGTCGGGAACCAGGGAGTTCTTCACTGGCGCGGTGATGAGGGGAGGCGGCTATGCTCCCGCGATGCTTGAAAAGAACTCGAACGGGGGCGTGCAGCAAACGGTTTCACAGACCCCGGGCGCGATTGGCTACGTCGGCCTCGGCTTCGCGGGTTCGGGGGTGAAGGCGGTCGGAATCAGCGCGAACAGGACCGTCGTTTACCCGACCGTTGCGGCCGTGCTGAGCCGCGAATACCCGGTTTCAAGGGACCTTTACCTCGTGACCAACGGCGAGCCGGACGGCCTTGAAAGCGCGTTCATCGGCTTCCTGCTTGGCCCGCAAGGGCAGGAGCTCGTGGGAGAGGAAGGATTCGTTCCGCTGCGTTGAGGCAAGCGGCTTAGGGGGGTTTGAAGGGTGGAAGGCGCGCGGAGAGGCAAGCGCAACCGGTTGCTTGAGTTTTTGGTAGAGCGCGCGCTCTTCGCTTCAGCCTTGTTCTCCGCGGTTGCGGTCGCATTCATCATTCTTTTCCTGTTCAGGGAAAGCCTCCCGATATTTTTGGGGCCGGGGCTTCTTGACTTCGTTTTGGGCGCTGCGTGGAACCCGGTGGGCTCCCCCCCGCTTTTCGGCGCGCTTCCGCTGGTTGCGGGAACGGCGCTCGTCACGCTTGGCGCGATGGTCTTCGCAATCCCGCTAGGGGTTGCCACCGCAGTCTTCGTTTCCGAGCTTTCGCCGAAGGGCTGGAAGCCCCTCCTCAAGCTTTGCGTGGAAATCCTTGCAGGCGTGCCTTCCGTGGTTTACGGCCTGTTCGGCCTCGTTGTCTTGACGGACTGGATTCGCGTCTCCTTCGCGGTTCCGACGGGCGAGTCGTGGCTCGCAGGCTCCGTTCTTTTGGGCGTGATGTCGCTTCCCACGATAATCAGCGTTTCCGAGGACGCGATAAGCTCGGTCCTGCGCGAGCACAAGGAGGCGTCGCTGTCGCTCGGAGCGACGAAGTGGCAGACGATTTGGCGCGTCGTGCTCCCTTCGGCGCGCTCCGGGATAACGGCGGCGGTCGTCCTCGGCATGGGTCGCGCAATCGGGGAGACGATGGCGGTCATGATGGTGACCGGGAACGCGGCGGTAATCCCTTCGCCCATCACGAACGTTTTCTCGCCGGTGAGGACGATTACGGGCACGCTCGGGATTGAGATGGGCGAGGTCGCGTTCGGGAGCATGCACTACAGCGCGCTGTTCGGCCTCGCGGTCCTGCTGTTCGTAATCGTCCTCGTGGTCAATTCGGCCGCCCTCTTCCTGCTGCGGCACAGGCAAGCCGGGGCGTTCGGCGCGGGCCGGGGCATGGTTTCGCGCGCGAAATCGTTTTTGTCGGGAAACATGGTTTTGCTTGCAGGGCTTGCGGTGGTGGCGCTTGCGGGGATGTCAAGCCGGGCGCTCGCAGCCTCGCTCCTCGTCGCGTTCGCGCTCCTTTACCTCCTGCTCACGCGCCTTAGGCGGCAGTGGACCGAAAAAATCGCTTTCGGAGCGATGGGCGCGTCGTTCCTGCTCGTCGCGTGCGCGCTCGCAGTCATAATTTACTACGTTTTCTCGAACGGGCTTCCCGCAATCACCCCCGAATTCCTGTCCGGTTTCCCGGGCAACAGCGGAAGGGCTGGAGGCATCCTGCCCGCAATAATCGGGACGGTTTACCTGGTGGCCGGCGCAATCGCAATCGCGCTGCCGCTGGGAGTGGGCGCGGCGGTCTATCTCGCCGAGTATTCGCGGGGCGGGAGAATCGTTTCCGTGGTGCGCGCGGGAATAGACAACCTGAACGGCGTCCCCTCAATCGTTTTCGGGCTTTTCGGCTTCGCTTTCCTCGTGATTTTCCTGAAGCTCGGCGTGTCGCTGCTTGCGGGCCAGCTCACGCTCGCCCTCATGGTGCTTCCCACAATCATCCGCACAAGCGAGGAGGCGATAAAGTCCGTTCCCAACTCTTTCAGGGAGGGAAGCCTCGCGCTCGGCGCGACCAAGTGGCAGACGGTCTGGAGGGTCGTGCTTCCTCCCTCCGTCCCCGGAATCCTCACGGGCGTGATTCTCGGAATGGGGAGGGCGGCGGGCGAAACCGCGCCAATCATGTTCACGGCCGCGGTTTTCTCGCAGCGCGCGCTTCCCTCCTCCGAGCTCGAGCCGGTGATGGCGCTTCCCTACCACATTTACCTGCTTGCGACGAGCGTCCCGGGCGCGGCGGGGAACGCTTACGGCGCGGCGTTGGTCCTCTTGGTGCTCGTGCTGGGCATGTACGGCTTCACCGCGCTGATTCGGGCTGGGTTTTCGGGGCGCAGGAACTGGTGACGTTTATTGTTGGTGGTGTGATGGAAGAAGGCGGGGCGGTAATCGGGCCGGAAAACGGGGCCGGGGCGGACGCGGAAGGGGACGCGGTGATGCGCTGCAGGGGCTTCAGCCTCTGGTACGGCAAGGTGCAGGCCCTCAAGGGCGTGCATTTCGGGGTCAGGAAGAACAAGGTCACCGCGCTCATCGGGCCTTCGGGCTGCGGAAAGTCGACGCTCATCCGCGCGCTGAACAGGATGAACGACGTGATTGACTGCGTCCGCACGGAAGGGGAAATAGAGTTTCTGGGGCGGAACGTTTACGGCCCGGGGGTTGACGTGACCGAGCTTCGCACGAAGGTGGGAATGATTTTCCAGAGGCCGAATCCCTTCCCGATGTCCATCTACGAGAACGTGGTCTACGGCTTGCGCGTGCACGGCGTGAACGACAGGCGGGTGCTGGACGAGGCGGTGGAGAGGAGCCTGAAGCAGGCCGCGCTCTGGGACGAGGTGGACTGCCGGCTGCACGAGCCCGCGCTGAGCCTTTCCGGGGGACAGCAGCAGCGCCTGTGCGTCGCGCGCGCGCTTGCGGGGGGCCCGGAGGTCCTCTTGATGGATGAGCCGACTTCCGCGCTCGACCCGATTGCGACCGCGAAGATTGAGGACCTCGTCTACCACCTGAAGCGGGATTACACCGTCGTAATCGTGACGCACAACATGCAGCAGGCGGCGCGCGTGAGCGATTTCACGGGCTTCCTTTATCTGGGGGAGCTCGTGGAGTTCGGGGAGACAGAGCAGGTCTTCAAGAGGCCGAAGGAGGCGCTCACGGAAAGGTATATTACGGGAAGCTTTGGATAAGGTGGTCTTATGGGCGAAAAGTTTCACCGGGAGCTCGCGAGGCTTGAAGCCAGCGTTTACGAGATGGGCGGGCTTGCGAACTCGATGCTGGGCGAGTCGATGCACGCGCTTTCGGGCCTCGACGTCTCGGTTGCGGAGAAAGTGATTGCGCGCGAAAAGCGGATTGAGGAGATGGACGAGAGCATCGAGGACGAGGCGCTGAAGCTCATCGCGCTTTACCAGCCCGTGGCGCGCGACATGCGCACGATTGCGTCCTCCCTGAAGATGATTACGTACATCACGAGAATCGGGAAATACGCGAAAGACATCTCGGTTCACGTGCGCGAGCTCGAGCTGAAGAAGGAAGTGAAGCGCAACAACGCGAAAAAGCTGTTCAAGATGGCGAAGCTCGTTTCGGGGATGGTCGAGGACGCGCTTTCCGCCTACAGGAACCGGGACGTTTCAGAGCTTTCCGGCTTCAAGGAGAGGGACGACGAGGTGGACAAGCTTTTCGCCGGTTTCTTCACCGAGTGCGAGAAGACTTCTGAAAAGGAGTGCGGGGCCGTAACCCTCTGCATAGACCACCTAATGATTGCGCGCTATCTGGAGCGCTGCGGCGACCACGCGTGCAAGATGGCCGAGAAAGTGTATTACATGGTGACCGGCGAGCGGATGAAGGTGAGCTGACAGGCCCGTCGGGCGCACGTTTTTATACAGTGGCGCGAAAAGGGGTGCGGGTCAGTCTTATTTCGGTGAGTTTAGCTCATGGTCGAGCTCGGGGCTCAGTTGGCGGGGGTGGAGTTGCGAAACCCGTTGGTGCTGGCTAGCGGCGTCCTTGGCGTGAGCGCGGGCACCATCGAGCGGGCCGCGGAATCCGGTGCGGGCGCGGTGACGCTAAAGTCAATCGGGCCCAAGCCGAGGGCCGGGCACCCCAATCCCACCGTCCTCGAATGGGGGTGCGGCCTGATTAACGCGGTCGGGCTGTCCAACCCCGGAATGGAGGCGGGCGCGCGCGAGGTGGAGGAAGCGGTGAGGCGCGTCAAGGTGCCGGTTATCGCCTCGGTTTTCGCCGGGGACGCGGAAGGGTTCGCGGCGGTCGCGGAAACGGTTGCCGCGGCGAAGCCCGCGCTCCTGGAATTGAACCTTTCCTGCCCGAACGTGATGGGCGAGCACGGCGTCCCGTTCGCATACGAGCCCGGGAGCGCGGCCGCGGTCGTGGGGGCCGTGAAGGCGAGGGTGCGCGGCATCCCGCTGGTCGCGAAGCTTTCGCCGAACACGCACCTGCTTTCAGGGGTTGCGCGCGCGGTGGAGGGAGCGGGCGCGGACGCGATAAACATGGGGAACACGCTCGGGCCAGGCATGATAATCAGTTTGGAGGCGAGGCGGCCCGTCCTCGCGAACAAGGCGGGAGGGGTTTCGGGCCCGGCGGTGAGGCCGGTCGCGGTGAGATGCGTGTGGGACGTTTTCGAGGCGGTGAAAATCCCGATAATCGGGACCGGCGGCGTTTCCTCCGGCAGGGACGCGCTCGAATTCGTCATGGCGGGCGCGGCGTGCGTGGGAGTGGGAAGCGCGGTCGCATGGGGCGGCCCCGCGGTCTTCAGGAGGATTGCGGGGGAGATGCGCGCGTGGATGGAGGCAAACGGCGTCTCCTCGGTGAAGGAGCTGGTGGGTGCAGCGCATGGGTAAGCCGAGGGAAACCGTGATGGCGCGCGTGCTCGAGGTCCGCGCAGAGAACCCGCGCGTGAAGACCGTTTACCTTGATTTTGCGGCGAAAGCGGCTCCCGGCCAGTTCGTGATGGCGTGGATTCCGGGGGAAGGCGAGAAGCCGTTCTCGGTCAGCTTCTGCGGGGGCGCGCGAATCGGCTTGACGGTCGCCGCAATCGGCCCGTTCAGCAGGAAGCTGCAGGAGCTTAAGCCCGGCGGCGTGCTCGGAATCCGCGGGCCGTTCGGGAAAGGCTTCAAGCTGAAAGAAGGGAAGGCGGCAGTGGTCGGCGGGGGCTGCGGCTCGGCGCCGCTCGGCTTCCTCGTGGAGGAGCTGAGGCGGGCGGGAAGCGAGGTAGTGTTCGTAAACGGCGCGAAGACGAAAAGCGAGCTCTTGTTCGCCGCGCGCGCAAACGCGGCGGGCGCGCGCGTAATCGTGTGCACGGATGACGGGAGCGAGGGAAGGAAGGGGTTTGCGACGGACGCTCTTGCCGAGCTCTTGGAAAGCGAGAAAATCGATTGCGTTTATACCTGCGGTCCCGAGGTCATGATGAAGAAGGTTGCCGGCCTGTGCGCGCAGAACTGCGTGGACTGCCAGGCGTCGCTTGAGCGGTTCATGAAATGCGGTTTCGGGGTGTGCGGGCAGTGCGCGGTTGACGGCATGCTCGTGTGCAGGGACGGCCCGGTTTTCCCGCTTTCAAGGCTGGCGAGGCTGCGGGAGTTCGGCTCCGCGCGCAGGGACGCGTGCGGTTCGGTTGACGCTTGACAGGTGGTTTGATGGCGAAAGGAAGCAGCGTGCAGGCGGAATTCAGGAAAAACTTCCTCGACTTCGCGGGCAAGCGGGGAACCCGCCTGATTCTCGCGGCAGACGACGTAGGCTGGAGGAACGTGGAGCGCGTGCTCAGGGAAACGCGGGGGCAGCTTGCGGCGGTTAAGATTCACCCCGAGCACCCGCAGCTCTGGGGCCTGACGCACAAGGACGCCGTTGACCGCATAAAGAAGCTTTCCGGCGACGCATTCGTAATCCTTGACGCGAAGATTGCGGACATAGACAAGAGCGACGAGATGAAGGCGCGCTATTATTTCGGGAACGGCTACGACGCACTCATTTGCCACGGCTTTCAGGGGAAGGCGGGCGTGAAGGCGATTGTGGACGTGGCTAACGAGCTCGGGAAAGGGGTTTTCCTGCTCGCGGCGATGAGCAGCGAAGGCCACCTTTTCACGGACGCGACGGTCGAGAGGCTGCTCGAGATTGCGGACGACGTGCAGGTGGCGGGCGTAATCGCGCCCGGAAACCAGTACGGCCTCACAGCGAGCATCAAGGCGAAGGCGAAAGACCTTCTCGTGCTTTCGCCGGGGATAGGCGCGCAGGGCGGGGACGCGGCGCAGGCCGTGCTCGCCGGAACCGATTTCGCGATAGTCGGGCGCACGATAATGAACTCGCAGACCCCGGGCGCCGAGGCGCAGGTGCTCGTGAAGGCGATGATGGATGCGGTGGAGCAGAGGAAGGGGCTTGCGAGGAAGCGCGCCGTCCAGCCCGTTTTCGACGAGCGGCTGCTGGAGGTGCTCGTGGCGAAGGACGCGCTCAAGTTCGGGGATTTCACGCTCAAGTCGGGCAGGAAGTCCACGTACTTCTTCAACTCCGGTAACCTCGACTCCGGCCGCGCGCTTTACGTCCTCGGCATGGCTTTCGCGGACGCGATAGTGAGGGGCGGCCTCGCCGAAAGGTTTGACGTGGTCATGGGCCCGGCGTACAAGGGCATCCCGCTCGCGGCGTGCGCGGTCCAGGCGCTTTACGAGAAGTACGGCGTGGAGAAGCGGTTCGTGTTCGACCGCAAGGAGGCGAAGCTTTACGGCGACATGAAGGACAAGCTGATTGTGGGCAACCTGCGGGACGGCGACCGCGTGCTGCTCGTGGACGACGTCATCACGACGGGCGGGACGAAGCTCGAGGCGGTAGAAAAAATCGCGGGCTCGGGCGTCTCGGCGAAAATCACGCACATCCTCGTCCTCTTCAACAGGCAGGAGAAGGACCTGCAGGGAAACGACCCGGTGAAGGAGCTGGAGGCGAAAGGCGTTTCCGTGGCGTCCGTCCTTGGCGCGCGCGAAGCGATGGCCTACCTGCACAACCGCGCTTTCGGGGGCAAGGTGCTCGTGAACGACGCCCTTTTCGCCGCGTTCAAGGCGCACCAGGACGAGTACGGGGTGAAGTGATGGGCGGGCTCGCGCTGCTCAACGGGAAAGTCTTCGTCGGAGGCGCGGTCAGGGAGGCCAACGTCTTCACGAAGGGCGGGAAAATCGCGAGAATCGCGCGCTCTTCCAGGCTTTCCGGCGAGAAGGCGGTGGACTGCACCGGCCTCCTCGTCCTCCCGGGCGTGGTGGACTCGCACGTGCACTTCAGGGAGCCCGGCCAATCCCACAAGGAGGACTGGGCGACCGGAAGCATGGCCGCTGCCGCGGGCGGCGTGACGACCGTCATTGACATGCCGAACAACAATCCCCCGGCCACCACCGCGAAGCGGCTCGCTGAAAAGGCGGGGATTGCTGGGAAGAGGTCGGTCGTGGATTTCCGGCTTCATTTCGGCGCCGTGCCCGGGAACCGCGCGGAAATCGCGAAGGCGAGGGGAATCGCGTCCGTCAAGGTTTTCATGGGCTCCTCGACCGGCGGCCTGCTTTTGAGGCGCGACGAGGACGTGCTGGAAGCGTTCAAGGCGGCGAAACGGAAAGGCGTTCCCGCGACCGTGCACGCGGAAGACGACCAAATCGTTTCCGAGGCCACGCGCGTCGCCAAGGAATCCAAATGGAACGACCCGTCCGCGCACCTGCTCGCGAGGCCGGTTTCCGCCGCGGTTCTCGCGCTCTGGCGCGCGGTTCTCGCCTCGGCGAAGGCGGGCAGCCGCCTCCACATCCTGCACGTCTCCTCGGAAGCCGAGCTCCTCGAGCTTTCCGAGGCGCGCGCTCTCGGCTCGCTTGCGACGTGCGAGGTCACGCCGCACCACCTGTTCCTTGATGCAAGCCGCGTCCGCCTTCTCGGGAGCTTCGCGAAAGTGAACCCGCCAATCAGGAGCGACAGGGACAGGACCGCATTGCTGCGCGCCCTCGAGTCCGGGTTCATTGACACGGTCGCCTCCGACCACGCGCCGCACACGAGGGAGGAGAAGCGCGCGCCAATCCTCGACGCGCCCTCGGGCGTGCCCGGGGTGCAGACGCTTCTCCCGCTTTTGCTGAACGAGTGCTCGAAAGGCAGCCTCTCCCTCGCGCGTGCCGTGGAAGCCGCGTCCTCCAAGCCCGCCCGCATCTTTTCGCTCGGCCGGAAAGGGCGCATCGCGGAAGGGATGGATGCGGACCTGGCCGTCGTGGACTTGAGGAGGGAGCGCACAATCCGCGACGAGGACATGCTTTACAAGTGCGGCTGGACGCCCTTCCACGGGATGGCGGTGAAGGGAACGGTCGAGAAGACGGTTTCGCGGGGAAAGCTGGTTTTCGAGGGGCTTTAGCCGGAGGGGGCGGCGGGGGCGCGCCTAGCCCGTCAGGTTGAGGATGCGCAGGTAGCGCCAGGCCGTGACGCTTTTGGTGGCGTTCCCGCACGTCACGTTGAGGAGCACGGTTCCCGGAGTCGTGCCAGCGAAGCCCGTGACGTTCGCGTAGCCGCTCGCGTTCGTCGTCCGCGTCGCCGGCGGCGAAATCGTCAGTATGCTGCCGTTCGCGCCGAACGTGCAGCTCGCCCCGCCGAGGCCGGTGGCGTTCTGGTCGTAGACCCACGCGTAGATGTTGGAGGAGTTTGAGGCGTTCGCGTAAAGGAAGGAGGGGTCCGCGTTGAGCGCGACCGTTTCCACGTACGGCGCGCAGTCCGGGTCGGCCGCCGTCTCGCCAAGGTTGTCGTCGCACGCCCCGTTCCCGCTCGTGTTGAAGTAGACGTATTGCTCCATCTGGGTGACAAGCCTTCCCGTAATCGTCCTGTTCTGGACGAGCGCGGTCCTGCAGTTGCCGGAGACGAGGTAGCCGGGGTCGGTTTCGCAGTTCCTGTAGGCGAGTGTCAAGTCCATGGATTCCATTGCCCCGATTGCGGGAACCCTTTCCATCTCCGAAATGTTGAAGATGCAGGTGTACTTGTCCCCGCCGCGGACGAGGGACGGCGAGCAAGTCCCGGTGTAGTTCTGCATCCCGATTCCCCCCAGGTTTTCGGCGGCGAGGTTGGAGGCGTTGCTGTCAAAGCCGATGTCGTACCCGAGGCCGTTGTTGCCCGAGATTACGACCGTTATCGCGGTCGCGTTCTTCATGAGCTTGAACGAGGAGCACCCGAGCCCTGCGGGGAACGTGCACGACCTCTGGAGGGGCTGCGCCACCCCGACCACTCCGAGGTAGTAGAGCGCGGCGACGAACACGAGCATTATGATTATCGCCCAGCTGTAGGTAAGCAGGAACTCGGTTGCGCTTTGCGCCTTCAGCCTCATCCGTTTTTCACCGCGCTTGCACGGTTTTTCGCAGGGGGCCGCTATTAAATCTTGCCTTTCGCCCCGCGGAAGCCCATGCCTGCGTAGGCCGCCTTCCCGGAAAGCGCTTCCTCAATCCTGAGCAGGCGGTTGTATTTAGCCACGCGCTCGCCTCTCGCAGGCGCGCCCGTCTTTATCTGGCCGCAGCCGAGGGCGACGGAGAGGTCGGCAATGGTGTCGTCGGGCGTCTCGCCGCTCCTGTGGCTCACGACGACCGACCAGCCGTTCCCGAAGCACAGGCGCGCGGCGTCCATCGCCTCGGCGACGGTCCCAATCTGGTTCACCTTGAGAAGCATCGCGGTAGCGGCGTTGCACTTTATTCCCTCCCGCACGCGCTCCGCGTTCGTGACGAACAGGTCGTCCCCGACTATCTGGACGGTTTTTCCCACGCGCCGGGTCAGCTCGGCGAAGCCCGCGAAATCGTTTTCCTCAAGGCCGTCCTCGATGCTCGCGATGGGGTAGGACTCGCACAGCCTTGCCCAGAACTCGACGAGCTCCGCGGGCGAAATGGATTTGCCGTCGATGAGGTACGCGTCCTTCTTCCCGTCGTAAAAGCTGGAGGCGGCCGGGTCGAGCGCAATCTTCATCTCCTTCTCGTAGCCCGCCTCGCGGATGGCCGACATTATCACAGCGAGCGCGTCCTCCGTCCTCGTCAAGTTCGGGGCGAAGCCCCCCTCGTCCCCCACGTTTTTCGCGCCCACCCCGTACTTCTCCTTCACGATTCCCCCGAGCGCGTGGTACACCTCCGTGCCCATCCGGAGCCCTTCGGAAAAGCTTTTCGCGCCCACGGGCATCACCATGAACTCCTGCGGCGAAAGCTGCGTTCCCGCGTGCTTGCCTCCGTTCAGTATGTTCATCATGGGAACCGGAAGCGTGCAGGCGTCCCGGCCCCCCAAAAACTCGTAAAGCGGAACCCGGGCGGAAAGCGCGCCCGCCTTGGCCGCGGCCATCGAAACCGCGGTGGTCGCGTTCGCGCCGAGCCGCGACTTGTTCTTCGTGCCGTCAAGCTCGCACATCGCCGCGTCAATCGCGCGCAGGTCGCCGCCGTCCATCCCCTTGAGCCGGGGGGCGATGAGCCCGTTCGCGTTCGCCACCGCCTTCAGGACCCCCTTGCCGCCGTACCTCGTCTCGTCCCCGTCGCGGAGCTCGAGCGCCTCGTAGGCGCCGGTCGAGGCGCCGCTCGGAGTGGACGCCATGCCGGCCGCCCCGCTTTCCAGCGCGACTTCCGCTTCAACCGTCGGGTTTCCCCTCGAGTCCAGGACTTCCCTTGCCCTCACCGAAACGATAGCGTCCATTCAAACCGCCCGCCGTGGCCCAAGCTCCGCGGCCACCCTAGACCTTGATAGAAAGCTTCTTGAGGACGACTTCCGGGTCCTCGTAATACGTCTTGCAGAAAAGCGAAAGGTCCTCAATCGCGTTGAGCCCGCGCCTCTTCAGCTCGCGCAGGATGGTTTCCCTCCTCTTGAGCTCCTGCATGAGCTCTTTGGGCGAAACCCCGGCCGCGGTCGCAAGCCTGTCCCTGTACGTGATGCTCGGGCTCATCTCCACGAGCTTTTTCGCCTTGAAGTCGAACACGTACCTTTCGGAAAGCAGGACCTTGCCGCTCTCCACGCCCGCAATCTCGCTTATGTCCGTAATCCTCCGAATCGGCGCGCCGCTAGACACGAACCTCCCCATGGTGACTATCACGTCAATGAGCGGAATCATGCTCGTCGGCACGTTCATGGGCTCCCGCTCGAGGCGCATCACCGCCTCCCTCGGGGTCCCGGC
>JAQTMQ010000023.1:15730-17039 GCA_028714235.1 Candidatus Iainarchaeum sp. | reverse complement strand
CTCGTCTTCATGTCCGACGTGCTCGACCTGTTCACGCTGCTCCTCATATTCCTCGCGGTCCTCAAGGAGTGATTAACGTGAACATCCAGGCCCTCGAAGTAAGGCAGCAGCTGTTCGAGTTCATCCAGAAATTCCCCGGGCTGCACTTCAGGGAAATCCAGCGCCGGACCGGGATGTCGGTAGGCGCGCTCCAGTACCACCTGAGGCAGCTTCAGGGCGAGAAGCTCGTCGTAGGCGTCAAGTACGGGGAGTACACCCACTATTACCCCGTGGGCGCGGTCACGGAGGCCGACAAGTTCCTGCTCCCGTTCCTACGGCAGAAGCCCATCCGCCGCATGCTCGTCTACCTCCTCGAGAACAAGAAGGCGAACAACAAGGCGCTCTGCAAGGTCTCGGGCGTCTCGCCCGCGACGACCTCGTGGTACCTGTCAAAGCTCCTGTCCGCGGGAATCGTCTCGAAGCTGAAGCAGGGCCGCGAAATGTTCTACTCGGTGGTTAAGGAAAAGGACGTCGCGCGCACGCTCGTCTCGTACAAGGCGAGCTTCCTCGACCGCGTCGTCGAGCGCTTCACCGAAATCTGGGAGCGCTGAATTTAAACGGTGCGAGGCAAAACCATTACATGGACTTTTGGGGCTTCATCGGCGAATTCTTCCTCAAGCCCATTTACGAGCATTCGGGCTACAACGCCTACAACACGCTCGCCTACGCGGCGCTCGCCATCGCCGCGGCCTACCTGATTTTCCGGCTCCTGAAGAAGCTCGGGATAAAAATTGACGCGCGCTTCGCGTACTCCATCATCCCGTTCATCCTGCTCGGCTCCGCGCTCAGGGTCGCGGCCGACGCGATAGACCCCGCCTTTCCGGCGACCGCGGCGTGGTCGGCCGCGCGCTCGCCCGTCCTCGCCGCGATAAGCGCCGCGGGAATAAACCTGTACGCGCTCTTCGCGTCGCCGGGCGTCTACCTGATAGTCGGCCCGCTGACGGTCGCCTGCGTGCTTCTCGCAAACCGCCTCGGGCGCATGGGCCTGCTCCCCTGGGCAGGCGCGCTCATGCTCGCTTTCCCGCTTCTCGCGATTCTCCCGCTTTTCACGAACTTCGTCCCGCTCGCCGCGGTGCTGGCTCTCGCGCTCGCCGGGCTCGCGGCCGGTGTTGCCGCCATCTCCGCATTGCGCAAGGCGGCGCTGTTTGGGGGCGGGTGGAGCATGGAGCCCGGCGCGCGCGGCCTCGGCTGGGTGGCGGTTTTCTCGCACGCGATGGACGGCGCGGCGACCTTCGTCTCAATAGACCTGTTCGGCGCGCTGGGCGGCGTC
>JAQTMQ010000023.1:0-15720 GCA_028714235.1 Candidatus Iainarchaeum sp. | reverse complement strand
CACGCACGCGCTCGGCGGCTACGGCGAGCAGCACGTGCTCGCGAACGCGCTCGCGTCGTTCGGCGGGTTCGCGTCGTTTTACCTCGTCAAAATCGCGTTCGCGACGGCGGTGGTATTCTGGCTCGCGAAGTCGGGCGACGTGGAAGAGGACGAAAAATATTACGTGCTCCTCCTCATAACGATTTTCGGGCTCGCGCCGGCGGCCCGCGACTCGCTTCGCCTGCTTTGCGGGGTTTGAGGTGTCCGATTGGGGTTGACTCTGGTAGGCGCAGGGCTTTGGGATGAAACCGACGTTTCCCTCAAGGGCCTGGCCGCGCTCAAGAAATGCGGGAAGGCGTACGCGGAGCAGTACACGAGCGAAAGGAAGCCGGGCTCGCTTTCGCGCCTCGAAAGGCTGTGCGGGAAAGGCATAACGCGGCTTTCAAGGGAGGAGGTGGAGGACGGCAAGCGCCTCATCTCCGAAGCCGCGGCCGGCGAGGTCGCGCTCGTGGTCGGCGGGGACCCGATGGTCTCCACGACCCACGCCTCGCTCAAGCTCGAGGCGCGGAAAGCCGGGGTTCCCTTCCGCGTAATCCACTCCTCCTCCATCCTTTCGGCGGCGGTCTCGGAAAGCGGGCTTCACGCTTACAAGTTCGGGCGGCCGGTCACCCTCCCGTTCTGGTCGGAAAAATACGAGCCCACGAGCACGTACGACGCCATCCTCGAAAACAGGGGGCGCGGGCTCCACACCCTGCTTTTCCTCGACTTGAAGCAGGGAAAGACGATGACCGCGCTCGCCGCGTTCAAGCTGCTTTCCGAGATGGAGCGAAAGAAGCGGGAGGGGCTCGTCTCCAGCGCCACACGCCTCGTGGTCCTCTCGCGCGTAGGCGCGCCGGACATGAAGGTGGCGTACGGCGAGCTCGAAGCCCTCGCCAAAAACCTGAAGCTTCTCGGGAAGACGCCGTTCATCCTGATCGTCCCAGGAAAGCTCCATTTCACGGAAGAGGAGGCGCTCTCGATGCACGAGGTAAGGTGAAGGGAATGGCCGAGCTGCGTTTCAAGACGAAAAAGAAAACCGGGCTTCTCGACATCACGGGCGATGTCGGGAAAGCGGTTTCCGGCTCGGGAGTGAAAAGCGGAATCTGCCTCGTCTTCGCTCCGCACGCGACCGCCGCGATAATACTGAACGAGTCCGAGCCGAACCTTTCCGAAGACTTCGAGGCCGCGTTCGCGCGCCTCTTCCCTCCCGGCGCCTACGCGCACAACCGGATTGACGGCAACGCGGAAGCCCACCTGAAATCCGGGTTCGCCGGGGCAGGGGCGTGCATTCCGGTCGAGAACGGCGCGCTCGCCCTGGGCACGTGGCAAAGCGTGCTCTTGTGCGAATTCGACGGGCCGAGGGAGAGGCGCGTCATCGTCAAGGTGGTGGAATCCGATGATTAGGCTTACCGGCGCGGTGGTGCGCTCCAACCCGCGCAAGCCGAAGTCCGCGGCAACCGCAAGGCAGGTCGCGGAAACGCTTCTGGAAAGAGGCGTAGAAGTCCACGCGCGCGCCGCGGAGGCAGACATGCTAATCCTCGTCGGTGGCGACGGGACGATACTGTTCGACAAGCAGGAAACAAGCCTCCCGATTTTCGGAATCGGGGGCAAGCACAGCAAAATCTGCCAGGCGAACGAAGCCGACTGGCGCGAAAAACTCGCGGAGATAATGGAGAAAGGCTTCCTGCTCGACGAGCGGGCCACGCTTTCCTGCAGGATTGGCGGAAGGGAGGCCGAGCGCGCGTTGAACGACGTCGTGGTCCGCAGCCGCGACTATCACATGGTCGGGCTTCAGCTGGAAATCGGGGGCAGGGCATTTCGCTTCAGGGCGGACGGCGTCGTGATATCCACGCCAACCGGCTCGTCGGCGTACAGCTACGCGTGCGGGGGAAAAATCCTCGCGCCGCACGCGCGCAAGCTCGTCGTCGCCGGGATTGCGCCCCACATGCGCGCGTTCAAGCCCATGGTCGTCCCGGACTCCTCCAAAATCTCGGTGAAAACCGAAAGCGGGGCCGCGCAGGTTGTGGTTGACGGGCAGTTCGCGCACGCCCTTGCGCCCGGCCGCGAGGTGGCGGTCTCGAGGTCGCGGAGGGGGCTCGCGCTGGTGCGGCTGCCGCACCAAAACCCTGCCGTTTAAATAGTGCGGAGGAGCAATTCCTCGCGTTAAACATGCCTAACGAACAGGTTTACCTTGAAGTGGTCACTTCGCCCAACTGCGTGCATTCCCCAAAGGCGATGAAGCTCGCGCGCAGCCTAGCGAGGAAAAGGGGAGACGTCGTCCTGGTCGAGGTCAGCATCGCAACGAACGAGGGCCTTGAGCGCGCGAAGGCGTTCAACATACAGGCCACCCCGACCATCGCGGTCAACGGAAAGGTCGCATTCGTGGGCGTCCCGACTGCCGAAGCGCTCTGCGCGATGGTAATCGAAGAGCAGAGGCGCGAAAAGGAGCGCACCTCCTACTTCTTCTAGGCGTCCCGGAAAAGCAGCCCGTGGACGGCGTGCAAAAGCGCGAACGTCACAGCGTACGCCGCGAACGCGAGCCACGAGTTCCAGCCGCCGGCGTACCTCATCAAGCCCGCCTCGATGAGGAGCGCTTCTCCGAGCGCGCCGAAAAACGCGAACACGGAGACGTCAACCGCAGCGCCCGCGAGGCCCATCTTTTTCGGGATGTAAAGCGCCCACGCGGTGCCGCCTACAAGGCAGAGCGCCGCGATTTCGGCCGGCACGAGACCAAGCGGGAGCGCGGAGTAGTGGGTGGTCCACAGCCCAAACACGCCCCCGAGCGTCTCCACGAGGAAGTCGAACGCCGACAGGAACAGGCCGAGGAGAAGCGCGCGCCCAAGCCTCCGCGCGCCCGGCCTCGTCACGGCGACTTCGAACGCAAGCCATCCGCAGGCGGAGAGCACGAGGACCGAGTAGAAGTCCGCGCTCCGCACGACGCCGTAATGGAACGCGAACGCGAGCAGCGTGAAAACCGCGACCAGCGCGAGCTGGGTCGCCTTGGCGAAGTCCGCCCCGCCGAATCCTTTCAGCCGGTTTTCCGCCCTTTTCGCCATTGCCATTCAAATCATCCCCTCAAGCTCAAGCAGGCTGCCCACGCTCGCGCAGCCCGAGCATTTTTTCCCGTACAGCACGGTCCTGACGCCAGCCGCCCTTCCCGCGTTCGCGTCAGCCTGGCTGTCGCCGACGAAAAGCGCGTCCCCGGCTTCCACGCCCACGCGCTTGAGCGCGAGCAGGAGCGGCTCGGGGTGCGGCTTCAGGTTTTTGACGTCGCTAGAAATCACTACCGCGTCAAGCATCCCCCCGAGCCCGAGCGCCCTGATGAGCGCGTGCGCGGTTTCGCCGCGGTTTGTCGCGACCGCCGCCTTGACCCCCTTCGCCCGCAGGAAGCGGAGAAGCTCTTTTGCCCCGGCAACAGGCCTGATTCTCCCGATCCTCTCCACGGAAACTTTTGTGAACCTTTCGAGAACCGCTTTCTTGAGCGCCTCGTCCCCGCGCCTCTCCGGCGGAAGCAGGGACTCCACGATTTTCGCGCTCCCAAGCGACTCCACCGCAAGCACCTCCCCCCTTTCCGGCCGCGGGAAGCCGAATTCCGCGAACGTTTCCTGCAGCGCCCCGGAAATCTCGGCGCTGCTGTCCGCAATCACGCCGTCCAGGTCGAACACGACCGCCTTAATCAAACCTCATCACCCTCCTGCTGGACGCCTTTTCGTCGCGCGCGAGAAGCACCACCCTGCTTTCGGGCGCCTCCGCAACAAGCGAGTAGCCGGTTTCCATTGCTACCGCCTCGGCAAAAGCCCTCGTCTCCTCGTGGCTCGGCATGCTCTCCGGCGCGAGCCTGTGGATGGACGAGCCCCTGTGCATGTAGCTTTTCACCTCGACGAACTCGGGCTCGGCGAGGAGAATCCTTTCAGCGTAGCCCTTTTCGCCGTGCATGTTGAAACCCTTTACGGCAGTCATCCGAATCACGCGCCTGCACCCGAGGCCCTTCGTCGCCCGAAGCGTTTCCCCGATTTTTTCCCACCCGCCGGAAATCAAGGGCGCGCAGACCTTCGAGTAAGTCTCCGCGTCGGGCGCGACAAGCGAAACGTAAAGCTGCGTGGGAAGCGGCTTCAGCTCCGCCACCCTCCCGGGAAACGTGCCGTTCGTCACGACGAAGGTCGTGAGCCCCGCGCCATGGAACGCGGAGACGAGCTCGCCCGCCAGCGGGTAGGAGAACGGCTCGCCGGAAAGAGAAATCGCGGCATGCCTGGGCTCGCGCGCCTCCTGCCACTTCTTTTGGTCCGTCTTGGCCTCGCCCTTGAAGCCGGAAACTATTTCGCGCTGCGCGGAAATCGCGCCCTTCACGATTTCGGCGGGCTCGTCCGGGTCGCCGACTTCAATTTTCGAGAAGTCCCCGGCCCTCCAGCAGAAAACGCAGTTGTGCGTGCACGCGTCCGTCGCCGGAGTCATCTGGATGCAGCGATGGCACCTGATGCCGTAAAACTTTTCCTTGTAGCACGCGCCCTCCCCGTAAATCGACTTGCGGGTCCAGTGGCACAGCTTCGCCGAGGAGTTCGCCCCGAAAAGCTTGTAGCCCTGCCTTTTCAGCGCGGCGCGCGCCGTCTCGCTCATCATCGCGCATGGATTTTGCCGCAACAGTTTTAAATTGCCCGAAGGACAACCAGATTGATGGCCCCGTCCCAGAAAACGCGCATCCTCCTCGCAATCCTCGCATCCGCGGCGCTGCTGCTCGGATGCACGGGCGCGAACGCCGCGCCCACGCCCGCGCCGGCAACCCCGACTCCGGCCCCGACCTTCGCGCCCGCGCCCCGGCCAACCGCGACGCCGGAGACAGGCGCCGAACCCACCCCAGCGCCCACCGCAATCCCCTCGCCGCAGCTTGCGGGCGTCTCAATCCGCGGCTTCGCGTTCAACCCGGGCGCCATTGACGTGAAGGTTGGCACTACGGTTACATGGACCAACGACGATTCGGTCGCGCACACGGTGGCGAGCGATTCAGGGGGAATCTTCGGTTCGCCGGCCATGCCTCCAGGCGGAACGTTCTCCTTCACCTTCACGGCCCCGGGGGCCTACCCGTACCACTGCGCCTTCCACCCGTCGATGCACGGGACGGTGACGGTGACGCGGTAGCCGGGCCGGCGTCGCAGTCCCGCCGCCTGCTTTTTATTCCCTTTTCGCCCAACCCGTAGTATTCACGATAAGCCCTTGCGGAACCTGCCGCAGGGGGTCGAGGTGCTTCATTGGCAGTCAAATTGGTTTTCGACAGGGACTCGGGCGAGCTTTTTTCCGACGAGCCCGAAACGGTCTCGTCCGTCGTGCGCGGGTTTTACGGCGAGATGCGGGGAGGGAGAGTCCATTTCACGCCCGAGGAGGCGCTCTACCTGATTGACATCAGGAACGGCCAGTGCACGGACGCCTCCCTCAACCCCATGAAGTTCAACGACGTCGCCTCCTCCTTCAGGCTCCCCAAGCTCATGGCGCGCTACCACACGTTCAAGGATTGGCGCGACAGGGGGCTCGTAATCCGCCCAATCGCTGAAGCGAAGGGAAAATACGGGCGCAACCCGGTCAAGAAATACCCGCCCGGAAAATTCCGGGCCCCGAAGTATTCGGTCGAAGGCCTCTTTTTCGCCGAGGACCTGATGACCGTGATAGACGACGAGGCGGTCGGCCGCGAGCTTTACTCCGAGCACTGGCTCGGGCAGTTCGGCTCGTACAAGGCCGAGCAGCGCGGCCGCATCAGCAAGCTTGACGTCTACGAGACGCTTTTCATGATGAAGCACTGCGGCCTCTCCCTGAGGAACGCGACCCAGAAGCGCGTGGTCGCCGAGGCGAAGAGGCGGCGCCCGGACTTCCCCCTCATGTACCAGGTTTACGAGGACTGGCGCCTGAGGGGCTACGTCCTGAAGACCGGCTTCAAGTTCGGGACGCATTTCCGGCTTTACCTTCCCGGGGCGTCGCCCGCGCGCGCGCCGGACGAATGGATTCACTCAAAGCACGTGGTGCAGGTCTTCCCCCGCAACGAGAAGATGGTGATAAGCGAGTGGGCGCGCGCAATCCGCGTCGCGCACAGCGTGAAGAAGACGTTCATCCTCGCGATTCCGGGGAAGGACGTGAAAAGGAAGCGGGGGATGGAGCTGGACTTCCTCCTCTACCACAGGAAAAAGGGAGGCATAGAAACGCCGAAGGAGGACCCTCCCCGCTTCGCAATGCTTTCCCTCTCTGAAGAGGAGTGCATCGGCGGCGCCGAGCTCGCGGACGCGATACGCTCGGCAAAGGAGTTCGGCCTCGACCTCATGCTCGCGATAGCGGACCGCGAGACCGCTGTGACATACTACCGCGTGAAGCGCCTCGAAATCCCGGGCTCGCCCTACGAATACTACGAAATCGAGTGGGAGCAGCCGTGAAATCCTTGGAAAAACCCGCCTGAGGCGCCCCCCAACGCTTAAAAGCGCGCAAAACCCGCCAACAGTTCGATAACCGTACTACGATAGTTATTTAAATAATGGTCGGTCAAAACACCAACGAAGAACCGAGCAGGTCTAAAGGTGATTTTCGTGGGCAAGTTTGTTATAGCCAAGCAGCTCGCAGGCAAAACGCTCGTTTCCAACGATGGCGAAGGAATCGGCAGGGTGGTTGACCTCGCAGTCAACGAAGTCACGGGAAAAATCATTTCCATCATCGCGGAAGGCAACCCGGACAGCGTGACCGCAAGGAAAATGAGGAAGGAGGACGGCCTCCTGGTCATCCCGTACAGCGCAGTCCTTGCCGTGAGCGACTACATAATCCTTGACAAGAAGGCAATCGCTGCCGCTTGAGCCCCGCGGCGACCATTCTTCGGTTTTTCTTTCCGCTTTCTCGTTCCATCCACGAAAACGGGCAGTGCAAACTATGGGGCAATTAATCGCGGGCGTTGACGAATCCGGCCGCGGGTGCGTGCTCGGGCCGCTAGTCCTGTGCATCGCGTCAATAGCCGAGGAGCGCGAGCCCGAGCTGAAGCGGATGGGCGCGAAAGACTCAAAGCTCCTTTCCCCCGCGCTCCGGGAAGCCCTTTGCCCCAAGCTGAAGAAGAAGCTCTGCGGCTTCGCGACCGTCCACGTCACCGCCGAGGACCTGAACCGCCTGATGCCGCGCCATTCCCTCAACGAAATCGAGGCGATGAAAATCGCGGAAGGCGTGCGGCTCCTGAAAGAGCCGCCGGACAGGCTTTTCGCGGACTCGCCGGACACGGTCGCCCGCAGGTTTGCCGCAACCATCAACCGCTTCCTTCCGCGGAACATGGAAATCGTTTCCGAGCACAAGGCGGACCGCAACTACCCAATCGTGAGCGCGGCCTCTGTCATCGCGAAAGTGGAGCGGGACGCCGCGATACGCGAAATAAAGCGCGAGTGGGGCGTCGACTTCGGCTCCGGCTACTGCCACGACCCGAAAACCATGGAGTTCCTGAAGTCGAACCTCGACAGGCCCGAGATAACCAGGTACGTGAGGAAAAGGTGGGAGACGGTCGCGCGCCTCTCCCAGAAATCGCTTTGCGACTTCGGCTGACGCCGCCAAGGGCTTTTCACGCCCGGATTCCGCGCCCCCATGCTAGTTCTCCTGCTTCCGCGATTCCCCAATAAGCTTGCCGCACCTCACCAGGAACAGGTTCAGGTCGCCCTCGAGGTTCGCGCCCGCGGCGACGTTGTGGCCGCCGCCGACCCCGATTCCCTCCGAGGCCCGGGCCATGACCGTCCCTAGGTTGATTCCCTCCTCCACGAGCTTTTTCGTCGAGCGCGCGCTCGCCTTCACCTTCCCCTCCTCGTTGAGCGAGAGCGCGATTACCGGCTTGTCGCGCCTGATTGCGCCGCCGTAAAGCATCCCCGCGACGACGCCAATCAGCCCGTCGTCGATTTTTCCCCTGCCGTCAAGGAAATAATACGCGCCGAAATCCTCGACCGCGTTGCCCGCGAATTCGACCGCCTCGCGCAGCTGCCGCCTGTGGAGGAGCAGGAGCTCCTTCGCCTCCCTTTTCGCGCCCTCGTCGCCGAGGCATACGCCGATTCCTATTTCGGGCTTCCTGTGCCTCCCGCACGCGTTCAGGACGGTCGAGAACTCTTTTGCGTCCGAGAGCTCGGTCCCCTGCTCCTGCATAGGGAAGGAATAGACTTCGCCGACAAGCGACCTCACAGTCTCGTCGTCAACGTCTTTCGAGTAAAGGTAGGCGGCGAGCCCGGAAACGACCTTCACCTTCTCCTCGCGAGAGAGCTGGAAGTATTTCCGCCATTCCCCGCGCGCGTCCCTGAGCGGAATCCCGAGCTCCTCGAAGAAGAGCGCGCACGCGTGCCTCTTGCCGGTCAGCCCGGGAAGGAAGGGCTCGGTGCAGTACTGCAAGAACCAGACGAGGGGGCGGCTCACCCTCCCGAAAAGCGAAAGGTCCGTTTCAACGGCCACCCGACCGGCCTTCTCGCCTTCCGAAAGCATGGTCCGGTTCAGGCCAGAGAGCGGGAACTGCATGTCGCCGACAGCGCCCACCACCCCGAGCTCCACGAGCTCCGGCTTCCTGAAGACGAAGTAGCCGCAGCCGGAAGAGCTCAGCTCGGACCCGCCGTCGAAGCCGAACAGGTGGGGGTTTGCCTGCAGGGCCTTCCCGCCCGGGGTCTGGTGGTGGTCGATTATCACGATTTTCCTGCCGCCGGGGAGCAGCCTCGCGTCAATCGCCTTCGAGGCGCCCCCGCCCAGGTCCACGAAAACGATTTCGTCCCCGCCTTCCCTCTCCAGCAGGCCGATTTCGTCGGAGGACAGCTTGCGCAGCGCCATGCTCCTCGCGCGCACCCCGATGCCCGCGAACGCCTTCACCACGAGCGCGCCCCCGGAAAGGCCGTCGGCGTCGTAATGGCACGCGACCAGCGGGCTTTCCATCGCTTCCGCGGCCTCCCTCGCCTCCCGGCACCTTTCAACGAAGCCCTCGAGTTCGCCCATCGGAAAACCTTCCGCCGCAGGGCGCGCCCCCGCGTCATTGGTTGCAGGTGTAGCAGTGCGCGCCGTAATACTGGAGCCTGCTGCCGCAGATTGAGCAGACCCAAACCTCCTCTCCCCGCCCGCCTTCCCCGCCGCGCACGCTCCTGCCGCATTTCGGGCAGTTCACCGAGTCCGCGCGGATGCGGCCCCTGCAGTGCGGGCAGTCGCCCATCAGCACGAGCAGCTCCTGCCCGCATTCGCAGTACCTGGCGTCATTAGCCGCGAGCCTGCCGCATTTCGGACACCGGTAGCCGAGCGCGCGGGAGAGGTCGGAATGGCATTCAGGGCACTCCTTCCACGCCGCCTTCACCGGAAGCCCGCATCTCCTGCAGTTGCCCCATTCGCTGTCCGCGCCTCCCCTCTGCCCGGAAAAGCGGTGGCCGCACCCGCATTTCTCCGGGCACACGAGGTGCAGCTTGCCGCAGTCCGGGCAGCGGACGAGAAACACCATTCAGCCCACCGTCACTGATTTACCCGCTGATATTTAAAACGCGGACGGGAAAACCACGTTATGCCGGCGCTTGACCTGCCTTTCCTTAAAAAGCGGGCCGAACCGCAGAAACAGGCGACGGAGGCCGGCGAGGCCAAGGCGCGCGAATGCGAGGATTGCGCGCACCTCAAGCGGAAGGCCGCGCTCTACCTGAAGATAATCGAGCGCTACAAGGGGTACATCGAGGCGAGCGAGGACAAGTCCATAACCGAGCTCCGCGCCCTCGTGGTGCCCGAGGACCCGGCGGTCAGGAAAATCGTCGAGGAAATAAAGTCCGGCTTCAGGCCCTACATTTACGACCGCGACTTCCCGAAGGCCGCCGAGAAGGCGTACCTTTTCTGCCGCAACGAGCTCGCAAGCGAGTTCCTCCCGGTCGAGTTCTGGCTTTCCCCTTCCGACATCGCGGAGCTGAGGCTGAGCGACGAGATAGACAAGGCAATCCTCCTCTGCTCGATACTCCTCGCGCTCGAAAACGCCTCCGCGAAGGTCGTCGTCGAGACGCAGGAGCGGCTCAGGCACGCGTTCGTCACGTTCGAGCGCGACGGCGTGTTCCACCTCCTCGACCCCGTGCACGGCGCGAACCTGTCCGGGGCGCGCGACGAGGTCATAAAGAAGGCGATAAGGCAGCCGGAGCGGAAAGTGGTCTACGAGTTCAACAACTCGGAATACAACGAGTGGTGACGGGAAAGGGGCATCTTTTCATGCGCGAGATTGCAAACGTCGAGCTCGGCGCGCTCGCCAAAGAGCTTTCAAGGGAGCTCTCCGGCGCGCGCCTGCAGAAGTTTTTCGAGCTCTCCGAAAACGAGTTCCGCATAGAATTCCACGCCCCCGGCAGGGGCACGCTTGACCTCGCAATCGAGCTCAAGAAGCGCATGGGGCTAACGAAATACGTGCGGCCAGCGCCAACCGAACCCACACAGTTCGCCATGCAGCTTCGCAAAAGGCTTGAAGGCGCAATCCTCGAGTCAATCTCGCAGTCTGGCACCGACCGCGTCATTTCCATCCGATTCTCCTCAAAAGACGGGCCGCTCTCCCTCGTCCTCGAAATGTTTTCAAGCGGAAACCTAATCCTCCTCGACGAATCCGGGAAAATCACCGCGTGCTACCGGGCCGAGAAGTGGGCGGACAGGGAAATCCGGCGCGGCCCCAAATACGTTTTGCCGTCCTCGACGAAAACGAGCCCGTTCGTGCTAAGCGAGGCGGCCATTCGCGCCTCGCTCTCCGAAAAGAAGCTTGTCGCCTGCCTTGCCTCGAAAATCGACATGGGCGGAACCTACCTCGAGGAAGTGATTGCGCGCGCGGGCCTCAAACTGGGAGAAAAAGGAAGCGAAATCGGCGAAAACGGGGTGCGCGCCTTGAGGGACGCGTTCACGGAAGTTGAATCGCTCCTCGCAAGCCCTTCGCCCACCGGCTACTATAAAAACGGCGCGCTTTTCGATTACGGCGCGTTCCCCATGAAAAAGTTTGATGGCGTTGAAGGCGTGCAAGCAAGGCAGTTCAAGTCCTTCTCCGAGCTTTTCGACGAGGCGTTCCCTCCGGGCGCGCCCCCGGAGGTTGCGGCGGGCAGGTCCGCGGCCGAAGGCGAAAGGGAGCGCCTCGAATTCACGCTCAAGTCGCAGCGCGAAGCGGTTTCATCCCTTGAAAGGAGGGCGGCGGAGGCGAAGGCCGCGGGCGACATGATTTACGGGAATTACGCGGAAGTCGAAGCCATACTCAACTACATCCGTTCCGAGAAAAAGAGGGGCGCGGGCTGGGACGAAATCGAGGCGGGCCTGAATGAAAGCGTGCCGGACGCAAAAAAAATCGTGAAAAAGCTGGACAAGGAAAAAGGAACGGTCCTCTTGGACCTCTAGTCGCGCTTTTGCTCGGATGGCGGCAGGCTCGCGAGCATCCTTATCCTCTCGTTGTTTGTGGAACTGGGTTTTTTCGCGTACGCGGCTATCGCCCTGAACCTAAGGGTGTCGTTTTCCTCGCCGCCCCTGGACTGCTTGATGACGGCGCCGACCGAGTAATGGTCATGGAATTCAAGCGAGACGAGCAGGCCCGCCTCCCTCACTTTCGGCGAGCCGGTCAGCGTGACGCTTCTCACGATGTCGCCCTGGCCCTTTCCCGCGGCCTCCCGCATGGTCTTGCACAGCGCGTCAAACGTGTAAGCGCGTATTTCGGGCATCGCCTTCGGGTCCTGCTCGATAGAGTTCGCCGCGGACCACATCCCGTCCCTCAGAATCCGGTCCACCGCCGCCTTTCCTTCCCCGAAGCTTTTGGCAAAAACCGCTTTCTGCCTGTCCACCTCGGTTTTGAACGAGGTTGACGCGGTCAGCGGCCGGGCTGTCCTCCCGGCGCCCTCCCGGGAAGCCCTGAATGCAACGCTGCCGGTGTTCTCCATGTGCGAATTTGGGGGAAGTGAGGAATATAATGTTATGCTGCGGGCGCCCGCGTCCTTCCGGCGACTGCCCGCATGGTTTTAAATATACGGCAGCCCCAACCGTTAAGGTTGGTGCGAGGGATGGGACGGGATTTATTTTGCCTTCATCCATTTTTTCCTGCCGTCGGCACCACTGGGTCCGGGCGTCGTTTCATCAGCGCGGTTTGATGGTGCTTTGGAATGATTTATGGCAGCGTAGTGGAAACCATAGGGAGGACGCCGCTCGTCCGGCTCAACCGGCTCGGGAGGGAAACCGGGGCCGAGATTCTCGTGAAGCTCGAGCGCGCGAACCCCGGCGGCTCGATAAAGGACAGGATAGGCCTCGCCATGATTGAGGACGCGGAGCGCAGGGGCCTGCTGAAACAGGGCTCGGTAATCGTGGAGGCGACGAGCGGGAACACCGGAATCGGCCTCGCGATGGTTGCGGCGGCGAAGGGCTACAAGGTCGTGCTCACGATGCCGGAATCGATGTCCGCCGAGCGCAGGAAGGTGCTGAAGGCTTACGGCGCGGAAATCGTCTTGACGCCGGCAGCGGAAGGGATGCAGGGCGCGATTAAGGCCGCGGAAGCGCTTGCCGCAAAGGACGCGAAAGTTTTCATCCCGCAGCAGTTCGAGAACGCGGCGAACCCGGAAGCCCATTCGCGGACGACCGCGCGCGAGATTCTTGGCGACACGGGCGGCAGGATTGACGCGTTCGTCGCGGGCGTCGGGACCGGCGGGACCGTGACCGGAGTCGGCAGGGTGCTCAAGGCAGAGGTTCCGCGCGCCCTCGTAGTTGCGGTCGAGCCCGCCGGCTCGCCGGTCCTTAGCGGCGGCGCCCCGGGAGGCCACGCGATACAGGGAATCGGCGCAGGCTTCGTGCCCGCGGTTTTCGACCGGAAGGCGGTTGACCGCGTAATCGCGGTGAGGGACGGGGACGCGCTCGCGACCGCGCGCGCGCTCGCGGAAAAGGAGGGAATGTTCGTGGGCATCTCTTCGGGCGCTAACGTCTGGGCCGCAATCGAGGTCGCGCGCGGGCTCGGCAGGGGGAAGCGCGTCGTAACGGTGGCGCCGGACGGCGGGGACAGGTATTTGAGCACGGGGCTGTGCGGCGAGTGAAGCGCGCCTTGTCGGGGTGTTTTTGGATGTCTGGCGAACTGAAGGCCGCGTACGAGAACGATCCGGCCGCGAAAAGCTATTTTGAGATAATCCTGTGCTATCCCGGGGTGCACGCGCTCCTCATCCACCGGATTTCGCACAAGCTTTACGAATGGAATTTCCCCGCGGTGGTGCCGCGCCTCATTTCGCACGTCGGGCGCTTCCTGACCGGGATCGAAATCCATCCCGGCGCGAAAATCGGGAACGAGGTGTTCATAGACCACGGGATGGGGGTCGTCATCGGCGAGACCGCGGAAGTCGGCGACAAGGTGGTCATATTCCAGGGCGCGGTGCTCGGCGGCACGGGCAGGAAGAAGGGAAGCAAGCGCCACCCCACCGTGGGGAGTTTCGTGACCGTCGGCGCAGGCTCGATTCTGCTCGGGCCGATAACGGTCGGGGACAACGTGAAGATTGGCGCCGGGGCGGTGGTATTGAAGGACATCCCGCCGGACTCGACGGCGGTCGGCGTGCCCGCGCGGATTGTGAGGCACAAGGGGCAGAAGGTCGCCGACCTCGAGCACGGCCGCATAGACGACCCGATGCAGGCGAAGCTCCACGAGATTGACGCGAGGATTCGCGCGGTGGAGAAAAAGTCGGGCATCGTGCGCGGGCCCGAAGAGGAAGCCGGCAAGGATGCGGAATGAGGCGGGCCGGGCGGGCGCTTTTGCGCCCGCCTTGCCGCCGGGTGTTTTTCGGATGATTTGCGGAAGCGTTTTGGAGGCGGTTGGGGGGACGCCGCTCGTCCGGCTCAACCGGCTCGGGAGGGAAACCGGGGCCGAGATTCTCGTGAAGCTCGAGCGCGCGAACCCCGGCGGCTCGATAAAGGACAGGCCGGCCCTCGAGATGGTGAAGGAGGCGGAAAAGAACGGGAAGCTGAAGCCGGATTCCGTGCTCGTGGAGGCGACGAGCGGGAACACCGGAATCGGCCTCGCGATGGTTGCGGCGGCGAAGGGCTGCAAGGCGGTAATCTTCATGCCCGAGGACGCGAGCAGGGAGAGGGTCAAGCTGATTCGCGCCTACGGGGCGGAAATCCGCCTCACCCCGGCCGCGCAGTCGACAGGGGGAGCGATGCTCGCCGCGAAAAGGTTCGTGAAGGCGACTCCCGGCGCGCTGCTCACCGACCAGTTCGAGAACTCGGCGAACCCCAAGGCGCACGAGAGGACGGGGAAGGAGATTGTCGCGGACACGGGCGGCAGGATTGACGCGTTCGTCGCGGGCGTCGGGACCGGCGGGACCCTGCAGGGCGTCGCGACAATCCTGAAAAAAGAGGTTCCGGGCGCGCTAATCGTCGCGGTCGAGCCGGACGCGTCCTCGCTCCTGTATTCGGGCAGGCTGCTTTCCGACCGCGCCGAGCTGAACGTTTTGCTCGACAATGATTTGGCGCCCAAGCTTCTTGACGGGATGACGCTTTGGGGGAAGCACGGGATTGCGGGGATTGGCTCAAACCACCTTGCAAGCGTGCTCGACATGGGGCTCGTGGACAGGATTATCAAGGTGGGCGAGCGGGACGCCTTCCGGACCGCGCGCGAGCTCGCGAGCAGGGAGGGGATGCTCGTCGGAATCTCTTCGGGCGCTAACGTCTGGGCCGCAATCGAGGTCGCGCGCGGGCTCGGCAGGGGGAAGCGCGTCGTAACGGTGGCGCCGGACGGCGGGGAGCGATACCTGAGCACCCCGCTTTTCCCCGGCTGACGCGCGCCCCCTGCCCACATAATATATTGTTTCCACGCGAAAAACTGCGCGTGCTTCACCACCTTTCGGATGCGCCGGGAATCGGGGGCGCAATCAAGGGCGAGCCCGAGGACTTCGTAGTAGAGGAAATAACGGCTGAAGGCAGGCGGCTCGCTTTCGGGAAGCGGGTGAGGGGGAGGGACGAGCGCGGCGGGGAGTACGCGCGCTTCGTCCTCGAAAAGCGCGAGTGGAACACCCCGCAGGCGCTGCAGGAGATTGCGTCGCGGCTTCGCGTGGGCCAGAAGCGCTTCGGCTACGCGGGAACGAAGGACCGCAGGGCCGTCACGGTGCAGCTTTGCTCCGCCTGGGGCGTCGAGCCCGAAGCCTTCAAGGCGCTCGGAATCCCGGGCGTCAAGGTGAACGGCGCGTGGCGGGCGAGGCAGGGGGTGCGGCTCGGCGACCTTTCGGGAAACGCTTTCACGATAAGGGTGAGGGGCGCGAGGCCGCGCTCGGCCCAGGCGGTCAAAAAGATCTTCGGCGAGCTTCGCGGCGCGTTCCCCAACTATTTCGGGAGCCAGCGCTTCGGAAGCGTCCGCGCGAACACGCATCTCGTGGGGAAAGCCATCCTCAGGGGCGACCTCGAAGGCGCGGCGAAAAACTATTTGTGCTTCACGGAAGGCGAAACCAACGCGGAAGCGCTTTCCGCCCGCGCCCGGCTCGCGAAGGAAATGGATTTCGGGGAGGCGGTCGAGTACTTTCCCCGCCACCTGAAGTACGAGCGTGCGATGCTTCTCCACCTTGCGGAAGTCAAGAACGATTACGCGGGCGCGCTCCGCTCGCTTCCGAGGGGAATCCTCCTCATGTTCGTGCACGCGTTCCAGTCCATGCTCTGGAACGAGGCGTTGAGCGAGCGCATTTCCGCGGGCGAGACCGCGCCGGCCCGAGGCGACTTCGTGTGCCCGAGGAACAGGTTCGGCTTCCC
>JAQTMQ010000022.1 GCA_028714235.1 Candidatus Iainarchaeum sp. | reverse complement strand
ACCGACCTAGTGATATGCTGCAACGGGACAAGCGGGCCATGCAAGGCAAAGTTCGCGATACGGTACACTAACGTCGACTCCCCGACCATCGTCAGGACCATTTACGGCGACATAAGCGGCCCGGTCTAAACCCTGAGTGGCATCTAAGCACCCACGCTCCAAGCCGCCCCCAGCCACCCCTCTTTTTCTTTTTCATTCTTTTTTTCCCAGCGCACCGCAGCTTTTTTTCCCCGGCCCAAGCAAGAAAGCTTTTAATAACGGCCTCAACCACATAACCTAGATGGTGTCACGGGAAAAGGGCGCGGGCAGGCAGGCGGCAACAATGCGCAGCCCGGCGCAGGCCGCGGTCAAGCAGCATCCCGGGTTGCCTTGGGCAACAACTGTCCGCCCGCATGGGCAGGCGGCCATGGAGTTCCTGATAACCTATGGCTGGGTGCTCATGATAGTGCTCGTGATAATCTCTGTGCTGTTATACCTGAACGTGGTCGGCGGCTCCATCCCCAAAACGTGCACGTTCGCGCCCGGGTTCGCGTGCCACGACTTCGCGATTAACGGCTCGGGCTACCTCAACCTTGACGTCAGCCAAACGCTGGGAAGGGACATCAACGTCACCGGCTTCGCCTGCAGCAGCATCGTCACGAATCCCATCCCGTCGCAGCTGGACCGCGTGGTGAACATCCCGGACGGCTGGCATTTCGCGGTGGTCGGGTTCGGGAGCGGCAACAACGACGCCTCGTACGCCCAATGCTGTTTCGCCCTGGGGGCAGGCGACGGGTGCAAGGCGAGGATGGCGCTAAGGTACAATTATGCCGACTCATCCGTGAGCAGGACGGTTTACGGGGACGTAATCGGCCCGCTTGAAGGCGTCCAGTAGCGCGCAAGCCTAATTCGCAGGAAAAGAACCGCAGGAAGAGGCGGGCGCTTGCCCGGGCGAAAACTCATTTCGCGAGCTTCACGTCTTCGCAGGTTACCGTCTTCCTTCCGGCGTGCTTGGCGAGCTTGACGGCGCGCGCGGCCATCTCCGAGCCGCGGTCCTCGAGCGCGTCGCGCAGCGCCTTCGCGGCATCGGGGCTAACGCGGGCGGCGCCTGCGCGCCGGATCAGCCGTTCAACCGCGGCAACGGGCAGTTCAGCCATCTGCAACACCTGGAAACTGATGCGGAAGCGAAAGAAAAGGGGAAGGGAAGCCTAGTCGGACTCCTCGTCCTCGTCGTCGTAATCCTCTTCGTCCCATTCCTCGTCCTCTTCTTCCTCCTCGTCGTCGTCAAACACGAGTTCCACCTCGGCAAAGTAGCGTGTGTTATCCACGCCCCCATTAATAACACTTGCGGCATTGCCTCGGGTTCCGCGGAGCCGCCTTTCACGCCGAGGCCGGCTTCCCGGCCGCCCGGATTGCCGCCGACGGAAGCATGCACACCGCAACCGCGCCCGCGAGCATCGCGGCCAGCGCGAGGAGCTCAACCGGGGACGGGACCGCGCCGTCAAGGAGGGAGAGCGCGGACGTCACAAGGCTCCCGGCCACGAGCACCGCCGTCGCCTCGCCGACCTTGATTCTCTTGAGCCCGGAGTAGAACGTCAGGTTGTACGCGAGCAGGAGGAGCGCCGTGAAGGCGAGCCATGCGAGCTGCATCCCGGAAAGCGAGGCGACGTCGGGCGCGCGCGAGGTCGCCGCGAGGAGCGCGAGTATCGCGAGGGAGCCGAAAAACATCCTCCCGAACACGACGGTTTCGGGCGCGAGCGCGCGCAGGACCGTTTTCGAGATGACGTCCTCCGCGCTCCACAGGAGGACCGCGCCGATGATTGCGCACTCGCCGATTCCGAGCGCTTGCGGGGCCACCCCGGAAAACGCGGCGGCGCCGGCGAACAGGAGGAGCGAGCCGGCAAGCTGCGCCTTCGAGAGCCTCTCTTTCAAAAAGATGAACGCGAGGGCGGTCGCGGGGATGAAAAGCGTTTTTTGGAGGAGGGACGCGGTTGCCGCGCCGGTCTGCGCGAGTCCCCAGAAGAAAAGCATGAAGGGAACCGAGCCGCCGACCAGGCCGATTGCGAGGAGGCTTCCCCAGTCGCGGCGGCTCAGGCGCGAGAGCTCCCGGCTTTTGGAGAGCAAGAGGATTCCGGCGAGGACGAGCGCGGCGACCGCCAGGTTCTTCATCGCCGTGAACGCGAACGGGTCGGAAAACGAGGCGAGCGCGTGCTTGTTGAGGTAGACGGAAACGCCGGAAACGATTGCGGTGCCCAGCACCAAGAGCAGCCCCTTGCTTCTTTCATCGAGAGCGACCATGAAATTCCCTCCGCATCCTTTCAAGCGCGCCGCGCGGAATCTTTTCGCAGGCGGTGAAATAATGCGCCGAAACGAAATCCCCTTTCCTCAACCCTTTTACGAAGCGAACATTAATCTTTTTTTTGCCGTGCGGCGTTTCCGCGAGCGCCGACGCGCCTTTCACGGAAACGATTCGGCAGGGCGTGACGAAGCACCTGCCCGGAATCACGTCCTTCGCGCTTTTCGCGATTTTTTTGACGACCCGGTTGTGCTCGGACAGGAAGTATTCGCGCACCAGGGCCGCCGAAACCCTGCGCCCCCTCCTTTTCGCGTACGCCGAAAGCCGCCCGAACGCCTTCTCGAACATGCGGGGGTTCGCATTGAAAGGCTTTCCCGAGGCGAGCCTGGCGCGCAGGGAAGCCAGGTCTTTTTTCCCGATGGTCCCCCGCTTGGCGAGGACGTCGCCGCACGGGTGCGCGTAAAGGAAGAAGAGCCTCGGCGCGCGCGCGGGTTTTGCGGCCATTTGCGGCATCAGCCCTTCTTCTGGACGAAAACGTTTTGCGTGGGGTACGCCATTTCCACGCCTTCCTTTGCGAACGCCTCGGTTATCCCCATGTTTATCGCGTGCTGCGTGTCCACGTATTTCAGGAAGTCGTTGTCCTTCACGTAATATATCACCTCGAAGTTGAGCGCGAAGTCGCCGAAGGACTTGAAGTAGCAGCGCTCGAAGTCCGCGTTGCCGATTTTCGCGAGCACGTTTTTCACGACGTCCGGAATCCTGTGGAGCTTCGCCGGGGCCGTCTCGTAGGTCACGCCGAAGCCGAAGACGATGCGCCTCCTCTTCATCCTCTTGTAGTTCCGCACGCGGGACGCGACCAGGTCCTGGTTTGACACGACGAGCTCCTCGCCCTGCACGGTTTCTATGCGGGTGCTCTTGATGCCGATTTTTTTCACGATGCCAGTGTCCGTGCCTATCGCGATGTAGTCGCCCACCTTGAACGGCTTGTCGAAATAGATTGAGAAGGACGCGAACATGTCCGCGAGCGCGCTTTGGAGCGCGAAGGCGATCGCGATGCCGCCCACGCCGAGCCCGGCGAGGAGCGCGTCAATCTTGAACCCGAGGTTTGAGAGCAGCAGGATTGCAGCGATGACCAAGACCGCGCCTTTGAGCAGGTTCCCCATGAGGTGGAGGGTTGCCGAGTCCATCTCCTTTCCGCCCTCGCCCGGCCTTTCGCGGTACTTCTTCAAAGCGTAGTCTATCACATGCTGGCTCGCGATTACGACGTAGTAGATCGTTATCGCCAGGAGCGAGTAGCCGACGATTCCGCTCACGACCGCGGGCACGCTGATGAACAGGAGCGCGACGTAAAGCGAGAGGACCGCGTAAAACGGGTGGCCGAACGACTCGATTGCGGTAATCGCGAGGTCGTCCAAGTCCGTCTCGGTCCCCTCCGCAAGCCTTTTCATGCGCCCGAGCACGACGTTCCTGAAGAACCTGAGGAGCACCCAGGCCACCGCGAGCACGAGGAGGGCGCTCAGGTACTGGCCGACCGTGTTCCCGAGGAAGCCAACGTCGAAATACGGCTTGTACTGGGATACCCCCGGAAAATATTTTTCGGCGAAAGCGAAGACGCCGAGGCTTGCCGCGGCGCCGTCCGCGGCCTCCGGCGACGGGCTTTGGCCGGGCTCGGCCGCAGCGAGCGCGGGAACCGCGAAAAGCGCGGCCAGCGCGAGCGCGGCGAGCGCGCGGCGAACCTTGCAGGGCAGCATCTCGGGCAACCGACCGGAAAAGAAATCCACAATTTTTTTTGCCGCGCAATGCTTTAAAACCGTTTCCCGGGCGCGCTGCCGCAAACCGGCCCGCAGCCAAAACCCGCTCCATATTAAAAGCGCGCCCGCGATAAATTCCAGGCACGGATTTTTTTCCGGCAAAGGTGGTTTCGCTTGGACGTTTTCGAGAAGCTCGATTCCCCCGCCGTTCTTGACGCGGAGGAGCCGCTTTCCGCGGCGCTCGGTGAGCTCGCGCGCAGCGATTCATGCGTGGTCGTGACAAGGGACGACGCTTACGTCGGCATCATAAGCGACCGCAGCCTGGAGGGCGTCACCTCGGACCCCCGCTCCACGAAGGCGGGCACGGTCGCGGAGCGCGCGCCCGCGGTCGAGTTCGGGGCAGGGCTCCCGGAGCTCTGCAAGTGCTTCCTTTCGGGCGCATACAAGTCGCTTCCGGTCCGCAGGGGCAAGAAGATAATCGGGGTGGTGAGGCGGGGGGACGTCCTCCTCGCGCTCGCCGAGGCGGGCATGCTTTCCGGCAGGGTCGCGGACTTCATGAGCTCGCCCCCCATCAGCGTCGAGGGGAAGGCGACGGTCGCGCAGGTCCTCGCGAGGATGCGCGAGAAGAACGTGCGCAGGGTCCTCGTTTTCGGCGGGGAGAGGCTGAGGGGGCTGGTCAGCGTCTACGACCTGAAGGTGAGCACGCTCGCCACGAAGGAGCGCATGCCTTTCGCCGTGGAGAAGCATTCCGGGGAGGAGGCGCAGGTGGACTCAATCATGACGCCGGAAGAGGAGCTCGTGAAAATCGCCCCCTCCGCCGCGCTTTCCGAGGCGGCGCGCAGGATGGCGGAAAAAAAGGTTTCCGCGCTCGTGGTCGAGAAGGACGGCAAGGCGGCGGGAATACTGAGCGCCCGCGACGTCCTCGAATCCCTGATTTCCGAGGAGCAGGTGCCAGTCCACATGTCCGGGCTCGACACCGAGGAGCGCATGGTGCTCGACGAAATCTCGGCGGACGTAGCGCGCGAGCTCGACAAAATCAGGAAGAGCGTCGCCCTCGACTACCTCGCCCTCCACTTCAAGAAGTACAAGCACAAGTATTCCCTGCGCGCGCGCCTCAAGACCTCGAGGCACGGCGTCATCCCGGCGAGCAACTCGGGTTTCGAGCTGCGGGGCACGCTTCACGGGGTCCTCGCGGAGCTCGGGAAGCTCGCTTCCAAGCTGAAGCAGAACCCGATTCACGAGAAGCCGGGGAAAAGCGAGGCCCGGAAGCTGGGGGGCCTAGAGCAGCGGTGAGGCGGATGGGGAAACGGGGCGTCATCAAGGCACTCGCGATGGGCGTCATCCCGCTCGTGCACGCCTACCTTTTCTATTGCTGGTGCAACGAGGCGAAGGTGAAATGGGGGGAGGCATGGCTCAATTCCACGCTTTACGCCCTCCTTTTCCTGCTCCCGGTCGCGCAGGCCTACCCCGCCTACCGGCTTTTCTCGCTCGTTGACGCGAACTTCAGGCGCGAGGGGAAGCCGTCCTACCCTTTCCAGCCCCTTCACTTCTCCCTGCTCTTCATCATCCCGCCAATCGCGGTTTTCGCCTGGATTTACGCGGTTTACCAGACGCAGCTCCTTTTCAACGAGAACGGCGTCCCAACGCTCGCGTGACCGGATAAAAACCTTTTTAACCCCCCGGCAGCCTTAACTCAAGCCATGCGACCGACGGAAAGGCGGGGGTTTCGCGGTCCGGCGCAAGCCCGGCAGCCACTGGCGGCCACTCCCGGCCTGCGTGGACAGGCCTCGATCAAGTCGCCTGCGGCGACAACTCTCGGCTTGCGAGGGCAAGCCTCGATGGAGCTGCTCGTGACCGTGGCTTTCGCGGTGCTGCTGCTCGTTACCGTGATAGCGCTCGCCTACCTCCAGATTAACTCGGCTTCGGACCAGCTCGCCCTCCAGGAGGCGCAGCAGAGCGTGAACAAGCTGAAGAACGTCGCGGACGAGGTTTCCGCGCAGGGTCCTCCGGCCAAGGCGACAATAGAAATCACCGTCCCCAAGGGAATCACGAACATAACCATCGGCAGCGACACCCCGCCATACATCGGCAGGGAGATAAACTTCAAGGTGCAGACGTCCGCGAGCTCGCAGCCGAGCGACGTCATAAAGGCCACGCTTTACGACGTGGCCGGAGACCCGCAGTACCTGCAGTCCCTCCTGCACCCGGGCGCGTACCAGGTTTCGATTGAAGTGGTCGACGACTGCTTGGGCACGGGCAACCCGTGCGCGGTAATCTCGCCGGCCCCGTAGGTGCCGTTATGCGTTCAGCAAAGGGGCAGGAGGCCGCGGAACTGATGCTCGTCTACGCGACGGCGTTCGCCATATTCCTTCTCTTCTACTCCATGTTCGCGCAGCAGTACGCAAACGCGGTCCGCCAGCAGGCGTTCAGCGACGGAATCAGCATGGCCGACCGCATCGCGTCCGAGCTCGACATCGCGGCCAGGGCCGGGGACGGCTACCAGCGCAGGATGACCTACGCGACGTCCATTCCCGGGGCGCTCAACTACACGTTCAAGATAAACAACCAGTCCGGCTCGGTGGACCTCGAGATGGACTTGGGAAACGACGCAAATTTCAGCTATTCGTCGCCCACGCTCACCCGCAACATCACCACGAGCGAGCTCAGGTACGACGCCGGCGACGGCACGGGCTTCTGGCTCGTGAACCTGGCCATTGAAAGCCCCCCGCGCGGGAGCGCGTACGTGGAGAACGTGAACGGCACGGTTACCGTCACGCAGATGAGGGTTGGTTGAAGGTGGCAAAAGGCCAGCTGTGGAGCTACGACATCATCGTCGCCGTCACCGTATTCATCTTCACGCTCGCGGTAGCCTCCATCCTCTCCATGAACATCGCGGCGGGAACGGGCTCGGACGTCCTTGAAGACCTCTCCAACTCCGCATGGGATTTCTCCGGAACCCTGATGTCGCCCGGAAACCCTTCAGACTGGAACGCTTCCGTCAACGCGTCCGACTTGGGCACGTGGAACACGAGCGCCATAACCCTCCTCGGCATGCTTGAGTCCTTTGATTCCCCGCGCATCTCCCAAAGCAAGGCCGCGGACCTCATCAACATGAGCGCTTCAAGCTATCCCGCCCTGAAGGCGAAGTTCAGGACCGGCTACGACTTCTTCGTGGAAGTCGAGGAGCATTACAACTGCTCGGACCCCTCCATCAACAACTCGGCGTACTACAACTGCTCGGGCCGCGGCATCCCCTCCGGCTCGGAAGAATGGCAGTCGCTCGAGCATTCGGCCCGCGTGGGCAGCCAGAACTTCACGTTCGGCCTCGACCCGGACCGGAACCACGCCACGTTCAAGGCGGTTTCAAACCGCATCGCGGTCCACAACAACTCGGTCGTTCACGTGAGAGTGGTACTTTGGACAAACCAAACAAGATGACCAGGAGCGCGAAGGGCATCACCTTCACGGTGGACGCCCTCATAGCCCTGGCGCTGCTCCTCGTTTCCGTCACGTTCATCCTCGGCTTCCTCGCCGCCCCCTCCACATACAAGCCCTTCGGCGCGGAGCTCGCGGCCGACTCAATCGACGCCATACGCACCCTCAGGCTCTCCGACGTCGCCGGCAACCCGAAATACAATTACAGCAACCTCGTGCTCTCGCAGAACCTGACGAACGCGACCTTCAATTCAAGCCTCGCCGAAACCATCGCCGAACTCCACGTGGCCGGAAGCGCCGCCGGAAACCAGACCCTCACCGGGCTCGCGGCAAACGTTTCCCGCGAAGCAGTCGGCCTCGCCGTCCCGTCCGGCTTCGGAGTGAACGTCCAAATCACGTCAAGCACGCAATCCGGCATGGACTGCATTTACAGCCGGGCGGGCAGCTGCACGCTCGGCAACTCCACGCTTTCCGCGAGCGTCGGCCGCCACTTCATATACTACAACAACGCGACGCGCGAGCTCAGGATAGTGATATACCAATGACGAAACCGAAAACCGCGAAAGGATTCTTCTTCACGCTCCTAGTCGTAATCCTGTTCTTCTTCCTCTTCGTCCTCGCCAAATCCTACATGGCCACGCAGCAGGCGCACGAAAGCCTTGACGGAATCAAGGCGCGCGCGTCCGCGATGAAAAGCTTCGTGGAATCAATGGATTCGGACGCGAACAGGATGGCGCGCCTCGCGGGAAGCCGCGCCGCCGCGTCCGCGGGCCTCTACGCCTCGAACAACCTCTCCAACAACATAAGCAGCGCCTCCGCCGCGCTCGCAAGCCTCGCATTCAACAACACGCTCAACGGCACGACCCAATGCTTTCCGGTCCCGTCCGACAACACGTGCGCGCCGGGCAGCACGACCTGCTGCTTCGGCACCCAAAGCGACCGCGCGTGCCTCTCCCTCTGGAGCGACGGATTCGTCGAAAAGGCGGAGGTATACGGCATGAACGCGAGCTTCGCGGACTGGAGCATAAGCGTTTCAACCGGCTCGCCGTTCAACCTCAGCGTGTCGGTCGCGGCCAACTTCACGCTCAACGACTCGAGCGCGGCGTTGTCCTTCGGGCGCGTGGAATCCGTGCACGCGAGCGCGCCCATAGATGGCGCGGAAGACCCGACGTACCCGCTGTTCATGGGCAACGCATCCTACCACCGCAGGATACTGCAGCCCCCGGCCGGGTACCAGCTCGCGCGCCTGCTTTACAACGGCTCAAGCGGCGGCTCCAACGGCACCAGCAGCGGAGACAGCGGCTGGGCGTACGGAAGCGCGGCAAACATAAACACGACCACGAGCTGTTCAATCCCGGCGGGCGACAAGACGAAGATACTGGTCGTGAGCGACATCAACGCCAGCTGCAGCGAGGTAAACGACTACGCGGGCGTGCTTTTCAACGCGAACTTGACCCCACTCTCCAGCGTGACCGTCCCATGGATGAATTTCTCCGCGGGCACGAACATCTCCAACCTGCTTTCAAACGGGACCCGGGTGCTCATGAACAACGACGGCGCCCGCCACGAGGTCCTGGACGTGGAAAACCTGCGGAGCGAAATCAACGGGAGCGCCTACTACCGCCCGAGCGCGTCCGCGCCCGACTTCATCCTCCGCCTCGAAAACAGGACGGGCGCGTCCGCAAACGGCATAGCGTCGCTAATCAACCGCACAATCGCCGTCAACAAGAGCTGCGGGGCAAGCAACGGCTGCTCCTGGTCCGACTTCTACTACTTCAATTCAACCCTTTGCTCCGCCACTCCGGGCGGCTGCGTCAGGATAAGGGGCGCGCCGAACTGCACGAACCAGAGCGACTGCGGCAACAACGACCTGCTCCACTTCGTCATCGACTGCGGCTCGGTGCCCGGCTACGGTCTGGGAAACGTCACAAACGTCACGTGCCCCAACTAGCCCCTCACATCCTTTCCGGCGCGCCAATCCCGAGGAGCAGCAGGCCGTTCCTGCAAACCGACTTGTAGCACGAGACGAGCTTGAGCCTCGCCGCCTTGGCCTTCCCGTCGGCCTGCAAAACCGGGCAATTCGCGTAAAACCTGGAAAAGTCCTTCGACAAGTCGAGCAGGTAATCCGCGACCATGTGCGGCCTGTACGCCTTCGCCGCGCCCGCAGCGGTCTCCGGGAAAAGCGCGAGCCGCTTCACGAGCCGCATCTCGTCCGGCGAGGAAAGCGCCGCGTAATCCGGCTTCCCCCCGGGCTTACCCGCCTTCTCCAGAATCCTCGCGGCGCGCGCGTGCGAATACTGCACGTACGGCGCCGTGTCGCCGTCGAACTTGAGCGCCTCCTCCCACTTGAACACGAGCTTTCGCTCCGGGGTCGTCCGCAAGAAGTCGAACCTTATCGCGCCGACCGAAACCATGGCGGCGACGGCGCGCTTCTCCTTCTCGCCCATGTCCTTGAAGCGCTCGCGCACCTGCTTTTGCGCCTCGGCCTCGGTTTCGGCGAGAAGCTCGTCGGCCGTGAAGCCGACCCACGTTCCCGCCCTCCCAGAAAACTTTCCTTCGGGAAGCGCGGCGTGCTCGTACGCGAGATGCACGGAGTTTTCGGACTGCGCCGCAAAACCCATCGCCTTCAGCAAAACCTTCAGGACAAGCTGGGGGTACGCCTGCTCGACCCCTATCACGTTCACGACGAGGTCCGCCTTCCCGAAGCGCGCGTCAGGCTTCCCCGCCTTCCCGGAAGTGTAAAGCTTTCTCCCGTTCGGCTGCACCAAAAGCTCGGAAAACCTGAAGCCGGACTCGATGAGGCCGAACTTCCAGAGCTGGAACGCCAAATCCTTTCCCGTGTAAACCGCAGTCCCGTCCGAGCGCACGAGCACCTTGTCCGCGCTCTCCATCCCCTCAAACCCCTGCGCGCCCTCGAGCCGCGCGACCACGCAGCCCGCGTTCTTCCCTCCCGCCTCCCTCACCGCAGCGCCGCTTTCAAGCGCCATCCTCACCGCGGCGTCAAACAGCTTCCCGCGCACTATGTCGCTTTCCCAAAGCAGCACGTCGTGAAAAATGCCGAGCTTGAACGCGGTCTCGTACTGCGCAAGCACGCACTTCATCGCGAGCTCGCGCGCCTTCTCCGCCGTCTGCGAGCCGCCTTCCTCCATCTCCTTCACGATTCCGCGCACTTCCGCCTCCACCTTCTCGTCCCCAATCTTCTTCGCGACCTTCACGTACTGCGCGCCAAGCCAGTGGTCCGCCTTCCCCTCAATCCTGCCTGAAAGGTGGAGGTAGCCCCAAACGCTTTGCGCCACCTGCAGCCCCAAATCGTCAATGTAGTCCATGCGCTGCACGGAATAGCCCGAGAACTCGAGGAGGCGCGCGACCGAATCGCCCAAAACCGCGTTCCGCAGGTGGCCGACGTGCCACGGCTTGTTCGGGTTCACGGACGGGAACTCCACAATCGCGCGCCTGCCCTTCCCGGAATCGTTCCTCCCGTAATCCCCGCCGCCCGCCTGCACCTCGTTCAGCACCTTCTCCGAGAACGCCGCCGCGTCCAGGTAAAGGTTGACGTAGCCCGCGCCGGCGACCTTCGCGTTCACGAAAAACGGCCCCGGCACGAGCGAGAACATCCTCATCGCCACCGTGATTTTTTCCGCAATCTTTCGCGGCGACGTCCTCTCCGCCCTGGCCACGTCGAACGCGACCGGCGACGCGATGTCCCCGAACTCCTCCTTGGGCACCTCGAGCTTGCAGAAAACGTCTTCCTCGCTCACCTGATAGCCCACGGAGCCGCAGGCCGAGGCGACGACGCGCGCCGCCTCCCTCTTCATTTCGGTGAAAGCATCCATAACCAAACCAAGCAGCTGATTGGAGGAGACCGGAATTAAATCCCTTCCCATTCCCGGCACAGCCGGGCCACGTCGTCCCCCACCCCGTAAATCTCTTTCACCCAAACGAACTCGTCCTTCCCGTGGACCCCGCAGTTCCAGCCGCCGGCGCCGTACGCCACGACGGGAAGCCCCCTGCGCGCGAAAAAATGGCCGTCGTTCCCGCCGAGCGTCGCGTACGCGTTCCTTGCGCCGATGATTCGCGCGAAATTCCTGGCGAAAGGGTGCCCCGGGTCCGTGAAGTAGCCGCGCGAAGACGCCTTCACCTCGATGCGCGCGTCCACCCCGCGCTTCCCCCGGATTTCCTCAAAGTACCGCTTGAGCTCCCCCACCGCCTTCCCCGGGTCCTCTTCGGGAAGAAGGCGCAGGTCGAAGCGCGCCTCGGCTTCCCCGGGAATCACGTTCTCCTTCTCCCCGGCGCGCAGCATCGTGATTGAAAACCTTCCCCAAACGCGCTTCTTAGGGGACATGGGCGGGGCGAGAAACCTTGACACGTGCCTCGCCCGGACCCTTGAAAACTTTTCCAAATCCACGAGCAGCGGAAGCATCAGGCTGATTGCGTTCTTGGCGCGGTGAGGGCTTCCCGCGTGCCCCTGCTTTCCCTTCACCACGACCTTCCCGTAGCAGACTCCCGACGCGCCGACGAGAAGCTCCCTTGACGCGTCCAGGACGAGCCCGGCGTCGCCCTTCACCTTCACGCCGTTCATGAGGTAGCCGAGCCCGAGCTCGCTGCTCACCTCCTCGTCGCACGTGACGAGGAGCTTCACGTTCACTTTAGAGTCCCCGGTTTCCTTGAGCCGCTTCAAGGCGTAAAGCGCGGCAACGATGCCCGCCTTGTCGTCATTCGCCCCTCGCCCGTAGGCCCTGCCCCCTTCAACCGTGAGCCTGAACGGCGGGCGCGTCCAGCCTTCGCCCGCGGGCACCACGTCGTAATGCGCGGCAATCAGGAGCGTCTGCTTCGCGCCGGCGTCAAAATATACCACCACGTTTGGCCGGGGCTTCCCGTCCCCGGCCAGCCTTTTCGCGTCGAAAATTTTCGCCCTGAAGCCGTATTTTCGCGCCTCGCGCGCCACCAGTTCCGCGCACTCGGAATAGTTTTTTTTCGTGGTGGAATCCGTGTCCAGCGCGACAAGGCGCGCCAGGAAACCAAGCTCCGCGTCCATGGACTGCTTTTGCCCGCCAACAAATAAAAATAGGGTTAATGGGGGAGCCGTGATTTGGACACGGACCGCCGGGTTTTTCTGGCCGCGGAAAACGGTTTTCCGCTGGCGCTTTTACCATATCGCCGGGCTGTGAACCCGGGCGATTGGGAAAAGGGCCACCCGAACCCGGAAGCATACCAGGTTAGCACACTCCCCCGGACTCTCGTATAATTTGGAGGAAAACAATTAAAACATGCGGTGCGGCGGTGCGGCGCCGCTACCTATATAATGGCCTGAAACCCCAACCTATCCGCCCGCAAATGATGCTCTTGATGCGGCCGGTGATTACTAATGGAACAATCAAGGGAAGCGGCTTTTCAGGCGGCGAGAAAAAAACTGAAGGAGGCGTACGGCGAAAAGGACGCCCTCCTCGTCCACACCGTGAAGGCGATTGACGAGATAGACAAGGTGGCGAACCTCTTCATGGAGCGCCTCCGCGAATGGTACGGCCTGTATTTTCCCGAGCTCAACGTTTCCGACCCCGAGGCGTACTGCAAGGTGGTCGTCATGTTCGACCGGCAAAACCTCGAGAAATCGGTTCTCGCCGACATCGTGGGAAGCGACAAGGCCGAAGAGATAATCGAGTCGGCAAGGCACAGCGTCGGCGCCGACTTCGCGGAGGACGACCTTAACGAGATGCGCGCCCTCGCAAGCGAAATCGTTTCCCTCTACAACCTCCGGAACGGGATAACCGAATACCAGGCGCGCACGGTGAAAGGCATCGCCCCCAACCTCTGCTACCTCGTCGAGCCCGCGCTCGCCGCCAAGCTGGTCGCGCAGGCCGGCGGGATAAGGAAGATGGCGATGTTCCCGGCAAGCACCGTCCAGGTTCTCGGCGCCGAGAAAGCGCTCTTCAAGCACTTGAGGACCGGCTCGCTTTCCCCCAAATACGGGCTCATCTTCCAGGACCCGCTCATAGGGAACGCGCCTCCCGGGCACGCCGGAAAGCTTGCGCGCGCCCTCGCAACCAAGCTTTCAATCGCCTCGAAGGCGGACGCCTTCTCGCACAACTTCATCGCGAAAGGCCTGAAGGAAACCCTTGACAAGCGCGCGGCCGAAGTGGCAAAGCTGCCCGCGGAAAGGAAGAGCGCCCCGCCCGCAGCGCGCGGGCAAAGGCAGGAGTTCAGGCCGCGCCGCTTCAGCCGACAAGAAGGCGGAAGGGGCGGCGGGAGGCGCGAAAGCTTCGCGCCGCGGCCGCAGTTCGGAGGCGGAAAGCCGGGGGGATTCCCGCGCAAGGAAGGGCCGCGCCCCGAATTCAGGCGCGAAGAGGGAGGAAGGCGGGGCTTCGGCGGGGGAAGGCCGCGCGAGCAAGGCTACCGCGAAGGCGCCCAGCGCCCAGGAGGCTTCAACCGCGAACGCAGCCATCAGGAAGGCAGTTACCGCCCCGGGGGTTTCAGCCGTGAAGGCGGCCAGAGGCCAGGCAGCTTCAACCGTGAAGCTGGCCAACGGCCAGGCGGCTTCAGCCGGGAAGGCGGCGGGCGCCAAGGAGGCCAGAGGCCGGGGGGCTTTCACCGCGGGGGCGGCCAGCGCCCCGGAGGATTCGGCCGCGAGGGCGGCGAGCGGAAAAGCGGCCCGCCGCAGGGCGGCTTCCACGGCAAGCGCGATTTCAGGCGCCAAAGGTTCAACCGCAGGTGAGCGGCTGTGGCATACCGCATCCTTGCGGCAACCGACCTGCACGCGGACGATGAGGCGGCAGAAAAAGTTTTGCGCGCCTTCTCAACCAAGAAATTCGACGCGCTGCTCGTGCTCGGCGACATCACGGACAACGGCCCGGTTTCCTTCGCCTTGGACTTCATGGAATCGGCTGGCGCGCTCAACGCCAAGGTTTTCGCGGTGCCCGGAAACATGGACCCGCCCGAAGTCCTCGCCATGCTCGAAGCAAGGGGCGCGAGCATCCACGCGAAAAAAGTCCCGCTTCCCGGGAACTGGGAGCTCGCCGGGTTCGGGGGGAGCCCGCGCGCCGGAAGGGGGCCCACCGAATTCTCCGAAGAGGAAATCTATTCCGGCTTGCGCGCGCTCGGCATAGGCAAAAACACGATTATCGCCTCGCATTCGCCCCCGTTCGGGGTCTCGGGCTTCGACACGGTCCCGGGCGGCGCAAGCGTGGGAAGCGAAAGCCTGCGCAGGATAATCGAGGAAAAAAAGCCTGCCGCGCTCGTTTGCGGCCACATCCACGAAAACGAGGGAATCGCGCGCCTCGGCGAAACGCTCGTCGTGAAAGTCGCGCCCGCCTGCGCGGGGCGCGCGGCGGAAATCGCGTTGGGCGGGGGAAAACCCGTGAAGGCGGAGCTAATCCGGATTTGACGCGGGCGCTTCACTGCTGGGCCTGCTTCACCACGCCGTAGCCCGAAAGCCTCCAGCGCTGGCCGATTCGCCTGCTGACCGCAATCTTGGTCTTCTCGTCCACGCAGACCGGCCTCTTCAGCCTCATCCTCACGATGTTCTTCTTCGATTTCTCGATGAAGCCGAGCGTGGTCGCGGTGCCGACGCCGAGGACGAGCGGCTCGTCCATCCTCATCGGCGGGTTGTCAAAGCCGACGCGCTGAATCAGGTGCAGCTCAATCGTGAGCTCGGAAACCGATTCCGGGAGCGTTCCCTTGCGGCCCGCAAGGTTGCCGGTGAGGCCGTCCGCCTTCGTGAGCGCCGGGTCAAGCTTCGTCGCAATCGCGACGAGGCCACCGGGCACGACCTCTTCAAGCGATTCGCCCGCCGCGGCAAGCGACTCCACCTTCACGACGATGGGCGAGTAGCTCGACTTCCCCTTCTCCTCGTGCCTCATTCCCGGCCTGAGCTCGAGCTCGTCCCCGACGCGAATCCTGCCCTGGATGAGCGAGCCGCCGACCACGCCGCCAGACAGCTTCCCTATGTCGGTTCCCGGGCGGTTGACGTCAAAAGAGCGCGAGACGTACATGCGCGCAGGGGCGCCGGCGTCCCTCTCCGGAGTCGGAATCGTCTCCTCAATCGCCCCGATGAGCGCGTCAACGTTGAACCCGAAGTTCGCGACCACCGGGACGACCGGCGCGTTTTCCGCGACCGTGCCCTTCACGAACGCCTTAATCTGCTCGTAATGCTCTTTCGCCTTCTCGCGCGAAACCAAATCAATCTTGGTCTGCGCAATGACTATTCTCTTCACTCCCAGAATCTCGAGAATCATCAGGTGCTCAAGCGTCTGCGGCCTCGGGCACTCCTCGTTCGCGGCAATCACGAGCACCGCGCCATCCATTATCGCGGACGCCGCAATCGCGGTGGCCATCAGCGTCTCGTGGCCGGGAGCGTCAATGAACGACACCCTCCTCAACACCCTGGACGCGCCCCCGCAGGCCCCGCACGACTCCGAAACGGTGAACGCCTCGGGCCCCTTGCACTTGTCGCACTTCCTGAACACCGCGTCGGCATAGCCGAGCTTTATCGTGATGCCCCGCTTCAGCTCCTCGCTGTGCGTGTCCGTCCAAACCCCGGTGAGCGCCTTCGTCAGGCTCGTCTTGCCGTGGTCAACGTGGCCCAGCATCCCGATGTTAACTTCAGCCTGCGACAACAAACCAACCCCCTACTTCACCACCAACACGGCGCAATGCGCCCTGTGGACGACGTCGCCCGAAACGCTTCCGAGCAAAAGCCGCTTCACTCCCCCGATTCCGCGCACGCCGACGGCCACCAGGTCGAAACCCCCCTTCTCCGCGTGCCTCAAAATCTCTTCCGCAGGGCTTCCCGCGGCGTACACCTGCTCAAGCTTCACTCCCGCCTTCCCCGCAATCGCCGAAGCCTTCCTCAGCTCAAGCGCCCCCATCCTGGAAAGCTCGGCCTCCACCATCTCAATCCCGACGTCCCTTGCGCGGGGAAGCGGCAGCTGCTCCGCGACAAAAATCGCGGCAACCCGCGCCTTGCACGCCTTCGCAAGCGCGCACGACTCCCTCAAAGCCTTCTCGGACTGCTTCGAACCGTCAAACGCCACAAGTATTTTCCGGTACACGAAAACACACCAGCCCCAAACTCCTGCGGGAACGCCCTCACTTCTTCTCCTCATTCTTCGCCTTCGCCGGGAACAGCTCCTCGAGCGGCTTTCCGCCCGCCTCCACAACCTTCGTGTTGAGCTGCGCGATGTCCGCGGTCACGACCTTGCCGCGCACCGCCTTCCTGCGCCGCTCGCCCTTCTCCTTCGCCCTCACGCCCGGCCCGGACGAGATGACCACGTAAGTCCTGCGGCCGCCGGAAACGTCGCAGCGCATCGGAATCCCGTCCTTGTCGCTTCCCCCGGTAATCTCGAGCTTGTAGCCCGCAGCCCCGGCAACCCCGCCGTCAAGCTGGTCGCCAATCTTCAAGCCCGAAACAGAGCCTTCGCTCTCCTTCGCAATTTCCGCCTGATACGTCTTGCCCGTCTTGGGGTCCGAAACCACCAGTTTCATCCAAATCAAACCTCCCGAGGGAACCGCCCTCAGTGCGTTTGCCTTCCGCCGTTCAGCACGGCCGCACACAAAAAGAAAGCACGCCTAGTTTGCGCGCGAGCGCTTTAAATAGCTTAGGGAAACCTTTTGGAGGCGTGCGCGGGGCCAAGCGGCCGAAAACCGCGCCTTGCGCCAAACCCCCGCGCCCGAAAAGCTCACTTGCACTTGAGCGCGTACAGGTTGCCGTAATCGTACCCGCCTTCCCGGATGGTTACCGAGTCAGGGCAGGCATTCTGCGAAGGATTCGGGCAAACGTAGCACACCTTGTACGTGAATCCGGCCGGGACTCCCCATATCTCGACGAAACCCGAGCCATACGGGGTCTGGGCGGACGTGTTGTAATGCACTCCGCCTTTGGCCGCGTCGTCACGCAGGTAAACCCTGATGCCGTTCGGGTAATTGTTGCCTTTCCTCACCCTCGCAGTGAAATACGTTTGCGGCCTCGTGTCAGCCGGGTTGGGCGTTGAAGCGGGAGGCGGCGCAAGCGTCGGCACAGGCGCAGGAGTGGGCTTCGGGGTTGGAGTGGGCGCGGGAGTCGGTGTAGGAGTGCGGACTGGCGTAGGGGTGGGCGTCGGCGCCGGAGTAGGAGTGGGCG
>JAQTMQ010000021.1 GCA_028714235.1 Candidatus Iainarchaeum sp. | reverse complement strand
GACGAGCAGCAGGGGCTGGGGAAGCGCGGGGTAGGCGACCTGCATGAGCCCTATCAGGACGCGCGCCATGTAAGCGAGGAACGCGAGCGCGACGAAGATGAGGACCTGCTTCTTCCTCCGCTTGAGGGCCTCGAACGCGATGAGCACGAGCCCGAGCGCGAACAGCACGGAGAATGCCCGCACGAGCAGGCTGAACTGCGCCAAATCAATTCCAACCGACATCCACACCACCGACTCCAGTCACACTTTTTGGTACGGTACATTAAAAGCGTTCAGCAGCGAGAGCGCTTTTTCGCGCCCGCCGGGCTTCAGGCTCTTCCAGCAGACGAGGGCGAGCATGACCGCGCCCCCGCTCTTCGCGAGCATCTGCGCCATCATCCCCTCGTCGAGGAGCTCGACCGCGTATTTCGGGCAGACGTGCCCCACCGCAAGCCCGGAGCCCTTGCGCAGCACCTCCTCCGTGAACTCGCGAGGGTAATGGATTCCCCCCACCCCTATCGCGACGCGCACGCCTTCCCGCGCGGGCGCGCACGCGGCAAGGCAGGCCTCGGCAACCGCCGCGCCGGGGCCCGGAAGCTGCCACTCGCGCTCCGTGCTCCCGATTTCGACGAACAGGAAAGGGGTCTTGAGCAGGGGGCCGTGGTGCGTGCACTCCATCACCACGTCGAAGCCGGCGAGCGCGGGGTCGGACGCGCTGGAGCGCGCGAGTGACTCCATCGCGGCCTTGATTGAGTGCGCGGAGGTTGGCGCGAGTGTGCGCGGCCTTCCCCCGAACTCCGCCGCGCCGCCCCAGTTTCCGCACGCGTGCGCCGTGAGCGCGGGTTTCCCGCTTTCGCTCTTGTGCTTGCTCGCAAAAACGATGAGGTCGGTCCCGATTGCTTCGTCCAGATAGTCCGCGGTGATTGCCGGCGTGCCTATTTCAGCGAGCATTATCCCCGAGCCGTTCCTCCACGCGGGCATGCCCCGGATTTTTCCGGCCGGGGCGAAGCCGTGCGCGCTTTTCAGGCGGGACGCGATGTTTTTCCCGGCCGGGTCAAGCGACGAGTAGACGATTGCTGGCATGGGAGGCCTTTTCGGATTCCTTCGTTTTAAGCCTGCCAGTAGCGCTTCGTGCGGATGAACTGCTTTTGCGCCTCGAGCAGGTCCACGAAAAGCAGGTCCTCGCTCCTGTGCAGGCGCTGGAGGACGCGCGAGGCGGTTTCCGCCCCCACCCCGTAAACCGAGAGCGCGGCGACCGCGCGCCTCCCGTAGGCCTGGACGAGCGATGCGGTCCTCTGCAGCTCGAGGCGGAGCTTGCGCTCTTCCGGCGAGAAGTTCTTTTTCCCTTCCTTGAGCTTCCTCTGGAGGGAGGGGAAGGCGCTCTCGCGCGCGTCAACCGTTGCGACGAGGGGCGAGCTGCAGTTCGGGCACGTTATTTTCGCGTTTGCCGGAATCTCGGAAAGCTTCCTGTAGAAAACCGCGTGGCAGTAGGTGCAGCAAAGCTTCGCCTGCTTGGCAAGCGTCGCGTGCCTGAACGACTTCAGTATCTCGCTTGCCGGCTCGATTGGCGCGATGAGCTCGCTTGCCGCTGAGAGCTTCGCGAGCGCGAGCCGCGCGATCGGGGAAGGCTTTCCCGGGCGGGCGGCGTGCAAGCCGATTTCCCCGGAGCGGATTTTGCCGAGCAGCCCCCTCACTGAACCGAAGTCGAGGTAATCGTGTATGAACTGCCTCATGGTTTCCGCGTGGATGGGGGAGCCGGAAAGCGCGTCCACGAGGCGGCGCATGCTGAGCGCCTTGTAGTCCGCGTCCTTCGCTATGAGACCGAACGCCTTCGCGACGTGCACGAACTTGTACCTGAAAAGGTTTGACTTCGCAATCGAGGCCCGGATGACCCCTTCGGCGTAGTCGGGGGAGGAGCCCTTGAGGAGCGCGGCCACGTCTTTTGCGCGCAAGGCCCGGCTCTGGGACTGCAGGATTACGCGGTAGGGGTCGGCTTCCGCCTTGACCGGGCTGCCCGAGTGAAGCGAGCAAAGCGCGGAAAGGAGGCGGGAAAGCGACTCGTTTCCCTTCGTCCCGAGGAGCGAGTGGACTATTACCGCGTCCGGCGTCTCCTCCACGAAAACCGTTTTCTCGTCTGGAACGAACTTCGCCTTCTCGGACTGGCTTCGGATGAGCGCTTTCGCCTTTTCGCACGCGTCCTTTGACAAGAAGAATTCGCGGCAGGGCTCCTCTCCCGCCGCAATCCTCCTCCTGAGCGCGCCGACCTCCTGCGCGACCTCGAAGGGGACCGGGATTTCCTCGCCCACCCAGTCCGGAACCGCGGCCGAAATGTCCTCGCTCGGCTCGACGATGAGCTCTTTTTCGCCTATGTCAAGAACCTTCCAAGGGACGCCGCGCATGATTACGGTCGCGCCCACGTCAACGAAGTTGGCCACGAACCCCTCGTCAAGCATCGCGACGTTCGAGTTCGTGACCGCGCTCTTCACGAAATACCTGCGCTGGTCCGGAATCATGGAGAGGTTCTCGTAGTAGTAGAAGCGCGTGCGCGCGTTCCTCCTCAGCGCCTGCGACTTCTCGTCGAAAAAGGCGAGGCCTTCCGAGTGGAGCTGCCTTGCGACAGCTGCCGCCTGCTCGGGCTTGAGCGCGGAGAACGGGTGCGCCCGCGAGACGAGCGAAACGATTTCGGGCAGGCTGCGCATGTCGCGGTCGAGAAGCATGCCCGCCATCTGGTGCGCGAGCACGTCAAGCGAAAGCGACTGCTCTTCCTCGGACTCCATGAGGCCTTTCGCCGCCCTGCGCGCAATCACCGCGGACTCGAAGACGTCGTCCTCGTCGGTGGCTATGATTACGCCCTTCGGAGTCTTCTCAATCGAGTGCCCGCTCCTTCCGACGCGCTGCACGAGGCGCTGCACCTGCCTCGGCGAGGAGTACTGGACGACGAGGTCCACCCGCCCGATGTCTATCCCGAGCTCGAGGCTTGATGTCGTGACGAGGCCGGAAAGCTCCCTTCCCTTGAACCGCGCCTCGGCGCTCAGCCGCGTGTCCTTGGAAAGCGAGCCGTGGTGCACCGCGATTCCGCCGCCCGCGCCCCGGATGTTGCGGAGCCTTGAAGTCAGGGTTTCCGCGATGCTTCGCGTGTTCACGAACGCGAGCGTCGCCGCGTGCGAGCTGATGAGCGAATCCATCCTCCTCAGGCGGGCGGCTGCCGGGCCGTCGATGAATAGCTTGGCGCCGAGCTCGTAGTCCCCCTCCCCCGCAACCGGCGAGTCCACGGTGAGGTGCATCGCGCGCTCCACTTTCAGCCTGACGACCCTGCACTGCCCGCCGCCGCAAAGGAAGGCCGCTACCTTTTCCGGGCTTCCCACCGTCGCGCTCAAGCCGATGCGCTGGAAGGGCCTTCCCTCCCTTTTCTCGCGGAGGCGCTCGAGGGCGATTGCAAGCTGCGCCCCGCGCTTGTCCGGGTAAAGCTCGTGGACCTCGTCGACGACCACTTTCTCCACGTTTTTGAGCGCCGCGCCGAGCAGGGAGCTTGGAAGAATCGCCTGCAGCGTCTCAGGAGTCGTGATGAGGAGCTGCGGCGGATGCCTTGCCTGCTTCGCGCGCTCGCTTTGGGAGGTGTCGCCGTGGCGGACCGAAACCGTTATGCCGAGCCTCTTGCTCCACCATTCCACGCGCTCCATCATGTCCCGGTTCAGCGCCTTGAGCGGAGTGATGTAGAGCGCGATTATTCCCGGGCCGTCTTTTTTCCCCAGGATGAAGTCGAAAATCGGGAGGAGCGCGCACTCCGTCTTCCCGTAGCCCGTCGGGGCGAGGACGAGGCAGTTCTCCCCCGTTTCCACTGCCGGGATTGCAAGCCTCTGGACCTCCGTGAGTTCGGTGAAGCCCTTCTCCCTCATGAGGGAGAGAAGGCGGTCGCTTGGCATGGTGAAGTGGTTTCGAAGGCGAGCAGTTTAAAGCCCGGGCTTCGGCCTGCCGCGCGCTACAGCTTTTTTGCCATCGCGTAGAACTCGTGCCCTGTTGGCGGGAGCCTCTTGAAGCCGAAGTGCGCGTAATACGGCTCGTGGAGCTCGCAGCTCGGGTGCACGAGCACGCTCGAGACGCCAGCGCCCCGCATTTCCGCGAGGAAGGCGCGCATTAGCGCTCCGCCCATGCCTTCAGCGCGCTTCCCTGGGTCCACCGCATAGAAGTCTATCTCGGCTTCGCGCTCGCCCTTTTTCACCGAGAAGATGAGCGCGCCGGAAACTTCGCCCCCCTTTCCGAGCATGATGCGGGTGTTGCGCGATGTCGCGCTCCCCTGCTTGAGCTCAAGGTGCCTCGCCAGGTTGTTTTTATCGAGGACGCGCTTCGCCGCGTCAAGCTCGGCCTGCGTGGAAGGGACCTTGACAGTCTGGCCGGCATGCGATGCCTGCGATTTCACCTTTACGGCCACGATGAACCCTTCAGCCCCCGAAGTTGTTAATGAATAGCGCGCCCTGGATTACCGAGCTCTCGTTCGTCGCCGGGTCGGTGATGTTGAGGTAGAGCTTTGACTGGAGGAGCACGACGTCACCCTGGTAGGTCTCGTTGCCCGCGACGTAGCAGGGCGCGGACAGTTCGATTGTCTGGTTGGGCTGGATTGCCTGCGGGGAGGCGAGCGCGAAGTCGCCCGCTGGCGTCCCGGATTCCTGCGTGCACTTGAAGCCGGAAACCGTCACCGGGGAGTCGCGGACGCTCGTGATGCTGGCTTTCAGCGAGCCGTTCGAGTACGAGGGGGAGGCGCAGGCGAAGGAGCTCGGGAAGTCGCAGTAGGAGAGCTGCGTCGGCTGCGTGCCCCACACGTATTCCGGGATTCCTGGAAACACCACCCTGCGCGCCGCCGCGAGCGCGGTTATGCGCGCCGAGCTCTGGTCGGTTCCGTGGAACGGGAGTATGAACACTATTATAGTGTACTGGCCCTGCTTGCGCTCGTACGCCTCGAGGTTGACTTGGCCCATGAGGGACGCGCTTGCGAGGTGGCAGACGCTCGTGTTCGAGCCGTTGAGCACGTTTCCGAGGCAGTTTTCCGGCGAGGCGGCCCCGGCGTCAGAAACCATGAGGAGGAACGCGCTGTTCTCGTCGGAGAACGCGCGCGCGTAAAGCTTCTCTACTCCGGAGCGGACAACGGCCTCAAGGATGGGCTCCCGGACGCCTTCCGCCGGCGCGGAGAGCGCGGCCGCCGCGCCGATGAGGTTGCGCGCGTTCGATGGGTCGTACCTCCTCGCGATTACGTCGAGGCAGGTCGTGCTTTCCCCGACGCTGTTGTTGAACACGCTCACGGGCGGGAAGAAGCGCTTGTACATGACGATTTTCTGCCAGCCAGTTTCCGAGAACGCGCAAAGCGAGGTCTTCCCGTCGCTTGACTCGAGGAAGACGATTTCCTTCCCGTTCACCGTCCTCGCCTCGCTTGACATCCCGGAGCCGGCGATTATTCCCGCGGCGGAAATGAATTCGTCCCGCGTCAGGCCGGACTGGACGGCGAGCTCGGCGGCCTCGGAGCCGTTCGCGTAATGGAGGAGCCCCAGGCGGCCCTGGTAAAGCATGTTGAGAAGCGAGGAGAAAACCGGGTTCGAGGAGTTGCCGGCGGCAAGGATTCCCGCCACCTGGTTGAGCCCGGCCTGCGTCGCATTCGCGTAGTACGCCCGCGTGATGTTCTGGTCCGGGATGCCGGAAAAGACGTCCTCCTCGACGCTGGGGAGGACCGCGAGGCTCGAGGAATACTCGTTGTTCGACTCGTTGGATTCCTGTATCGCGTTGCCAGCGTCCGCGATGACGCGGAAGGAGTGGATGCCTGGCGACTCCGCGCGCCATTTTATCGGGATGTAGGCGCTCCCGCCCGCAGGGACCGAAAAGCTTTTCTGCGCGGCCGGGACGCCGTCAACCGACAGCTGGAGTATCGCGGAATCGGCCGCCGCGCCGCCCGCGTTGGTGACCGTCACCCTGAATTCGGCCGCTTCCCCGGAGTACTGGGCGGCCGGGACGACCTCTACGCCAAGCGACAGGTCGGCGCGCGCGTTGTTTGAGAAGGCCCCGGAGTAGTACGCGGCTCCGGCAACGATGATTACCAGCGCGGCAACTGCCGCGACCACGAGGCGATTTTCCATCGGGAATCACGATGAGCACGATTTTTCTCGCGCGCTCTTTATATTGGCTTGGGCTTCGTTCGGCTCAGCCCTGCCCGGCGGCCGGCTGCTGTCCGGACTGCGACTTCTTGATGAACTGCACTAGCTCCACCTGCGGCTGCCTGCGCTTCGAAAACGAGTAGGAGAGCTCGCGGTACGCCTCCTTTATCTTCGCGATTGCCATGTCGCTACGCCGCTTGTAGACGAAGTCTATCGTCGCCGAAAAATCCCCTTTCTCGGAAAGCGGGGAGACCGAAAAGCAGTACCGCCCCTTCCTGCGCTCGACGAGGCCGAGGTTCTGCAGCTGGAGGAGGTGGTAGCGCACCGCCTTCTCGCCCTGCTCCCCCTTCCCGAGCCCGGACTTGAGGTAGCCCATCACGTCCGGGACGCTCGGATCCCGCTTTTCCCCGAGCTGGAAATAGAAGAGCGCCTCGAGCACGTCGAGCATGAGCGTGCGCGACTCGTTCGGGGAGATGAGGCCCATCGAGAGCGCGAGCCAGCGCAGCAAGGATTTCTTCGTGAGCTTCACTTCCTGCGAAAGCTGCATGTCGCGAAGCGTAATCTCCCCGCTGATGAGCTCGGACTCCGGCAGTTTCATGCGCTAAAACTTTCTTTGACGGGATTAAAGTGTCTTTCCCCCAGCACCGATTCACTTAAATATGTCAAGGCAGGCAAAAAACAACGGTTCCAAGGTAATCCCATGCCCGTCTTCAACATCGCCACGCGGTTCCATCCCATCCGGCTGACCGCGTTCATGAAGAACAGCGTCGAGCTCAGCGTGGAGGTCGAGAACAAGTCCGGCGAGCCGTACTGGACCGAGTTCGACGTCACGGTGCCGGAGGCCGTTTCGCTCGCGCCTGACAGGCAGCTGCAGCGCGGGCGCCTGCGCGTCGGCATAATCAATTCCGGGGAATGCCTCACCGGGAAATGCAAGGTTTACGGCAGCTCGGCAAGCTACCCCGACCTTTACACCTTGAAGGTGACGGTTTACGGCTTCGGCCGCGACGGCGCGATTTCGGCCCGCGAGGAAAGGAAAGTGGAATTGCGCTGCGAGCAGCTAGGCAGGTAAGCCCGATGGAAGAAAAGGTGCCAAAGGACAAGCGGTTGGACGACGCGCTGAAGGCGCTCGTTGACGCCCTTTCAGACTTTCCGACATCGCCGCGGGGCGCGGGGAAGCCGGAGGAAGGGCTACCGGAAAGCGCGGGCCCGGCCGAGGTTGCGGAAGGGCTTGCGCCGGCTCCGCCGAAGGCTCCTGCGCCCCGGCGCCCAGCAAGGAAGGCGCCCGAGCCGGAGATCGACGCGGACGAGGCGGCGAGGCGGGTTCTCGAATACGCGGGAAAACGCGCCCCGAAGGAGGCGCCGATCAAGGGGAAGGTTCAGGAGGAGGCTCCGCCGCGACGCGGGGGGTTGGGCCTGTCCGGCGCGGTTGCGGCCGCCTTGATCCTCGCGGCACTGGCATACTTCGCGTTTTTCTACTCGCCCTCGGCATGGGAAGGATGCTGGTTCGGGGACGAGCTCGCCTGCGGCAACTATTCCGTTGACCGGCAAACCGGCGACCTTTCCTTTGAGGCTGCGCAGAGCAAGGCGGACCTCATCGAGGTCTATTCGATGACGTGCGGCGAGGACGGCGAAGGGAGGCAGGACCTCGCAAACCCGGTCCAGATGGCGCGCGGCGTGCCCGCAAACGTCACCGGGTTTGGGACCGGAAACCGGGTCGCCTGCCCGGGCTCCGGCGACGCCGCGTACGAGCGAGCCGTGTGCCTCCATTACACGACGATGGCCGGGGAGCGCATAGAGGGCGGCGACATTTGCGGGACGATAAGGGGCTTTTATCCCGAGCCGACCCCCACCCCGCTGCCCAGCCCGTGCGCGGTTGACTGCGGCGACGGCACGCCCTGCCACGACGCAACCCAATGCCAGAGCAGGTATTGCGTGCCCTCGTCCGGGACGTGCGGCCAGTGCACGGGGAATTGCGGCACCGGCCTTTCGTGCAGCAACGACGCCATGTGCGCGAGCGGGATTTGCCGCAACGGCAGGTGCGCCTGCGCGAGCGGCTGCGGCGTGGGCTCCCCGTGCCTTAACAGCGCGATGTGCGCGAGCGGCAGGTGCAACAACGGCGTGTGCATACCCGGCGTCGAGCGCTCGGTGCGCGAATGCACGACGTTTTACGATTCCGGGGCCTACCTGCTTGACGCGAACATCATCACTCCGGGTACCTGCTTCATCGTCCATGCGGACAACGTGGCCTTCAACTGCGCGGGCCACAAAATCACGGGCTCCAACAAGGGGTCGGCGTTCCTCGTGGAGGGAAGCAACGTGACGCTTGAGAACTGCGTGGTGGAGTGGTTCGAGAAGGGCGTGGCGACCGGCACGGAAAACGGCGGCGTCTCGCTCGTGAACATAACTTTCTACAGGAACACGGATTCCGCGGTGGAGATTGCGGCGGGCGATTCAAGCGTTTCGGGGTGCAGGTTTTCCGGGAACGGGAACGGAATCTCGCTTTTGCCGGGCTCCGGCGGCACGACGGTCACGGGCAACGCGTTTGACGGGAACACCCTGAACGCGGTGCGGGCCGAGCTGGGCGCGTCCGGCGAAACCCTCTTCGTGACGGACAACAGCGTCCGCGGCTCGAATGGCGCCGGAATCGCCTTGCGCAACGTCACCGGGGGAACGGTTTCGGGAAACGACGTTTCGGGCAACCACGGGGACGGGATAACGCTTTTGGGCTCGTCGTCCGGGAACGCGGTCGAAGGCAACCGCGCGGAAAGAAACGGGGGCACAGGAATGCTCGTTTCCGGAAGCGGCAACTCCATTTCGCAAAACACGGTTGAAATGAACGGGGGCGACGGCATCGCCTCAAGCGTTGGGCAAAACCTGGCGGACGGCAACACCGCCTGCGGCAACCGGGGGATAGACCTAACCTGCCCTCTTGGCGGCGTGCTTGAGGACCGGGGAGGGAACACGTGCGACGTGGTCATGTGTGGCGTTGGGTGCACGCCGTGCCCGGCCGTCGCGGCCTGCATGACGCTGAACGCGCCCGGAAACTATTCCCTGTCCTCCGACCTCTCGCTAAGCGGGGACTGCGTGCGGATTACTTCGGACGGCGTAACGCTTGACTGCAACGGGAAAACGATTACGGGAGCCGGGACCGGAAAGGGGATATCGGTCCTCAACTCTAAGGGATTCACGCTCATCGGCTGCAACGTGAGCGGCTTTTACGACGGCTACTACTTCCTGAACTCGGAGGGAAACGTGTACAACTCGTCCTCGACGAACAACTCGGAGGACGGCATGCTCGTGGAGAACTGCATGGACTGGAACGCGGTAGGATGCACTGCGGCGGGCAACATGCGCCACGGCGTCAACTTTGCCGGGACGGGCTACGGCACGATGCGCTCAAGCGACGTTTCGCTGAACGGCGCGGACGGCGTCCACTCCGAATACGGCTTCCGGCTGCTCGAAAACAACACGATTGCCATGAACAGCGGGCGCGGGATATACCTCGGCCAGTCCACCGGGCGGCTGGCGGACAACTACGCGTGCCTGAACCTCGCCCCGTACCAGCTTTACTGCGAGTCGGCCGCGGCAGGCATGGACGGGAAGGGCAACGCGTGCGCGCCCGTCCACGTGTGCGACGTGGACTGCAGGGAGTGCTGAGCGGGGAAGAGGCGGCCCCTCGCTTGCGCGCCCTTTTTTAACTTACATTCCCCGAAAGATTGCGCCGCAAAGCCGGCGAAAAAAGGTTGGCTTCCCATGGCCCTGAAGGTTTACAACACGCTTTCGCGCGAGAAAGAGGAATTCAAGCCCATTAACGGGAGGAAGGTCAACATGTACGCGTGCGGCGTGACGCCGTACGACTACAGCCACGTGGGGCACGCGCGCTCTTACGTCGTGTTCGACACCATCGTGCGCTACCTGCGCCACTCCGGCTACGAAGTGCGCTACGTCCAGAACTTCACGGACGTGGACGACAAGATTATCAACAGGGCGAGGAAGGAAGGCGACCCGTTCAAGGCGACGGAAATCGCGGCGAGGAACATCGCCGCTTATTTTTCGGACGTGGATGGCCTCGGCGTCGCGCGCGCGGACGTCTATCCCAAGGTGAGCGAGCACATCCCCGAAATCGTCGCGCTCGTGGAGAAGCTCCTCGGGAAGGGGTTCGCGTACGAGCTTGACTCCGAGCAGGGAACCGGCGCAAAGGACGTGTATTTCGACGTCTCCAAATTCGCCGGCTACGGCAAGCTTTCGCACCTGGACAGGGACGAAATCAGGGCCGGGGCAAGGGTGGAAGTGGACGCGCGCAAGAGGAACCCGGAGGACTTCGCGCTCTGGAAGTCGGCGAAGCCCGACGAGCCGTACTGGGAGTCGCCGTGGGGACGGGGGAGGCCGGGCTGGCACATAGAATGCTCGGCGATGAGCATGAAGTATTTGGGCGAGAGCCTGGACATCCACGGGGGCGGCATGGACCTAATTTTCCCGCACCACGAAAACGAGATCGCGCAAAGCGAGGCCGCGACCGGAAAGCCGTTCGCGAAATACTGGATTCACCACGGCTTCGTGACGATAGACTCGGAGAAGATGAGCAAGTCGCTTGGCAACTTCTTCACCATCCGCGACGTGACGAAAAAATTCCGGCCGGACACGCTCCGCTACTTCCTCCTTTCCACGCACTACAAGGCGCCAATCGACTTCTCGGAAGAAGCCCTCGTGAACGCGGACAACAGCCTTGGGAAGCTCTTGAACACGCTTGAAAACCTCGGGGAGGCCGTGAAGGCCGCGGACGCGGCACCGCTTTCGGACGCCGACAGGCAGCTCGTCTCCGGCATCGCCGCGGAAAAGCAGAAATTCGTTGCCGCGATGGACGACGACTTCAACACGCCCCTCGCCATCTCGGCCCTGATGGAGCTGTCGAAGAAGGCGAACTCCTACCTTGCGGCGGGAAGCGCAAAAAAGGAGGCGCTCTCCGCGTTCGCCTCCGCCATCCGGGAGCTCGGCGGAATCCTCAACGTCTTCTTTGCTAGCGGCGGGGACGACGAAGTGGTGGCCAGGCTCCACGATTTCGTGAAGGCCGAAGGCGCGGCCCTCGGGATAACCGCGAAGCTTGACGACGCGTGGGCGGAAAAGGCCAAGCTCGGCGCGCTCGACAGGCAGGCGTACGCTGAAACGATTGTCGCCGCGGTTGCCGACGCGCGAAAGCGCGCGCGTGACAGGAGGGACTACAAGGCAAGCGACGCGATTCGCGCGCGCATCGCGGAAATCGGGATAACGCTGGAGGACAAGGCGGACGGCTCCGTGCAGTGGCGCCTCGCGCGCAAGCCTTAGCGGGGATACTTATAAATCGGGGCGCGGGCGAAAACCAGCCTGAAGCAGGTTTTGGGTGGTCTCGATGGCTTTTGATGAGGTAGTTTGCGGTGCGCTCCCGGTTGCCGGGGTGCTTGCTTTCATCGTCGTTGCGGCAAGCATCCGCATAATTTACCAGTACGAGCGGGGAGTCATCTTCACGCTCGGAAAGTTCTCGGGAATCAAGGGGCCCGGACTGAACCTCCTCGTGCCGCTGGTCCAGACCATGCGCAAGGTGGACGTGCGCATAAAGACGGTCGACATACCAAAGCAGGAGGTGATGACGAAGGACAACGTTCCCGTCATGGTGAACGCGGTCGTCTACTTCAAGGTCGAAAGCCCCGAAGCCGTGATTCTGAAGATGGAGGACTACCTTTACGCGGTTTCGCAGTACGCGCAGACCGCGCTCCGCGACGTAATCGGGAACTCGGACCTCGACTTCGTGCTCACGGAAAGGGAGAAGGTCGCGGACGCGATAAAGGCGCTCGTCGACAAGGAGACCGAGGAGTGGGGCGTTGACATCACCGCAATAAAGATCCAGGACATCGAGCTCCCCGCCGACATGAAGAGGGCGATGGCGCGGCAGGCCGAGGCGGAAAGGGAGAGGCGCGCGACAATAATCATGAGCGAGGGAGAGCTCGCCGCGAGCGGGAACCTTGCCGACGCGGCGAAGAAGCTCTCCACCACGCCGGGAGCGCTCCACCTGCGCACGCTGCAGACGCTGTCCGACGTGAGCGCGGACCAGTCGAACACCATAGTTTTCGTGGCGCCGGTTGAAGTTTTGCGCGCGCTCGAGGGCTTCGCCAAGAAGAGGGGCGAGAAATGATTTTTCCCTGGGCTTTTTTCAGCCCAGGAACCTCCGGATGCTGGCCGCGCGCAGGACGTTATGGGTGACGCCCTCGACCTCGTTCCTCCGAAGCGCGCCCGCAATCCGCGAGGTGATTTCCGCGTGCTCCTCGCTTTTGGCGAAATCGAGCGAGAGCTCGGCAACCTTCCCGGCAATCCCTTCCGGGGCAAACCCGGTTTCCGGGTTGAAGTATTCGAGCGCGTCGGAAAGGTCGGCGTCCACGCCCGGGTACGCGTCGCGGACGACATCCATGTCCGCATCCGAAAGCGCGCTGACGCCCAAAAGCTCCGGGGGAAGGCCCACTGAGTAAAGGGCCGCGGTGAAAGTTATCACGCGCGGAAGGCTTACGCCTCCCATGCTCCGCGAATAGCCGAACAGGCCTATATGCAGCTTCCTCTTCCTCCTGCTCGGGACGAACATCGCGACCCGGTTTATCAGGGGCGCGAGCGCCGAAACCTCCTTACGGTAGGCTTCCGAGTATTTCTCGATTACCCTGAGGCACTTTTCCTCTTCGGGCGCGAACGGCTTTCCCGCCTTCCTCTCGCAAATCTTTTTGACCCCCTTTCGCACGTCCTCGGGCGGGTTGTCGTACTTGAAAGCGGACTGCACGGTGAGCGTGTGCGCGCCAGAGTATTCCTTTGACACTCGCTCAACCGTCTCCGGCTTGAGGTTTCCACGAAACGGGGCGGAACCCACTCCGACGATGGGGTAAATTTTTACTCCCGTTTCCTCCGAAAGCGAGTGCAGGTTGAAAAGCGCGAGCTTGTTCAATAGCACGGCGCTGAAGAAGCCGTAATTCATCGCCGGGTCCGAGCGGGCGAGGAAAACGCGCTGGTGGCCGAAATCCTTCCCTTCAAGGTATTCCCTCGTTATCTCGTGCGCGGAAAGCAGGCGCTCCTTGTCCTCAAAAAGCGGAATCACGTTTATTTCCCCGGGCTTGAATTCCCCGAGCCAGGCCCGGAGGGTGATGTCGTCCTGGCATACGCACCTGTCCTGCTTCCCAATCACGAAATCGCCGTAGTACCTGCGCACGCGCTCAAGGCATGCCGCGGAAGTGGTCATGGGCATGATGACCTCGAAAATGGGGGGCGCGCCGTCCCCGTAAAACAGCTTTGCGACGTCAAAGCTTCGCGGAATGCTTTCAAGCGTTTCAAGGAGCACTTTTGCCTCCGCTTTCTCGATTTCGGGGTTGGGGACGCGGAGCGTGAGGAAGACCTGCTCGCCAAGCTTGTGCTCGCGGAAGAATGGCGCGTATTTCGAGAGAAGCTTTTTCACTACGAAATCGTCCGCCTCCTTTCCCTCGCAGTCCCACATCTGCTCGTCGCAGCTGAGATGCGAAAGCGTGTAATACGCCTCCTGAATCTCGTCCTCCCCGTCAAGAACCGGCCCGGCTGCAAAAAACGGCGAGTTCACGTTGTCGGGATGCTGCGTGCTCATGCACCGCGGAATCTTGGCCACGCGCAAGATTCTGCCTCCCGCAAAATTTAAGGGTGACGCGGGATGGACAAATGCCGAACCCACTAAACTAAAGCCTTGATTCTAATTGATTATTAGATTTTCTAAGAGTATCATGAAAACATGATTTTCCCCGGGTAGCGCAAGCCGGCTTACGACGGAAGCGGCCCGGCGCTCGCGTTTTTTGGCCTGCGGGCCAGCTTCCACGACAAAGAAAATCGGCCGTGCAGCAGATTTACGCGGCAAGTTTTGCGCGGATTGCAGGGCGCGCCATTTTCCATGATTATGGGATTAATGATTTTTCCCTATTCGCACGCCATCCGTGATTTTTCCGTCTAAACTTTTTCTGTTCCATGCTCATGGGGATAACTTGGCTGCGCGCAAACGCATCCGTACCATAGTCTTGGAAAAAGGGCCTTTTGGGCTGGGAGCCCGGGCTTGCGCGGAAAAGAACGCCGGAAGAAACGGGTTTTCGACGGATAGCCGGAAACCGTTTCATTCGCATGGAAGGGCCTGCCTGGAAACCGGGCGCGCAACTACTGGATTCCATCATTTTGGAATGGCGAGGTGGTGAATTCGCGGTTTATGGGAAATCCAATATGATATTTGAAAATCTAATTGTTTTTTGTTTTATCCGGTTCTGCGCGCCAGATACGTTTTTAAGCAAGCTGCTGCCAATGAGGCTCAAGGTGAGACCATGCCGTCAAAGAAGAAGGGCTCTAGGAAGAGCATGGCACCAGTTTCAGGCGACCGGAAACTGGGACGCGCGCTTGGGGTGCATGCGCTTGACAGGCTGTCGTTCTGGGCAGGCGCCGGAATGATGATACTGTCCGGCGTGCTGCTGCTGCACGGAATCGACGCGCTGACGGCCATGACGACCGGCCTCGGCGGCTCGCTTGCCCTGATACTCGAATAGGCAAACGCGGCAGGGAAGGCGTGCCCGGCTTAGCGCAAGCAGGACGTTAGGAAAACCGTTATATTCCTGTCTTTCGCGTGCTAGGGCGGGGTGGTCCTTTTGGCGATTGCGTTTTTGAAGAGGAAGGCCATTGACGAGGAGAAGACCACGGTTTCGGAGCACATGAACGCGCTCAGGCGGCTCGGCTGCCCCGACGACTCGCTTGGAAAGCTGCGGGGGCAGTTCACCCCGAACCTTTATGCCGGGGAAGACTTGTTCATGCCAATAATAACGCCTGAACTCGCACGCAGGGACATTAAATGGAGGAATGCGCTGACCGCCCGGAATTATAACCAAATTCGGCAGTTCTTTACGGTCACGGGCCTCGCGGAAAAAATCGGGGGTTTCAAGGAACGCGAGTCGTACGGCGCTTCCTTCGCTCTCAAGAAGAACCTGCTGCACTTCCGTGGCAAGCGCGCGCGGGACGCGAAGCTCTTCCTCTCCCTCCTGAAGACGGACTACGCCATCCGCGCGCTGACGTCCCCCGCGTTCGCCGGATTCGTGGAAGAGTGCCTGAAAGGCCTTGACGCGAAGGACTTGGCGAAGGGGAGCATGGTCCTCCGCGAATTCCTGAAAGCCGCCGACGCCCATCTGAAGACCGGGGCAGGGGTGACGCGCGAGGAGATTGCGGGGAGCCCAAGCCTCCGCCATAACATTCGCGAAAGGAAGACGGCCGCAATCGAGGCACTGACGTCTGCGGAAATACTTTCAGAGGACGGCGTCCTCCGGCTCAAGGAGATGACTCCGGAAAAGGTTTACGCGCATTTCGACCTCGTCGCGAACAGTAGCAACGTTTGGTGGGTAATCCACAACGCTTCCCTCAAAACCGGGGAAAGGAAATAATAAGTCAGCATTCCAAGCTTATGGAAATGCTATTTAACGGCTTGCGCGCAAACTAATCGGAATGGCGAGCAACGCGGAAAGAATCCAGGAGATAGAGGACGAGATTCGCAGGACGAAGTACAACAAGGCGACTGAAAGCCACATCGGCGAGCTCAAGGCGAAGATTGCCAAGCTGCGCCGCGAGATGATGAAGCCGAAAAGCGCGGCCTCGGGCGGCGGCTTTTCCGTGCGCAAAAGCGGGGATTCCACCGTCGTGTTCATCGGCTTCCCGTCGGTCGGCAAGTCCACCCTCCTTAACAAGATAACCAACGCGAGAAGCGAGGTCGCGCAATACGAGTTCACGACCCTGACCGTCATTCCCGGAGTGCTCGAGTACAACGGCGCGCGCATCCAGATGCTTGACCTGCCCGGGATTATTTCCGGGGCCTCGGAGGGAAGGGGGCGGGGCCGCGAGGTGCTCGCGGTGGCGAGGAACGCCGACCTCCTGCTCATCCTCCTCGACGTGTTCCAGGCGAAGACGCAGCTTGACGTGATCCTGCGCGAGCTTTACTCTATTGGAATCAGGCCCAACCAGAGGCCTCCCGACCTCGTCGTGACGCCGCGCCTCCGGGGCGGGGTGGACGTGACTTCCACGGTGAAAATGACGAAGGTATCCGAGAAGACGGTTGAAAAGGTGCTCAACGTCTACGGAATCCACAACGCGGGCGTCGTGGTCCGCGAGGACGTGGACACCGACCAGTTCATCGACGTCGTCGTCGGGAACAGGAAGTACGTGCCCGCGCTCGTCGCGCTCAACAAGTGCGACCTCGTGGACAAGGCCTTCGTTTCGCGGGTTAAGCGCGAACTCGGGATGCCTTCGGTCGAAATTTCCGCGGACAAGGACCAGAACCTCGAGGAGCTCAGGAGCGCGATTTACCGCAACCTGCGCTTCATCCGGCTTTACATGAAGCCGCGTTTCGGCGAAGTGGATTACAAGGACCCGATGATTCTCCGCGAGGGCGCGACCGTCGCCGAGGTGTGCGACAGGATTCACAGGAACGCGAGAAGCGAGTTCAAGTACGCGCTCGTGTGGGGGAAGTCCGCGAAGTTTCCCGGCCAGAAGGTGGGGATGGACCACATGCTCGTGGACGGGGACGTCGTAAATATCGCGAAGCGTTGAACGGTGGAAACAATGGGAAAAATCGTTTACAGGAAGGCGAGGATGTCGGATGCAAGGCAGCTGCGCGACCACATTAACCGCCTGATTCGCGAGGATGCGCAGGTCGCCTTTGCGCCCGGAAAGCCTTTCACGCTGAAAGAGGAGAAGGCGTGGCTGAAAAACTCCGTCACGAGGGTGCGAAAAGGCGACGCGGTATCCATCGTCGCCGAGGTGGACGGGCGCGTCGTGGGCAATGTCGGCATAAGCCGCGAGGGAAGCAGGGCGCGCCCCACGCACATGATGCATTACGGCCTGTTCGGCATAGCGATAAGCGACCCCGACTTCCGGGGCAAAAAGATTGGGGAGAGGCTTGCGCGGCTTGCCTTGACCGAGGCGAAAAAAATAGGGATTTCGCTCGTTGCCTTGGACCCTTTTTCCTGCAACGCGCCGGCAATCGCGCTTTACAAGAAGCTCGGCTTCAGGGAATGCGGGAGGATTCCGGGCGGCGTCCTATACAAGGGAAAATACGTGGACAGGATAATGATGTTCAAGCGCTTGTAGGTGTGTTGGCATGAACCTGAAGTACTGGGAGTGGGAGAACGCGCCGACGAAGGAGCGGCTGAAGGCGCCGAGCGTGAAGGACATCGCGCGCGTTTTTTTTGACAACGAGACGCAGGCCTACAGGTTCGCGTGCGCGCTCACCGAGGTCAAGAGGAGGGGGAGGCTCAGGCTGCGGGATTGCCCTGGCACGCTCCCGGTTGCGACGTGGAAGCGGTACCTTGACTACGGGGCGCGCGCCGGAATCCTGAAGCACGAGGAGAACGCGTACGAGTTCACGGACAGGTTTTCGACCGCGGTCAAGAACTTTGCCTCGTTCTTCAGGGAGTGGGCGGAGAAGGGGAAGCCCGAGGACCTGGAGTCGGCTTTCGCGCTCGCGAAGAAAGAAAAGCAGAAAAAGAGGGGGGGAAGGCCGGAACTCGGGGAGATATAGCCTTTTCCTAGCCGCGCGCGAAGAAGCTGGGCGGGCCCGAATGGGTCGGAAGCTCTTCCGCCTCCTCGCCGCTCGTCCTTCCGCCCGGCCTCCCGCTCACCATGACGACGTCCTCGACGCTCTTCACGTTCTTGTAGAGGACGCTTTTCTCGCGAAGGATTTTTTTCGCGTCCTCGCGGGTGACGGACGAAAGCGGCTCAAGCGTAATCCTCAAAATCTCGCCTTTCTCCAGGTCGAGGATGAGGTCCTGCACCCTCCCCAGGTACTTCCCGCCGTCGCTGTATATGTCCATTCCGTATAGCCTTGACAGTTTGACGCTCATTCAATTCACCGCCAGCATGAATGC
>JAQTMQ010000020.1 GCA_028714235.1 Candidatus Iainarchaeum sp. | reverse complement strand
TCGGCTTCCGCCTCCCGGAAATCCGCGGCTTTCCCGGTCAGCTCGATGAACGCCTCGTCGATTCCCCACTGCTCGAACATCACTGCATGCCCGCGGAGGATTTCCATCACCTTTCCCGAAACCTTGCCGTAAAGCGCGAAGTCTGGGGGCAAGAAAACGCATTGCGGGCAAAGCCGGAAAGCAGCCGAAACCGGCATCGCGGACCTGACGCCGAACCCGCGCGCCAGGTAATTCGCGGTGGAGACGACCCCCCTTCCCTTTCCCCCCTTCGGGTCCGCGCCGACGACCACCGGCTTCCCCTTCAGGGACGGGTTTGCCTGCTCCTCGCACGCGGCAAAAAAGCTGTCCATGTCCGCATGCAAGACGATTCTCCGGAAGCCGGGCTGCCCGCTGGCCACGAAAGGATTGGGGGTTTCCGGCTAAAAAACGGTCGCATCGCCCGCAGCCGGCGGGCTTATTGCTGGCCTTCTCCTTTTGAGAGCCCGAGCTTCACGCCCCCGGGCGTCCTCGTGATGGACAAGTCGATTTCGGAGGAGCCGAACAGTTCCTGTATCTGGCCGAGCGTGTAGTCGCCTGCCTCGCTCCTCCCGCCCCTGCCGATTATCTCCTCGCGCTTCCTCACGATTCGCTCGGGCGGAATCTGCTCCACGCGGAGCGAGAGCCCGTCGGCCATCTTTTCCGACGAGTCGAAGATGTCCTCGAGGCTGAGCTTTGCCTCAGGCCGCCATTGCGCCGCCTTCGCGATGCCGTGGGACTGCCTGATGAATGGGAGCACGCGGTCGAACTCGGCGACCGCGCCGCCAATCACCACGCTCGCCTCGTTCTTGCTGCCGCACACCACGAACTCGCCGTTCCCGATGTACCCCACGAACCCCTTCGCTGCCCTCCACTCCCTCGCCTTGTCCTGGAGAATCTGGGAGACGAGGCGCGCCACGGCCTCAGCCTCGGCTTCGCCGTAAGCCCTGACATAGTCGCGGAGGCCGGAGATGCGGAGGTTGTTCACCTCGAAGTCGCCCTCCCCGGTCAGGTGCTCGACCTCCCTTGAAATCCTTTCCGTGTCCGGCAGGTCCACGAGAGGGTCGAAGCGCTTCCCCTTCTTGCGCAGGAAAATGTTCACGAGCGCGCGCAACGCGCCCGTGTCAAACGGCTTCTTCACGTAATAGTCCGCGCCCTCCTTGAGGGACACGAACATGTTCCTGCGCTCGTCCGCGGCGGAAACGATGATTACGGTCATCCCCTTGGTCGCGGGATCCCGTTTTATCCTGCCGCAAACCTCTATCCCGTTCGGGCCGGGAATCATCAGGTCGAGCAGGACGAGGTCGGGCTTCCAGTCGCGCACCTTTGCGAGAGCGTCGTCGCCGTCGAAGGATTGCGCGATTTCGCAGCCTTTCCCGACCGCGATTTTAATCAGGTTGTTGATGTTCTCGTCGTCTTCGACGATGAGGACCTTCCTCACCGCGTCCTTCAAGAGCGGGTACCACATCGTGATTCCGCCAACGGCGCGCTTCTCCACCGCCCCGCTTTCGGCAAGGGTCGCGAGCGCTTCGGGAAGGCCTTCTGCCCCGAGCGCGGCCGACAAGTCCTTTTCGCTCGCGCCTTCGGGTCTTGACTCCACCTCCTTCAAGACGTTCGCCTCAAAGCTCAGTGCATCGCCCGCCATTCCCGATTCGCCTCAACGTATATTAACGGGCGGAGTATTAATAAGCTTTCAAACGGCCAGTTGGTTTTCATGAAGGGCGGTTACAGCAAGCCCGGCGTTCTTCAGCTGCTTTCCGGTCTGGCTTCGCGCGCGAAGGCCGCGGGCAACCGGGCCGAGCTTTCGAAGGCGGCGGCATACGCGGCCGAGTCCGGCTGGTGCGACAAGGCGTTCTGCGCGATAATAGAGGACGGGAGCGCGCAGGCCTACGAAAACGGCGCAAAAAAGGAGCCCGCGCCGGTCCAGGGAAGCTCGCTTGAGGAGGTGCGCAAGGGCAAAGTCTACGTTGACAACTCGATAGGCAAGTACTCGGGCTTTTTTGACGAGCGGAAGCTTGCCGAAGAAGGCTTCACAGCCTACCTTTCCGCGCCCATTGAAATCCGCGGAAAGGTTTTGGGCGCGCTCTGCTTCGCGAAGAAGGACGGGGCAGGGTTCGGCGCCGAGGATTCCGCGGCAAGCGCGGTCGCCGCGGGCTTCTTCTCCATCGCGCTTTCGGGCATGGAGCTTTCCAGGAAGGCGGACGAGGCGGAAAGGATTTCGGGCGCCCTGCTGCGCAGCGCGGCGGACATCGTCATCGTCGCGGACGGGAAATCCGGGATAATCCTTGAGGCGAACGAGGGCGCGGAGGTCGCCTCCGGCTACTCCGCTTCCGAACTCCCGGGAATGGGCCTCCACCTGCTTTTCGGGGAAAACGCCTTCCGCGCGGGCGAAGGCGGGGGCATGTACCGGCTTTCGCGCAAGAACGGCGAGCAGAGGACGCTCGAGCTGCGGGCCGGGAAGGCGGAGGCGGACGGCTTCGGCGTCATCGTCATCGCGGGCTCGGACGCGACCGCGCGCCTCAGGCAGGCAAGCGACTACAAGGACGTGGTGGAAAGCATCTCGGAAATGATTTTCACCGCGGGAGGCGACGGCAAAATCGCCTCGGTCAACGAGGAGGCGGCGCGCGCCCTCGGGCGCAGCAGGGACTCGCTTCTCGGCGCGCCTTTCGGCACCATCGTCTTCGAGCGGGACTGGAACGCGCTCGCCGAGGCGTTCGCGTCCGAGCGCGACATCCGGGGCGTCGAGCTCAGGCTCGTGACCGGGGCCGGCGAGCAGAAATGGTTCGAGCTGAACGGGCGCGTGTACCGCGACTCGTCGGGCGGCATAGTCAAGGTGGCGGGCGTGCTACGCGACATCCACTCGAAGAAGACCGACGCGGAGAGCGCGGCGATCGCGAAAAACATGGTTGACAACTCGTCGGACGCAATCCTCATCCTGGACGACAGGGGCGTGATACAGTTCGCGAACAAGCGTTCCGAAAGCCTGTTCGGGTACGCGAAGGCCGAGCTCGCGGGCAGGGACGGCTACCTGCTCTTCCCCCCCGGGAAGGAGGGCGAGCTTGACGCGCTCATACGGAAAACCAAGTATTACGGGAGCCTTTCAAACCACGCGGCCGAGATGGCCGGCAAGGGGGACAGGCGCGTGCAGGCGAGCATCCACTCCTCGATCGTGAAGAACGCGGAGGACAAGACGGAGAGCCAGATGTACATCATACGCGACGTGACGTCGCAGTGGAAGTTCGAGGAAGCGGAAAAAAAGCAGAGGGCGCTGGAGGAGAAGAACAGGCGGCTCAACGAGATAGACAAGGAAAAGTCCACGTTCATATCAAGCGTGTCCCACGAGCTCCGGACCCCGCTCACGAGCATCCACGGATACTCCTCCCTGCTCCTCGAAATGGAGGCCGGCGCCCTGAACGACGAGCAGAAGAGGTTCGTGTCAATCATCCACGCCGAAACCGAGCGCCTCACAAAGCTGATTAACGACCTCCTCGACCAGTCGCGGCTCGAGCGCGGCAAGTTCAAGATAAGCCCGGAGCTCTTCGACCTGCGCTCGCTGACCGAGAAGTGCTCATGCTCCGTGCTCGCGCAGAAGAAGGGGCTTTACGTGAAATGGGATGTCGCGGACGACGCGGTGCAGGTTTACGGCGACCCGTCCAGAATCGCCCAGGTCCTCCTCAACCTCGTCTCAAACGCCGTCAAGTTCACGCAGGAAGGCGGGGTGGCAGTGCGCGCCACCCGGCTCTCGCGAAGCTTCGTGCGAGTCGAAGTCGCCGACACGGGCCCCGGAATCTCGGAAGAGGGCAGGGCGCGCCTGTTCAAGGCGTTCACGCAGCTCCCGTCGCAGGACGGGAAGCCGAAAGGCGGCTCCGGCCTCGGGCTCTCGATTTCAAAGGAGATAATCAAGCTCCACCAGGGCAAGATTGGGGTGGACTCGGAAGTCGGGAAGGGCTCCCGCTTCTGGTTCACCTTGCGCGCGCAGCCCCCGAAAAAGAAAAAGAAGCCGGATGCGGCCGGCGCTTCCGGGCCCACGCCGGCCCAGGCGTAAAGGCGGGAAAAAGGCGGGGTTTGCGGCGCAGGCCGGGCGCGCGCCCGGGCGCGGAAATAAAAGCAGGGCGGCCCCAATGCTTGCGGGAAGCCCGCGCTTCCCTGAAAAGGTCGGAAACTTGGAGAAAAGCCGCGTCGTTTTAGCAGCCGCCGTACTGCTCGCATCCGCGTTTTCCTACTGCGCGTGCGCGGGCTGGAACGACCTCGTCTTCGCGTCTCCCCAGGAGGGCTCCGAGCTCCGGCAAGGCGAAAACGTCACGCTCACGCTCGTCATCACGAACGCCAACGTGTTCGACGGCAACGCGGCCTACGTCGCAAACGTCACGCTTCTCCCGGGGCGATGCGTGAACAACGGCGTCCAGGTGACGGTTCCCGGAGCAGTCATCTGCCCCGAGTCAAACATCGACTTCGCCTGCAGGTTCAGGCTGAGGAACGCCTCGCAGCAAAGCGTTTACGAGTTCGCAAGCCTTTCCACCGACGAATCCTGCGCCAACGGCACGTACGGGTACGCGTTCAGGCTGGAAGGGAATTCCGAGGTCGGCGCGGGCGGCTCGTTCAGCGAGGAGGCGCGCGTTTCCCTCCCCAGCTTCACGCTCCGCATGGCCGGACCCCATTTCTGCGGCGACGGCACCTGCGACTCGTGGCACGGGGAGAACTGCTCGACTTGCGCGCGGGACTGCGGGCCGTGCCCGCAGTGCGCCGAAGGGGAATCGCGCTGCATCGGGGACTCCGTGGCGCGGTGCGGCTTTGACCTGCAATGGAACCTGTCAAGCTGCGCCGCTGGCTGCACGCTCTCGTCCTCCGGGGAGCCGGAGTGCGTTCCCCCGTGCGCGGAAGGCGAAATGCAATGCGTTTCAGGCGCCGTGCTCCACGAATGCGTGAACGGGAGGTACATAAACCGCTCGTGCGCGTTCGGATGCGCGTTCGACGAGTGCAGGGGAAGCTGCCAGGCGGACGGCTGCCCTGACAAGTGCCTCACAGGCATCCGCTACCACTCCGGCGAATGCATCCTCTCGACAGGGCAATGCACTTACGCAAGCGAATACTGCAGGCAGGGCTGCAGCCAAGACGGCTCCGCATGCGCGGTCGCGGTCCAGCCGACTCCGACACCGGGCGGAGGCGGGCTAGAGGGCTACGTTGCGCCCGCCGCGGCGCTGCTGATACTCATCATTGCGGCCGCAGCCGCATACCGCTTCAGCCAGATGCGCCGCAACCCGCCCAAGCCCGCGAAGGAAGACGCGCCAAAAAAGCAGTAAGGCACGCAGCGCCTCACCCGCAAGCGCTCTCGCCGCACTCCATGCACACCGAGCACGCGCTCCCGCGGACCACGGACCTGCACCCGCACTCCTCGCACCGCGCCGCATTCGGGCAATTCAAGCCGTTTGCTTCCATGCCCAAACCTTGCCGCAGGCGCGGAATTAACCGCCCGCATGCACGCGCTTTCCAGTAACCGCGCTCCCTCCCGACGCGCACCGCACCATTTATGTTTTTCCTGCCCGCAACAGCTATCGCATGCCAAACCCGGCCGAAAACTGGCGCTTTCCAGCCCTGTTGCTCCTCCTCACGCTAGCGTCGCTTGCGCTCCCCCAACTGTTCCTTCCAATCGCCGTCCCGGCATTCCTTTACGTCCTCCCCGGCTACTTCCTCCTGCGAATCATTGGCGCGCGCCCGAGCCCCCTTGAAACCGTCGGGCTCTCCGTCCTTCTTTCGCTCATGGGCTCAACCTACGCAATCTACTGGATGAGCCTCGCCTTCGGCTATTCTTCGCTCACTTTTTACCTCTTCTTCGCCCTCGTTTCCCTTGCCGGGTTCCTGGTCCCGGTTAGACTGGACAAGGCAATCATCCCGAAAATCGCGCCGGTCCGGCTAAGCGCCGCATCCGTTTCGCGCGCGCTGAACGAAGGCGGCGCCGTCCCGCTTCTCCTTGCCGCGCTGACGATGGCGGTTTTCGGCGCCATCCTCCTCGCTTCGCTATGGGTTCCGTCAGGGAACGGGATTATCACCGGCGGCTGGAATTACGGCGACTACTTCATCCACTCCGCGGTAATCCAGAGCGTCAACCACGGCAACTTCCCGCCTGAAGAGCCAGTTTACGCGGGCGTCCCGATCGCGTACCACTGGTTCGCGGACCTGCACACCGCAATCGGGGCGAAGCTTTTCGGGGTCTTTCCGCGATTCATCGCAATCCTCGACTCCACCATCGGGGTCGGGCTCCTCTCGCTTTTCACCTACCTTCTCGCAATGCGGTTCGCGGGCGACAGGAAAGCCGCCCTAGTCGCGGCATTCCTCGTCATTTTCGCGGGAGGCTTCGGCTACCTGAGGCTCGCGGACGAGTTCGGGAAGGCGCCCGTTATGGAGCTGCTCAAGGGCGACGCGTTCGACAACAAGGGCGACTTCTTCGCGCTTCCCTCAATGCTTCCCGGCTTCCTCCTCCCGCAGAGGCCGATTGCATTCGGGCTTCCCGCGCTCGCGGCGGTCGCCCTCCTCGTCTCAACAGGCTATCCAGGCGACTTACGCCGCCTGCTTTTGGCGGGAATCGTCCTCGGCATGATGCCGCCCTTCCATTACTACGCGTTCCTTTCGGCGGCGGTCGCAGCCGCCCTTTACTTCGCGTATTACCACGTAACGGAAAAAACCGTCCAAAAAATCGGGAATTCGCTAATCGTGATCGCGGTCTCCTTCGCCTTCGCGTTCCCGTTCCTCTTGAGCGCGCTCGGGCGGGCCGGGGGAATGCTTGGATTCGGGTTCGGGTGGGTCGCGTTGAGGGACGGGGCGTTCGACCCCGTTTATTTCGTTGAGTTCTACGCGGCGAACCTTGGCCTCGCAGCGCTTCTCGCCATCCCGGCCATTCCGCTTCTCTTCTATTTGAAAAGGGACTTGAAGCCCGCGGGCTTCCTCGCCCTCGCCTCCCTCGCGCTCTTCGTCCTCCCCAACATCGCCACGTTTTCGAACACGCAGTGGGACATGGGCAAGTTCTTCATGTGCATGGCGGTCTTCTCGTCCATCCTCGCGGGAATCACGCTCTCGTGGGCGAACAGGTGGGCGCGCGTCCCGCTAATCGCAATCTGCTGCATTTCGCCGCTTCTCGCATCAGTTTTTTTCGTGACGTCGGGCTGGGTGGGGCTTTCAAGCGCCGACGTCGCGGCAGGGGAATGGATTCTCGCGAACACCCCTGAAAACGCGGTTTTCGCGTCCTCGACCACGCACGCGACCCCGATTGACTCTTACGCGGGCCGCTTGAGGGTTCTCGGCTACCAGTCGTGGGTGACGAACTACGGGCTTGACTTCGGTTCGCGGCACGCGGACCTGCAGGCGCTTTACTGCGGCCCGAGGGACGGCGCCGCGGCAATAATGAGGAAGTATGGCGCAAGCTACGTTTACGTGAGCGGCTACGAGGCGCATGAATTCGGGTGCATCCCGGGCTTCCAAGGGGTTCCCGGCTTCACTCCGGGATACGGCGCAAACGGCATAACCATCTACGGATTCGCTTGACCGGTGGAGTGCTTGCATGAAAATCGGGATACTCGGCGGCGGCCTTTCGGGCCTCGCGCTTGGCGCGCTTTTGGCAGGCGAGGGAAGGCACGACTTCCAGGTTTTGGAGGCTGAAGCGGAATGCGGGGGCCTCTGCAGGAGCATGCAAGCGCAAGGGTACACTTTCGACTATTCGGGCGCCCACATAATCTTTTCGCGCAAAAAACCCGTGCTCGGCCTCATGCTTTCCCTCCTCGGGAAAAACGCGTGCCAGCGGAGGCGGAACACGAAAATTTTTTACGACGGCAGGCTCGTGAAATACCCGTTCGAAAACGGGCTGTCCGGCCTTCCGCTTGCCGAAAACCTGGAATGCCTCGCAGGCTACGCGTCCGCTCTCGCGCAAAAGAGAACGGGCGCGAAAAACCTGAAGGAATGGCTTTACAGCCGCTTCGGGAAAGGCATTTCCGAAAAATACCTAGTCCCCTACAACGAGAAAATCTGGAACACGAAAGCGGAAAACCTTTCCACCTCGTGGGTGGAGGGAAGGATTCCGAGCCCCCCGTTCGCGGACGTCCTCAAGGCGTCCCTCGGCCTCGGCTCGGAGGGCTACACGCACCAGCTCAACTTCAATTACCCGCTCCGCGGCGGCATACAGTCGCTGACGCGCGCCCTGGAAAGCCGAATCAAGGGCAAGCGCATCGCGCGCAACTTCAAGGTCGCGAAAGTGAAGAAGGAGGGCGGGAAGTGGGTCGTTTCCGGGGCCGGAACCCGGGCCAAAACCGAGCACGAATTCGATTTCCTCGTTTCAACGATTCCAATCCACTCCCTTGCCGCGGCTGCGGAAAGGGTTCCTGAGGAAGTGAGGACAGCGGTCTCCGGGCTGAAGTTCAACTCGGTCGCAACCGTGATGCTCGGCATCAACAAGCCGAAAATCAACGACGTCTCGTGGATGTACTTTCCCGGAAGCGAGCTCTTCAACCGGGTCGCGTTCCCAAGCAACTTCAGCCCTTTCGCCGCGCCGGAAGGGAAGTCTTCGCTCGTCGCGGAAATCACTTTCAGGGAAGGGGACAAGGTCGCGCGCATGAGCGACGAGAAGCTGGAAGCCCAAGTCATCCAAGAGCTCGCCGAAGATAAAATTATTAATGGAGGTTCGGTTGCTTACTCCGCGGTAAAGCGCACGAGGCACGCGTACATCCTCCACGATTTGCATTACGACAGTAACGCCGCGGCGGCGCGCGGGCATTTCGCGAAGCAGGGAATCATGCTTTGCGGGAGGTTCTCGGAATTCAGGTACCTGAACATGGACGCGTGCATCGAGTCCGCGATGGGGAAGGCGGCGGAATTGAATTCGGTTCGCGGTGGGCGAAATGATTGAGGCCGCGGTCTACATCGCAAAGGCGTCCCTCGTCCTCCTGCTCGGGTTCGCTCCCGGCTACCTGCTCGCGAAATGCGCGACCAGGCGCGAGGGCTGGGAGCTTGCCGCGAACAGCGTCGCATTCTCCCTCCTGTTCGCGGCGTTCTCCGAATTCCTCGCCTACCTCTTGAATGCGGACGCGTTCTTTTTCAACTTCTCGCTCACCGTCCTCGCCTCGGCCCTGCTTTTCGCCTGCGCGCGCCTGAAGGGAATCGCGCTCGGCCCCGGGCCGAGGCCGCCGGCGTTGCCGGCGTTTTTCGCGCTCGCCTTCCTCGCGGTCGTCTGCGTGCAGGCCCTCATCCCGTTCTATTCCGGCGCGTACTGGTACGGGGACTGGTGGATGCATTATGACATCGCGCGCTTCTACCTTGACCACGCGCCCCTCTCGAAAACATGGTTTCCCGAGCATTACACGCCGACCTCGCGCACGCCGCTTTTCAACCTCGCGGGCGCATACTTCATGTCGCTTTCCGGAACCGAGTTCTGGTCTTTCCAAATCGCGGCCTCGTTCATGAACGCCGCGTTCATCCTCCCTCTCGCGCTTCTCGCGAAAAGGTTCGGCTTCAGCAAGTACTCTTCGGCCGCGCTCGCGGTACTGCTCGCGGTCCTCAACGCGTCCGTACTGACGAACGAGTGCTACACGTGGTCAAAGCTCGTAATCTCGCTCTTCCTCCTCTCCGCAATCTATTACTACCTTGACTTCAGGAAGCAGCTGCTCGCCGGAAGAATGGAGGCCTCGACCGCCGCCCTCCTCGGCATCCACGCCGCGGGCGCATACCTCTCGCACCAGACCGCCCTATACTACCTCATCCCGGTCGCGCTCGACTTCGCAATCCTTTCCGCCCTCCTGTTCGCAAGGGACAGGAAAAAATTCGCTTCGGCAGGCTGGAAGGCGGCGGGAATCGCGGCCGTCGCAGGGCTCGCGCTCCTCGCCCCGTGGCACGCGTGGGCGTTCGAGAACTACGGGGTTTCCGAAACGCTGAGCTCAAGCCCGGCCCTGAAGGCCGGGATAACCTCGCAGGGCTTCCTTGAGGACCGCGCGAGGAACGCGGTGGCCACGCTTTACCCGGTCTTCCAGCAGGAATGGTTCGGGAAATGGTTCCCGAACTCGACGCCGCTGGACCTGCTGCGGTGCGCGCAGTCAGGCTGGCAGTTCGACTGCTACGGCTTCGCTTACAGCGTGACCCTCCGCTTCTGGCTTGACGTCCTCCCGGGCGCGCTTACCCTCACCGGCTGCGCCGCGCTCGCCGCAATAGCAATCGGCTCCGTCCTTTCAGGCACTTGGAAAAAAATCGCGGACCCGGAGGAGCCGGAATTCCTTTTCCTCCTCATGCTCCCAATCTCGTTCGTTTTCGGCTGCCTCACGACCATGTACGTTGACGAGAAGGGCTGGATGCCGCTCTTCCTCCCGACCCTGCTAATCCTCGAGATTGTCATCGCAAGGTCGCTTTCCGGCTGGAGGCGCGGGCTGCGCGCGCCGGTGCTCGCGCTCATCATCGCCGAGTTCGTCCTGGTCAAGGGAAGCCACGTATACCTGCTTTTCACCGAGCAGCTTACCAATTACGAGCCCTTCAACCTGCCGCTGAAAGCCGACAACCACCTCGTGTTCGCGTTCGACTACCTGGGCGGCTCGCGAATCGTTTTCGCCGCGCTCGCGCTCCTCGTTTACGCGCTGCTCGTTGCCTGCGCGCTCATTCTCGCAAGCCAGAAAGAGGGGGAGGCGCTCGAGGAAAAGTTCAGGGCGCTGCTCGGCTAGCCGGCGGGCGGCACGCCCGCCGCCCTGAAGACGCGCCACTCCCTCCCGTCAATGAATTCGTCGTAAACCTTTTCGAAGCGCGCCCGGTCCGCGAAAAACGTTTCGTTGATTGAGATGTAGTCCGAGTAAAGCTCGTAAGGGCTTACCACCACGTAGTTCACGCCGTAGCCCAGCAGGTCCGCGTCCGCGCCGGGCGCGCCGGAGTAGATTCGCTTGAGCGCCGCCTCCTTCTCGTGGTAGTTCACCGGCCTGCCCGCGAGCTCGTTTAACCCCCTCCCGTCCGTGTAAGAGCCGATGCCGACGAGCATCCTCCTCCCGGCAAGGATGCTTGCCGGGTGCGTGTGCACGATTGCGGTGAGGACCACGGATTTGGGCGGCGTGTTCCCGCGCAGCCATTCGGCAAACCCGAACTCGCCGTCGGAATAAACCTCGTACCGCGTGTTCGCATGGTAGTACCACACGAGCATCCCGGAAATCATTGACGCGGACAAAAGCATCAGGGCGACGAGCGCGCCCGCCTTCCCGTTCTCCCAGAGCCTTCCGAGGAAAAGCGCGGCGAGCGGGACGCTTGCCGCATACCAGAGGAAAATCACCTGGTTGTCAATCTCGAACGGCTGGTACTGCACGGTGTTCACGAGCGCGAAGAGCGCGAGCGGCGCGAGGTAATACATCTTCTGCTTATAGTTCGCGAGGCCGATGCCAGCGAGCACGAGGAATATGAAGGGCGACCAGTTCCTCACCCACACCATCACCGCCGAGGGAATATCCTCGGCCATGTAGAACAGGTTGAAGTGCGGGTAGCCTTTCGGCGTGCCGGTGGAGAAGATGAACAGGAACTCGATTCCCCCGAGCAGGAGCGCGGGCACCGCGAACCATGCGAGCGCCCTCGCCTTGTCGCGCGCGAAAAGCAGTATGAGGATGCCGCCCACGATTCCGAGGCACGGGAAGCAGAAGCCGTGGATTAGCGGGCTCACGCCAGCCGCCATTCCGGCAAGCGCGAGCGCTCGCCTGTCATCCGCCTTCCCGTTCAGCCCCACCCCAATGACAACCAGGAGGAGCCCGGCGATGAAGACGGGGAGGCCGCCCACGAGCGCGCGCAGCGGAGTCATGGTCGCAAGAAGCTCGTCAGAGCCGAAATACTTTTCCGCCCCGCCGTACATGTCGCTGATTATGTTGCCGATTTCGTACGGCCCGGCGCCCGGGCTTTTCTCTAGCGCGCTGATTACAGCGAGATTGCCGTTAAAGAGGAGGAGCGCGACCGCAAACAGGGACGCGGCCCGGCTTCCGGCAAGCCGGTTCGTCACCGCGTAAATCCCAAGGATTGCGCTTGCAAGCAGGAAGATTTCGGGAAAGACGAAGCTCTCCCAGAAGCCCAAGCCCCCGTAAAGCAGCATCCCGCTGTAAAAGTTGATGAAGAAGTGGTAGTGGAGGGGAAAGCCCGCGAGGAAAGGCTCCTCGGGCGGATAGTTGTCCCCGTACGCGAACGAGCTCACCATCGCGTTGTGCAGCATGTTGTCGTTGAAAGCAATCCTGCTCGCGAGGTACGAGTGGCCAGTGGGCTCAAGCTGCAGGCGGTAAAAATTGAAGCCCGCCAGCAGAAGCGCGAAAACGATGAGCGCGAGCTCAAGGCGCGAAACCGTTTTCTCCCAAGATAGCCTCCCCCTCGCGAAAAACACGAGGGCAAGCGCCGCAACCACCCACACGAGCAGGCCGTAAGGCAGGTGAAGGAATAGGACGATTGCGAAGCACGACGCGGCCGAAATCCCGAAGCCGAGGGGGAAAACCAGTGCCAGGAGCTCGACAAGCCGCATCCTCCTCCCGAGGAATGAAAGCGCAAGCCAGCCGACCGCGAAAGTCAGGGCAAGGTAAAGCAAGCCAAGAATCATCCGCTAACGTTAGCGCGCGGCAGGGCTAAAAAGCTTTAGTCCCGCAAATAGCTGCATGCGCGTTTCCGTCTGCATGGGCACGAAAAACGAGGAGGAGGCCGTCGAAGCCGTAATCAGGGGCATACGCAAGGCCGTGAAGGGCGCGGAGATAGTCGTCGTCGACTCGAGCTCGGACAGGACGCCGGAGCTAGCCGAAAAGCTGGGCGCGCGCGTCATCCGCCAGAAGCCCATGGGCTACGGAATCGCCCTGAAGACCGCGCTCCTCGCCGCGAAAGGCGGCGTGATAATCACGACCGACTGCGACGGCACGTACCCGATGGAAAAAATTCCCGAGATGCTCGCCCTCCTGGAAAAGGGCTATGACGTGGTGAGCGCGTCGCGCTTCCTCGGCAAATCGGACGTCAAGGCCATGCCGAAATTCAACCAGTTCGGCAACCGCATGTTCGCGCACGCGGCGAACCTCCTCTACGGAACGAAAATCACGGACATCACGACCGGCATGCGCGCATTCCGCCGCGAAGTCATCCACTCTTTCGAATGGACGGAAAACGTGGGGCTCTCGCTCGAACTCTTATTCAAGCCCGCGCGCGCGGGCTGCAGGATAGCAGAGATTCAAATCGATTACCGCGAAAGGATGGGTCAGGTCAAGCTCAACCCGATAACCGGCGGAATGGGAATGGCGAAAACCCTGCTCAAATACCGCGTCGTCGGCCTGAAGCGGAAGCCTTATGAAAGGAAAAAATAGGCGCGCGCCCGCTTTCCCCGCGCCGGGCGCAGCCGTAATCCTGCGGGCGTCCGCCCACTTCGCCGCATTCATAGCGGTTCCCGCGCTCGTCCTCGCATGGTCGCTTGGCCAGCTGAAAGCCGCGGGATGGAACATGTACGGCGACCTGTCCGCGGGAATCGCGGGCGCAGGCTCGCAGCTTTCCGTGACCATCCCAGCCCTCGCGGGCACTATGCTAGGGTTCGCCGCGATGCTTGCAATCGGCGCGGCCATCGCCTTCAGGCTGCAGGGAAAAACGCGTTTAGGCTTCCCGGAGCTACTGCTCGCTTCATTCGTCCTGGGCGCGCTCGCAACCTATCCCGTCCTTCTCGTCCTTGGCGCGCTGAAGGCGTATTCCGCCGCGTCCCTCGCGCTCGTGACGCTCGCGTTCGCCGCCTGCGCTTTCGGGGAGGGGGTCCACGCGCAAATCGCCTCGCGCGCCCGCGAATGGGTTTCCGGAATCCCAGGAATGTTCTCCGGGGAAGTCGGCTGGCTTCTCCTCTTCGCCCTCATTTTCGGCGGCGTCCCCTGCCTCCTCCTTCAGCTCGCGTCCCCTGTCCCCCCGTTCATGGACGTCGCGCCCAACCACATCGCGCCGGTCCAGCAGGTCCTCACCTTCAACGAATACCATCCGGAATCGAACAACCCCGCGCCCGAATACGGCATTTCGAGGGTTTTCCCGGGCTACGTTTCAGTCTTCTCGTTCATCGCGAGCTTTTCCGGTGCGGGCGCGGCGCACGCAATCTCGGCGTTCGCGTTCTTCCTCTTCCTCCTCCAAATCTGCGCGGTCTTCTCGCTCGGCAAAAACCTTTTCGGCGAAAAGGCCGGGGCGTGGGCTGCGGCGTTCTTCCTCCTGTCGTTCGCGCAGCTGCGGGGTAACGACGTCCGCGCAACCACGATGGTGCTCGTTTTCGCGGCTTCCGCGCTCTCGTTTTACGCGCTCTACTCCCGCGGGAAAACGGGCGTCCTGCTTCCCGCCTCCGCGCTCGCGGCGGCGCTCCTCGTCCACCCGATGCTCGGAGGGTTCGCGTTCCTCGCGCTCGCCGCGGTGGCGCTCGCCTACCTCGCCTCAGGCAGCCTTGGCAGGTTCGCGCGGGACGCGCAAATCCATTCCCTCGCCCTGCTTCCGTTCGCCTACGCGATGCTCCCTCTAGCAACGCGGTTCGTCCCGGCAGCAACCGCTTACGCGGCAATTCCCGCCCTCGCGTCAGCCGCGCTGCTCTTCTGGGCGTTTTCAAAAAGGGAAGCGCGGGCCGGGATAACCGCGGCAGGGGCAGGCGCGCTCCTCGCCATGCAGGCGGCATTCCTCGCATTCCAAATCCGCGCCGGAAACGTGGCGTTCGCGGACGCCCTGCGCTCCTATCCCGCAATCGCTTTCCCCGGGCTCGTGGGCCTGGGCCTCGCGGCATGGCAGTGGTGCGGGGCGTTTTCAGGCGCGAAATCCGGCCGGCTTGGGAAAGCCGCTTCAGCCGCGCCCGCAATCGCGCTCGCCCTCCTCCTCCCCACGCTCGCCGCGGCGACGCTCGCGCCCCTCCTGCCCCCGGCTTCGGGCGAGCTCCAGTCAATCCTCAACGAGCTTCCGTTCAAGTCCGGGGTCGCGTGGGCGACTTACGCGCTCGTCTTCCCGGCAGGCATGCTCGCGGCGTCAGTCACCTCGCGCGTTTCCTCGGCGAAAGGCGCTCGCGGCGTTCCGGGTTTCATCGCCTCGCTCGCGCTCTCCTCCGCGGTCCTCGCAATCCTCATCCACCCCGTGCTCGGGATAGCCGATTCCGGGCCGGACACGGTTTCCGAGCAGTGGGGCTCGCACGCGCTCGACGCCTCGCGCGGCTACTTCCAGGGTTGGTGGGATTCCCGCGAAATGATAGGCCCGGAGCAAAAATGGGTTTGCGACTACCTGGCAGGCGAGGCGCGCGCAGGCAGGCTGGAATACGGTTCGCTCGTCCTCCAGTACTCGGGCGAGGCGTTCAACTGGATCGAATACCCTGTGGCCGCGTTCAGCGGCGCGACGGTCGCGCTCGTATCGGACAAAGACGAGCCGGACAACCCGCACATGCAGGGAAGCAGGAGGACGTGGATTGCGAACTGGGGCGGGCTCCTCTCGGAAAACCCGGACTACGTGCTGGTGCAGAAAAGGAGGGGTCCGGACTTCCCGGGCGCGCTTCCAAGCGCCGGCGACGCGTATTCCCTGGTCAACGACACGGCGGACTTCGCGCTCTACCGGCGCACGTAAAGGTGGACGACCGCGCCCGGCCTCATCTCGAACCTTTCAGGCGGGTAATAGGACGAGCGAGCGTCCTCCCGAATCTCCGAGTAATCCGTCCTGCTGCTCACGATTATCGGGACCGCGAGGCCGTTCGCGCACGCGCCGCCCCAGCAGACCACGCGCCGGTAATCGCGCAGGCTCCACGCGAGCGGCCACTGGTCGGTTGAAACGATTGCGATTTCCGTGTCCAACCCGTCGAACCTTTCCGCGGCAGCGTCAATTTTCGCGGTGAGCCTCTTGTAGTCGTCAAGCCCAGAGACGTAAACGAGCCCCACGTTCCCGTCCGCGTACCTGACGTAAGTTATGTCCCACGCCATGAAGGCGGAAACGAGGAGAAGGGCCGCGAACGCGGTGAGCGCCATCATCTTCACGTCCCCGCGCCCGCGCTTCCAGAGCTCGTCGAGCCCCAGGCCCGCGAAAACCGCCATCGGGAGAATCATGTGGACGTCAAGCCAAGGCGTCTTGTACGGGATGAGCGCGAAGATCGCGAGCGTGGAAGCCGCCCACCACGCGAAAAAGCGCGCGACCGACTCCCTGCCGCGGAAAAGCCCGGCGCCCCCGTCGCCCATGAGCCGGCGCGCGGCAATCCAGGCCCAGGCAAGCAGGGCAAGGGAAAACAGCGCGAAAACCGCGGGCTCGTAGTTGATGAGCAGCCACAAGTAGTACCCGGCCGGCTTGATGTGCCCCTCCCACGTGGTCGAGCGGTTCACCCAGAAGGTGAGCCCGCCGCTCACCCCGCTGAAAACGTCGTCGTACGGGTTGGAGAAAAGCGCGTCGGGGCGCGAGTAATCGAAAGCCGCGCGCGCATCCGCGAGAAGCGTTCCCTGCGCGAGCCCGTGCAGCACGTCCGCAAACATCGTGGAAAACACGAAGGCGTAAACGAACGCGAACAGCGCGGCCCCGGCGAGGAATGCCTTCCGGTTCCCCGAAACGATTCCAAAAAGCCCGCGAAGCGTTTCCTTTCCGCGCGCGACGACGCCGCCCGCCTTCGCCCGCGAGTAATAATACTCGAAGAAGGCGAACGAGGCAGCGGTGAAAAGGAATATGAACGCGGTTTCCTTCGTCGCGAACAGGAGGGCGAGGTCGGCCGCGCCCAAGTAAAGCCACAGGTTTTTCCGCTCGTCCCAGAACTTCACCGCGCAGACCGCGAACGCGAGCGAAAAGAACAGGAAAAAGTTGTCCATGTACGCGCGCTGCGCGAAATAAACGAACGAGGGCGAAACCGCGAGCAGGGCCGCGGCGGAAAGCGAGCCGGCGTCGCCGAGCTTTCTCCGCAGCGGGAGGACGAGGGCGACAGTCAGGAGGTTGAATAGGCACTCAGGCGCGCGCAAGGTGAAGTCGCTAGTCCCGAAGAGCCTGAACGCCCACGCCCCGAACAGGTATTCGAAGGGGCCGTGGTAGTCCGGGTGGTAGTTGTAAGCCGAGCCGCACCTTTCCGCGTACTCCGCGAGGCTGCCCAGGTCCGGGTAAAGGCACGCGTTCAGGATGTTCTCCTTGAACCACCCTATCACCCCCTCGTCGTGGTGAATCGGGCGGTTCGTGAGGTCGTAAAACCTGAAGAGGAACGCGGCCAGCAAGGCCAGGGCGAATAGCGCGTAAAACCGCCTGTCCTTCATCGCCTATAATAGCGGCCGCGGAAACTAAAAAGGCTTTGCGGCACCGCGCCCTAATCCCCGAACAGGCCTTCGCGCCCGAGCCGCCTCGCGTTGGAAAGCGCGGACTGTATCTCGAAAGGCATGGACTTCGCGACGTCCCTTGCCGTGATGAGCCCGATTATTCTCCCGCCCTCGGTCACCGGAAGCCGCCGGATGTGGTTTTCCCTGAACATCCTGCTCGCCTCGAGCACGTCCGCGTCGTGCTTGATGGTGTGGACGAGCGGGGACATCACCTCTCCGGCCCTGGTGGCCGTCACGTCAAGCGCCCTTGCGACCACCCGCTTGAGCATGTCGCGCTCCGTGAGTATGCCCTTCAGCTCGCCGCCGCTGCGCACGAGGACCGAGCCGATGTTCTTCCTTTCCATAAGCCTCGCGACGTCATGCACGCTGTCGCCGGCTTCTACAACAGTTATGGCGTGCATTATCTCCTTGACGCTGACCATCGGCCCCACCCTCCGAGCGGGACTCATTGGGTTTCCGGCGCATAAATAGTTTCCCCCGCCGGAGGCGCCTTCAAAAGATGGCTTAAAATCCTTGCGCCCCACCAAAATAGGCCTTATGGCGGCAGGCAACGGGAAAACAAAACCCGAGAGGAACGGCGGCAAAATCATCGTCACCGCGCACTGCGACGTGGTCTGGAAAGCGGCAGGCGTGAGGATTGCGCGCAGGAAGGGGAAAAAGGAGTACATAGGAAACCTCGACAACATGGTGTGCGCGGCCGAGGTCTTCCGCTCCGTGATGCCGCGCGTGCGCGACCGCAAAACCAAGTTCTATTTCACCACAGCGGAAGAAACCACGATGGCGGGAGCGAAAGCGGTCATGAAGCGCGAGGGCCGCGCCCTCTACATCCCGATTGACGTGACCACCGGCGCAAAGACCTCCGACGTGAACGTGGAATGGCTCCACAACGTGGACAGGAGCGCGCTCAAGCGCGCTCTCTCCCGCATCCGCCGCCTCAAGATAAGCTACAGGAACGGCCACCACGACGAAACCATGGTCTACGGCAAAAAATACCCGACCTTCTCGCTCAACCTCCCAATCCGGGGCGAAGTCCACGGCAAGGCAAGAGTCTCATTCTACAAGGCGCGCCGCTTCGGCCGCGGGGTCGCCGAAATACTGCGCCGCGTGCGGCTCAACTACGACGCAATCTGCGGGAATCAGTAGAGGTATCCCCACATGTGGAGCAGGTCGCTGTCCCGCACCCACCTTTCCCCGATGTCCGTCCTGTAAAACATGTTCGGAATCATTATGTTCTCCA
>JAQTMQ010000019.1 GCA_028714235.1 Candidatus Iainarchaeum sp. | reverse complement strand
GTAAGCGATTATCGGCACCGCCGAGACCACGGTCATCACCATGCAGTCGTTGTGCCGCAAATGCCCGATTTCGTGGGCCAGCACCGCCTTCGCCTCGTCCCTTGAAAGCCTTTGCAAAAGCCCCTCGTGCACCGCGAGCGTAGAGCTTCCCCGCGTCCTCCCGAAAACGAACGCGTTCGGCGACGGGTCGGGAACCACGGCGAGCCTCGGCTTCGGGACCCCCGCCTGCCTCGCGAGCTCCGCAACCGTCCCCTCAAGCCACGGGTTGTCGCCTTCCTCCAGATACTTGAGGCGCGCGGCCCACGCGACCACCCACGGCGACGCGTACCACTGGATTGCGATGAAGACAAGCGAGAAGAACAGGGATACCGCGAGCGCCCCCCAAAGCGAGCCGCCCCCGACGTACACCTCAACAATCGTCGAGGCGACTGCGATGAACGCGAAAAGCGTGCCGAAAACGAGCGCCATCGTGAGGAGCATCAGCAGCCGGAGCCGCGAAAGCGAAGCCACGGCATTGTTTTGCCGGGCTAGCGTTAAAAAGCGATTCGGGTTCGTGCGGCCGCCCGCGCCGCCTGAAAGGCTTTATAATCCCCGCCGGCACAATTAACCCATTCCGTTCCATAGGTGGTAAGCTTTGGGTAAGTTTCCTGTTGCCGACGCCGTTCTGGCAAAAATCTACATCTGCAAGAAATGCAAGGCAAGAAACAAGGCAGGGGCCGAAAAATGCAGGAAGTGCGGCTACTCCGCGCTCAGGCCCAAGCGGAAAGACATCCGCGCGAAAAAGTAGGGGCTGAAAAGCCCATCCTTTCCTTCCCCCCAGCGGCGCGCCTTTTAAAAATGCCGCAAGGCAAAAAGGGGTTGCATGCCCGTTTTGTCGAAAATCAAGAGCCACGAGCTGCCGGTCGGAATCCGCTACGCGGTAAGGCTCATAGGCTTCGAAGAAAAAGACGCGCTCCTCGGAAAGCTCCTGGACTCGAAAAAGCTTTTCCAGGCGAAGGCGCGCCTGCATTACACGAGCTGCCAGTTCGTGACCAACGTGGAAGAGTTCCACCGCATGTGGCTCGACAACTTTTACTCCGCGGACGAGCAGGTGTTCTCGCACTCCATCATCTACGCGGTTAACGACGGCGGCGGGTTCGAGGTGCTTTACGAGAACCGCTCGCGCACCCTCATCGTGCGAAACTGCGACTATTACGGGTGGGTGAAAAGCATGGCGCTCGCCCTCGTGGGCGACGTGCTCGAGGACTACTCGCCCTCAAGCAGGCGCTACTCGGTGCACGGCTCGGCGATTGACTACAACGGCCGCGGCCTCGCCATGATGGCGCCCTCCGGCACCGGGAAGACGACGCTCACCTACGGCCTCCTCCTGCGCGACTACGCGAGCTACATTTCCGACGACTGGTTCTTCGTGCGCGCGTACCCCCGCGAGCTGTCCGCCTACTCCTCCGAAAAAAACTCCTACATCCGCGAGGACCTCCCAAAGGTGTGGAGCGAGTACGGGGAGCTCGAGGCGATGGTGAAGCTCGACAACAAGAAGCGCGGGATAGCGGACCTCGCGCGCGCAATCGGCTTCGAGAAAATCAGGCGCGCGACCAGCCTCACCACCCTCGTCCTACTCAAGCGCGACAAGGGCGACCCGCGCAAGGAATACGCGCTTTCCGCCGAAGAGGCGTTCGCCTACCTGAAGGAAAACGACTACTGCAACCCCCAGCACCAGCTCGTCCGCGACGGGCGCAAAATCCGCCTGAGGGACGCGTTCTTCAGGCTCTTCACGAAGCGCCTGGACTGCTTCATGCTGAACACCACCGAAACCCAGCGCGAAAGCTTGGCGCGCCTCGAAAAAATCGTGGGCCGCGAATGCCGTCCCGGAAAATAGGGGGCGCGCGGTGCCGCCCGCCGCTTCCCCGAAACCTTTTTAAGCAGCCATTCGCCACAACTCACGCAGCGACCAGTGGTTTGGATGGGCATCCTAGGCTCACTCATGGGCAGGGGCAGCAGGGGCAGCGCAGCGGAGGACGCGAAAGCCGAGGAAATGCGGCGGCTGCACAAGAAGATTGAGAGGATAGAGGAAATGCTTGACGTCATGTCGGCGAAGACGGACGACCGCTTTGAAGTCATCCTCCGCGGCATAGACTCGGTCGCCCCGCACCAGAAAGGCCACTTCATAAGCAGCCTGGAAGAGAAGCTCTTCAAGATAAAGCGCGACATGATAGGGGAAGCCGTGGTCGCGGAATGCGTGCGCGACACCAAGTCCTACGCCGAGCTCCGCAAGGGGGTGAGGGCGCGCACCGGGCTCGTCGTCTCAAGCGCGTTCCTGGACTCGTGCGTGAAGCGCATGGAGTACGAGGGAAAGGTCACGCGCGTGGGAAGCAGGTTCTCCACCCCCGAACTCCTGCGCAGCGGCCACCCGCACCACTCGATTCCCCACCTTGACGAGAGGCGGTCGTTCGAGGCGGCAACCATCGCAGCCGAAGGCGGCGTGGGCCTGGGCACCGTCGCGGCCGCGGACGTCGTCCTGAAAGTCGTCAACGAGCTCGAGGCGGCCGCCGGCCCCGTCCCCCTCGAAGCGGTCGTAACCGAGTCCGAGAAGCGCGGAATCGGGCGCGACAACGCGAAGCAGATAATTGACGAGCACCTCATGGTCACGGGCAGCCTTTACGAGCCCAAGCAGGGCTTCGTGAAGCTCGTCAAGCCGATGACGGTTTAGGCGCGCCCCTTCTCGCCAACCCTTTTAAAATCGTGTCCGGCTAAAATATACCGCTTTCCTATCCCGCAATAGCTCAATGGCAGAGCACTCGGCTGTAGTTTGGCCTGCCCGCGAAAGCGGGCGCGCGGTTGATACCGAGGGGTTCCCGGTTCGAGTCCGGGTTGCGGGACTCCAACGCAGTATTAAAAGAACGAACGCAACAAACTAACCCTCCAAACGCCTCGGTAGTGTAGTGGTCCAGCATACTGGCCTGTCGTGGCCCTTTTCCGAGCTCGCCAGCAAAAAGCGGCTCGCGCGTAAAAGCGCTCAAGCGGAAAAACGGCTGCTGAAAGTCAGCGACCCGGGTTCGAAAGCATTCGCCTGCGGCGAAAATCTGCCGGCGAAGCCGTCAATCCCGGCCGAGGCGCTATTTTCTTTTTTCGTGTTTATTGGAGGGGTCCGGAGGAGCCTCAAACTGGGGGAACCGCCGGTTCCCGCGGTTCGGGCCGAGGCGCTCAATTTTTTTTTCTTTTCATCCCGGCTTGAACACGAGGGACGCGCAGTTCATGCAGTACCGCTTGCCGGTGGGGGGCGGCCCGTCGTCGAAAACGTGGCCGAGGTGCGCGCCGCAGCGCGCGCAAAGCGCCTCCGTGCGCGCCTTTCCCCCGCTCTTGTCCGGCTTGAGCGTGATGTTCAGCTCGGAAACCGGCTCGAAGAAGCTCGGCCAACCCGTCCCGGACTCGAACTTCGCTTTCAGGGAGAAGAGGTCGGTGCCGCAGCACGCGCACTCGTAAAAACCGTGCCCGGTAGTGGGCTCGCAGTGCGCGCTGAAAGCGCGCTCCGTTCCGCCCTTGCGCGCGACCCGGTACTGCTCGGGGGAAAGGATTTTTTTCCATTCCGCGTCGGTTTTCTCGACCTTCCCGGTTTCCGCGCTGGTTCCGGCGCGCGCGAAATAAATCCTCACTTTCCCGCCCTTCCTTCCCGCCACGCAATCACCCGCAAAACCGCCTAGTTGATTCTCAGCACCGTCAGCGTCTCCGTCTTCCGCACTCCCGGGATTGCGCGCACCGCGTCAAGCGTCTCGTTGCATGAGAGGGCCGAGCCGGTCACGATTTCTGCCATGAAGTCTATGTTTCCCGCGAGCTCGAAAACCCTGCGGACGCCTTTCACCGACTTCAGCTTGGACACGAGCTTTTTCGGCGAGGCGTTCGGCTCGGCCTCTATGAGCGTGAAGGCGGTGAAAGCCGCGCCCGTGGAAAGCTCGACAGTGAAGCGGCGGATTGCCTTCCCCTCAACCATCCTCTGGATGCGGTTCCTCACCGTGCCCTCCGAGATGCCGAGCTTTTGGGCGAGCTCGATGTTCGGAAGCCGCGAGTTCTCGGAAAGCGCGGAAAGGATTTCCTCGTCCGTTTCGTCCATGCCCAACCTTTTGCCGGGTTTGCATATAATTGTTGCGTTTTTCGCAACAAAATAGGTTTAATAATTCGCATTTCGTAATCCACGGCGGGTGGAATTCATGCGCGAAGTGCGGCTGGAGGGGGCGTTCACCGCGATGGTGACGCCTTTCACGGGCGGGGAAGTGGACGCGGAGGGCCTTGCGAGGAACGCGGATTACCAGGTCAGGGAGGGGATAAGCGGCCTCCTCGTGCTGGGAACGACCGGAGAGGCCCCGACGCTTTCATGGGACGAGCGCGAGAAGGCGGTTTCCGCCGTCGTCCAGGCGGCGGGCGGCCGCGTGCCCGTAATCGCGGGGACCGGGACGAATTGCACGCGGACTTCCGTGCAGGCGGCCAGGCAGGCGGAAAAATTGGGCGCGGACGCGCTCCTCGTGGTGTGCCCTTACTACAACAAGCCCATGCAGGACGGGATTTTCAGGCATTACAAGGAGATTGCGGAGTCAACGGCGCTTCCAATAATAGTCTACAACATCGCGGGGAGGACCGCGAGGAACATAGAGACGCCGACGCTCCTCAAGCTCGCGCAAATTGAAAACGTCGTCGCGGTGAAGGAGGCGAGCGGCTCGCTCAACCAGATAATGGACGTGGTGGAAAAGATGCCGGAGGGCTTCACCCTGCTTTCTGGCGACGATTCCTTCACGCTTCCGGCCATCAGCGTGGGCGGGAAGGGCGTGGTTTCCGTCGCGTCAAACCTTTTGCCGGGCAAGGTTTCCGGGATGGTGCGCGCGGCCCTGAAAGGCGATTTTGCGGAGGCGCGGAGGCTCCATTACGAGCTTTACCCGCTTTTCACGAAGCAGTTCGTGGAAACGAACCCCATCCCCATCAAGGCGGCGATGGGCATGGCGGGAATGCCCGCGGGCGAGCCGAGGCCCCCGCTTTACCCGCTTTCGGAGGCGAACGTGCCCGTGATTAAAAGCCTCGTGGAAAAATACTTTCCGGGTGCTTCAAGATGAAAATCGGGATTTTGGGCTGCGGGAGGATGGGCTCCATGATTGCGCGCATGGCGGTCGCGGAAAAGGATTTGGAGCTCGTCGCCTGCGTGGACTCCGACTCGCCCGGAGAGGGGGAGCTTTGCGGCGTGAAAGTGTCGCGCGCAAGCGAGCTCGAGCAAGTCCTCAGGGAAAAAAAGCCGGACGTGGTGATTGATTTCAGCGGGGCGGACGCGACCGCCGCGAACGCGCCCGTAGTCCTGAGGCATTCGGACGCGGTGATTGGCACGACCGGCCTTTCCGCGGCGCAAACGGGTGAAATCGGGCGTTTGGTCGGGGAGAACGGGCGCGGCGCGGTGATTTCGCCGAACATGGCCTTGGGCGTGAACGTGCTTTTCTCGGTCGTGGAGCAGGTTGCGCGCGCCCTTCCCCTTTACGACGTGGAAATCGTGGAGGCGCACCACAGGACGAAGAAGGACGCGCCTTCCGGGACCGCGAAAAGGCTTGCGGAAAAAATCGGGAGGGAGGCTCCCATCCACGCAATCAGGGCGGGGGGCATCGTGGGCGACCACACCGTGATTTTCGCCTCGCAGACCGAGCGCCTCGAGCTCACGCACCGCGCGCATTCAAGGGAGGCGTTCGCCGCGGGCGCGCTTGCCGCCGCGCGCTTCGTGAAGGGAAAGAAGGGCGTTTTCTCGATGAAAGAGGTCCTGGGGCTTTAGTTTTTTTCCGTGCGGCTGCGGGAAAAAGGCGTTAGCAGCATATTTTATATTGTTGTAGTCTGCGGTATCCGCATGGTATCAGCGGTGGCACCTCCGCGGGGCAGGACCCGGGAGCAAAAAGCTTTTCTTGCGCGCCTTAAGGAAACAGGCCTACCCAGCCTGATGGATGCGGCCGAGCTTTTCAGGTCCGGGAAGGTGCTTGCGCGGAGCGGGAAAACGGGCGAGGCGCTTGAAAGGTTTGACGCTGCGCTTGAGCGCAAGCCGGATTTTGCGGCGGCGTGGCGGGCGCGGGGAGCCGTGCTGGGCAGGATGGCTTCCGAGCGCCGCGACCAAGGGCTTTACGCCGAAGCGCTCGAGTCGCAGGAGCGCGCGCTTGAGCTTGAGCCGGGCAACGCGTGCGCCTGGAACGACAAGGGCGTGACGCTCAGGATGCTGGGGAGGCCGGACGAGGCGCTTGCCGCGTTCAGGAAGGCGTCGGAGCTTGACCCGAGGAACGCGGATGCCTGGAAAAACCAGGGCACAATCTTCGGGAACATGGAGAAGCCTGCGAAGGCGTTGTCCGCGTTCACGAAGGCGCTTGAGGTGAAGCCCGGCGATTTTGGCGCGCTTTACGGCACGGCGCTTGCTTACATGGAGCTCGGCATGCCGCAGAGCGCGCTTGAGCCGGTCGGGAAGGCGCTGGAGGCGGAGCCGGGCGACGTTGCGGCGCTGACCTTGAAGGGCAGCGCGCTGTTCAAGCTCATGAAGTACGAGCAGGCGCTTGAGGCGCTTGACGAGGCGACGGAGGCAGGGGATTCGCGCGGGGTCGCCTGGATGCTGAGGGGTTTCGTGCTTTGCCGGCTCGGGAGGAGCGATGAGGCGGAAGCCTCTTTTGGCGAGGCGCGCTCCCGCGGGATTGGCGTGCCTCCGTGCCCTTGAGTTGCGGAGCGTTGGGGGCGCGCGGCTTTCCGCGGGCTCGCTGTTTGCCGTCCAGCGTTTTTCGCTATTTTCGTTATTTCTTGGGGTTGGTTGCTTGTTTCGGTTGAAGAAGGGGCCCGTGAGATCGGGAGAGCCTTATTATGCGGAGTTGATTGGCGTGGCGAGGAACAAGATGCATGCGCACCTTGAAGGGCTCGCCAAGCGGGAGGAAATCCGGAATGAGGATGTCGAGCCGGTTTTCAGCGCGCTCCTCGGATTCGCGCGCAGGTGGGAGTTCGACCTCGGCGTGAATTTCAGGCGGTGGCGCGACGGCGAGATTTCGGACGGGGAGTTCTGGGGCCGCGCGAAGCTGCTCCGCCTTGGGACGAAGTCCATGAAGGACGGGCCGAGAAGCGAACTCATGAAGATGATTCGTTCGGCCACGGGAGGCGGGGACTGCCCTGCGGACTGCCCGTTGAGCTTCATGACCCTCGCTGAAACCGCAAACCTTTGGGGCGTGCTCGTGCAGGATACGCTCGCCGGCGAGGAGAAGAGTTTCAGGGACGCGGTTTTCGGGAGGAGGTTCAGCGTCGTTTACCCCCGCTGCCGCGCGGCGGAGGAGCCGAGAAAGTACTGGTGAGTTCGCGGATTGCCGTCTAAAGGCTTAAATGCTTAGTTTCCTTAAGGCAGTCGGTGTGTGGATGACTTACAAAAACATGAAGACCGAGCCGGCCAGGAGCACTCTTGCCCCCGAAACTCTTGAGATAATGAACAGGCGGTTTCCTGCGCCGCTTTACGTCCACAAGATAAGGGAGGCGAAGGAGGAAATGCTCTCCCATCTGCATGGGCTTGCAAGAAAGGGGGGAATGGATGAGGCGGACGTAAGGCCGGTTTACAACGCCCTCAATAAAACCGCGGGGGAATGGGAAGCGAAAATGAAGATGGCGTACCACCTCTGGCCCAAGAACGGGTTGCCGGAGGGCTTCTGGGAGAAAACGGGGTTTTCTTCCCTCGCGAGCCTGAGCTCGGGCGCGAGTTTCATGGATTCGATGGAGGAGGGAGTGAAGAGAGTCGCATCGCGCAGGCGCCTCGAAGACGGCGTGGCCCGCGGCATTTGCGGGCTTTGGCGGGAATTGTGCGAAGGCACTCTCGTAGGCGAGGACGGGCAGAAGACGTTTGCGTATCGTTCGGACGCACAGGAGTACTGGCGGAATGACGTGCTTCTCGAGCGCAAGACGGGCCGCGCTCTAAAGTATTAAATATTTTGTTTCGCAAAGCTTAGGGGTTCAAGGCGCGTTTTTCATGGGTTTGCTTGATTTCCTGTTTCCCCCGCACGACAATTCTTCGGGCATCAAGAGCGTTGAGTCGAAGCTTGACGAGCTCATGGCTTACGTTAAGAGGATGGATTCCGAGCAGAGGGTTGGCGCGCACGAGCTCGTGAAGGAGATTCACGACATGCGGGGCCAGGACGTCATCGGCAAGGAGGAGCTGCTTAAGCGGATTGAGGCGGTGCAGGAGAAGCTGCAGTACGCCATCGAGGATTACGTGGCGAGCGACGAGGACGTCAAGCAGATGGTGAGGAACGCGCTTAAGAGCAGGGCGAAGACGTTCAACGAAATCCAGAAGGAAACCAAGATTTCGCCTTACTCGCTCCAGAAGTACTTGCGGGCGATGAAGAACGAGGTGGAGGAGTTCAACGGCGTTTACCGGATAGTGTTCTCGTCCTCGCTTGTTTACGTGAACGGGAAGGGCGCGAAGGTGACGGAGGGGGATGACGAGCACCTCCTCGAGTTCGTGGAGGCGGAGCCGGTCCCGGGTCCCGAGTTCGCCGAGGAAGAGCCTTAGGCCGCCGGCCCGGCTTTTCTCTCCGGCTGCATTTTTTTCTCCGCTTCAAGGGACGCGAGGATTGCGTTCGAGTCGAACGCGATGTCCACGCCGAGTATCCTGTGGATGAACGCGAGGATTTCCACGCCGTTCCTGGGTTCGAGGCCGCTTGCGCGCACGATGTCTTTTATGGTCGCGCGCTTGTCTATCAGGTCGTAGACTAGGAGGCCGTCGCGGCCGTAGAGGTCGCTTACCGCGACGCCTTCCTCCCCGTATTTTTCCTTTATTTCCTGGGGGGTGAGCTCGCGGAGGGTTACGGCGTTCTGGGAGGCGAGGAAATCTAGCACGGCGTCCACCGGGGCGAAGCCTTTCCGGCTTTCCTTGGCGAGCCGCACGGTCGGCCTGCTGCCGTCAATGGAATCGTAGATTGCCTTTCCGGGCGCGCCGAATTTTTTTATGAGGCCGGCTTCGAGCCGGATTTTGGCCACGATGCCGAGCGGCTTTTTTTCCGGGACGGCCGGGGGCCGCATCCTTTTTTTCGCGTTTTCGGCGGCTTGGCGCTCTTCCGGGGATTTCGGGGTTTCGAAGTTGTAGTCAAGCCTTTTCGGGCGGGCCTTTTGCGCCCCTTCTCCGGGCTTTCCGAGCTTCACGAGCCCTTCGGCTTCCATGAACTCCATCAGCTCCACCATTTTTTCCTGGCTGATGCCGAGTTTGGCGGGGATCGGGCCTGGGTCGGCGTTGAGGTCGAGGAGGCGGTACGCCTCAAGCCCTTCCCCGCCGAATTTTTCGAAGACCTTTTTTTCCGCGCTTGAGCGGAGGGTGGGCATGACTCCCGGCTTCGCCTTGGCGAGCGCAATCCCCGCCGTGCTCCCGGTCTCGCCTTCCGCCTCTTCGAGGAGGCCGGGCTTTATGTCGGCTCCCCCGCTTTTCGCTATCATGGACAGCATGGCGAGCATTTTCTTTTCGGGTATGCCGGTTTCGGAGAGGATTTGGCCGACGCTCTTCTTTCCGTCGAGGGCGAGGAACACCCTTATCCCGTCCCTGCCGTAGGCGGCGGAGAGGCTGTTTTCAAGGCCGAATAGCGGGGCGGCGCCCAGCTGGTTTTTTTTTGGCGCGAGCCCAAGGAGTTCGGGTTTCAGTGCCATAGGGACACCATTTGTTGCTACTGTTTTATAACGGTTGGAGGCGTTTGCGGCCACCTAAACGCTTATTAATAATCCGAATTTAAAGGTAAGCCGTCAAAGGGTTTCCGTATGCCTTCCGCTGAAACGATTAGTACCGGTGTTGACGGTTTTATCGCCCTCGTCCGGGAGAAGGGCAGGGTGGAGATTAACGAGGCGGCCTCAAAGCTCGGGCTTTCGCGGCAGGTGCTTGAGGAGTGGGCGCAGGTCCTTGAGGAGCAGGGGCTAATCCGGATTGAGTATAAGTTCACCAAGTTCTACCTCATCTGGCTTGCGTCCACGAAGGAGGACGCGGAAATCAGGCGCGACCTGATTTCGGAGCAGGCGATCGTCGCGACGCGGCAGGCGGAGTCGAGGCGCGCGGAGCTGGAGAAGCTCGGCGGCGAGCTTGAGGAGATGAAGAGGGATTTCGAGAAGATTAGCGGCGCGTTCGAAATAGAGCTCGGGGGCGTGAAGAGCAGGATTGAGGCGCTGCAGGAGATGAAGAGGCAGAAGGGCGAGCTTCTTTACATGCTTAGCGAGCTCCGCGGCAAGTATGACGCGAAGATAAGCGGCTTCCGGGACAGCCTGAAGGAGAGCGACGCGTCGCTTGGCGCGTACATGAAGCGGCAGAACGAGATTTTGGGGAGCGTGAGGGAGCTCGCGTCCACGATAGAGGGGCTCAAGAGCGCGGGCGCGAAGGTTGACGTGCAGGAAATCGAGGCCGGGACGCCTTCGGGGAAAGAGGTCTCCGGGATGCTCAGGGACGCCTCCAAGAAGGCGTCAGTCGTCGCAAAGGAGATTGCGGAGGCGGATTCCGCATATTCCGCCCTGGTTTCCACGGTCGGGAAGGCGGGCGCGGCCGTCGCGGAGAACCGGAGGCGCGTTGCCGACTTTTCGCGGGATGCGGAGCTGAAGCTTTCCGCGCTCGAGAAGGTGCGCGCGAAGTCGGACGAGAGGTTCGCGAAATCCGTGTCGGACCTGGTGAGGGTTTCCAAGGAAGCGATGCATTTCGCGAAGGGCTTCATTGACAAGAAGGCGGAGCTTGAGGCGATTCACGCGCGTTACAGCGAGATGGAGAGGGGTTTCGGGTCGCTTGAGGCGCGCGTTGGCGAAATCGCCGCGAAGAAGGCGGAGGTGGAGCGCCTCGGCAAGCAGCTTGGCGAGTACAGCTCGAGCATTTCGGAGATGCTTGAGCACCGGGGGGACATAGAGAAGCTTTCCGCGCAGGTTGCCTCGACGAGGAAGGCTTTTGACGCCCTTGGCTCGGAGATGAAGGACTTTTCGGCGAAGAGGGAGCAGGTTTCGGTCGTCAGGGCGCAGCTTGACTCGCTGGGAAGGGATTTCGTGAAGTCGGGCGAGGAGTTTGACGCGCGCATGCGGGCGCTTGAGGCCGGAATGGCGGAGTTTGAGGCGATTCAGGCGCAGAGGGCGGGCCTGGCCAAGGAGAGCGTGCAGCAGGCGGCCGACATTTCCGCCAAAAGGAAGGAGGTTGAGGCCGCGCTGAAGGAGGCGAACCGGCTGCTCGGGGAAGCGGAGGCGGGCGCGGGCGAGCTCGCGTCCAGGGTCAAGAAGGCCGAACCGAGGCTTGCGGAGATGCGGGCGGCGAGGAAGGCGCTTGAGGACGCGAACGTAATCGCCGCGAAAAAGCTTGGCACGCTTGGCAACGTGGAGTCGTCGGCGGCCACGGTCGGCGAGCGGATTGAGGCGCTCGAGGCGCAGGAGGCGGCGCTTCACTCAGACGTGAAGAAGTTCGGAGAGAGGCTGAAGAAGACGGCGTCCGCGCTTGGTGACGTGAGGCAGGAATTCGACTCGAAGGCGGCGGACCTGGACCGCGCCATCGGCTCGACGGACGAGGAGCTCAAGCGCCTGACTTCCGAGCTGGGGGTCGGCGCGGAGCGCGCGGACGGGCTCGTGAAGACATTCGAGCAGAGGATTTCGCGGATTAAGGCGGTGGAGTCGCAGCTCGCGTCGCTGCAGTCGCAGAGGGAAGAGCTTTCGAACGAGCTTTCCAGCCTGATTAGGGGGCTTGAGGCGCTTGAGGCGCCGAAGAGGACGATGCCGCTTGCCGAGCTTTCGCGCAGGCTTGCGGAAACGAAGAAGAAGCTTGCGCAGGCGAACGAGAAGATGGGCGCGCAGCAGAGGGACACGGCTGCGGCGAAGGCGGCCCTGCGCGACATACTGGAGTCCAAGGAGTCAAAGAAGTGAGGGCCGGTGGGCGTGAACGGGGGGTTTGCGTGGAACAGGAAGAAGTGATTGACCAATACAGTTTCAACGCCGAGGGGCTCCCGGTCAACATCCGCGTCATCCAGAAAGGGGATTTCGTCCCGCTTTACGAGCTCACCATCCCCAACCTCGGGGAGGGGACGAAAATCGTGCTCAACACCCTGAAGGGCGAGCTCATCACCGAGGTGCGGCTTGAAATCAGCGAGCTTATCAACCCCCGCCTTGCCGTGGAAGTCAAGCGGAAGTTCGAGGAGAAGGCGCGCAGGCTGCTTGAGAAGAGGTTTCTTTCGCTTCCCGAGGAGAGCAAGAAGGTTTTGACGGCCTGCCTCATCCAGCAGATGCTGGGCCTGGGCGAGCTCGAGCCGCCCCTGCATGACGACCAGCTGGAGGAAATAGTGGTGAACAGCTCCGCCGAGCCGGTTTGGGTCTACCACAAGGTGCACGGCTGGTGCAAGACGAACATCTGGATTAGGACCGAAGAGCAGATTTACGAGTATGCGGCGTCTATCGGGCGGCGCATCGGGAAGCAAATCACTTTGCTGAACCCGCTGATGGACGCCAACCTTCCGACGGGCGAGCGGGTGAACGCGACGCTTTTCCCGGTGTCCGTGCACGGGAACACGATTACAATCCGCAAGTTCGCGAAGAACCCGTGGACCATATCGCTCTTGATGGAGAAGAAGTCCATTTCGCCGGAGGTCGCCGCGCTCATCTGGGTTTGCTTCCAGAACGAGCTGTCGCTCCTCGTTTCCGGGGGGACCGCGAGCGGGAAGACCTCCTTCCTCAACTCCATTTCGGCGTTCATCCCCCCGAACCAGCGCATCATCAGCATAGAGGACACGCGCGAGCTCACCCTTCCCTCGTTCTTCCAGTGGATTCCGATGGCCACGCGCGAGCCGAACATAGAGGCCCGGGGCGAGGTGAAGATGCTGGACCTGATGGTCAACGCCTTGAGGCAGAGGCCCGACCGGCTGGTCGTGGGGGAAATCAGGCGGCAGAGGGAGGCGGAAGTGCTTTTCGAGGCCATCCACACCGGGCACTCGGTCTATGCGACCGTGCACGCCGACAATTCCGCGGACACCATCACCCGCCTCGTGAGCCCGCCCATCAACATCCCCAAGCAGATGATTGACGCGCTTTCCGCGGTCGTGGTGCAGTTCCGGCACAGGCGCCTCGGCATCCGCAGGGTGCTCGAGTTTTCCGAGGTGCTCAAGGGCGGGGACATAAACGTGCTTTACCGCTGGGACCTGCGCTCGGATTCCGTGAAGGAAGTGAACGAGATGAGCGTGCTTGCGGACACGCTTGAGCTTTACGCGGGCATGACGAGGAAGGAGATAGGGGAGAGCGTGGACGAGAAGGCGAAGATTTTGCGGTGGATGTTCAAGAACAACGTGAAGACGGTTGACGAGGTGGGGCTCATCATCGCGAGGTATTACGCGAGCCCGGACGAGATGAACTCCATCGTCGGAAAGAATTCGCCGTTCGACATCAACATGTTCAGGCGGGGTTGACGATGGCGGCTGTGAAAAAAGGTGGCGCGCCGAATTTTGGCGACGTGGTGCGCGAAATATCGCGGCTTGAAGGCCTTGCGGCGGGAGCCGCGGCGGCGGAAGCCGGCGCCCCGGCACCGAGCCCGCTTTTCGACGCGGGCGCGCCAGTCGCTTCCTTCGCGTTCACCGGCGGGGACCCGACCGAGGCGTGGGGGAGGCTGCTTTCCGAGGCGCTTGCAATCGAGCAGCGCACGGAGCGCCGCGAGCCCAGGCCCTTGCTGCGCGACCGCGGCCCCGGCGCATCCGATTCGCAAGACAAGCAGTCGAACGTGCTTTCGCGCATGCCCGGAATTTCCGGGCTTCGGCCCATCCAGATGTTTTCGGGCAGCAGCGGGAGGGCGCCGGAGAAAGCGGGGCAATCCGGCCCTGTGCCCGGCAGGGCGCTTGCTCCGGAGGAGCGGAAGAAGAAGTCCGCTGACGAGCCCGCCCAGCCTTTGCCCGGCGGGGAAGGCGGGGAGGGAACCGGGGCGGAGAAGGGCGCCGCGGATTCGGATAATGGCGGCAGGGTCGCGGAGCAAGCGAGCGAGGTCACGCTGATGCATGAGAGGCTTTCGAGGGTCCTCGCGGAATCGCCCAAGGGCGGAAGGGCGAAAGGCGGGGAGGCGCAGGAGCCCCGCGGAGCGGATTCGAGGAACGGCAGCGCGACGCTTTACGGGCTGCTTTCCCCGACCCGCGGCGCGGGGGAATCCAGGCAGGCGCCCCGGAAAGGGGGCGGGGGGCAGGCCGGGGCGAAGGAGGATTCCGCGGCGCAGGGCATCGAGGCGCTCAAGAGGGAGCTTGCGGAGAACGTGAGGAAGCGGCAGGAGGAGGCCGCGCGCAAGCGGGGCGCGAAGCCGGGTCCGGGAAGCGGTGAGAAGGCGGGGGACGCGGCGGTTGGCGCGAGGATGAAAAAGCTTCAGGAGCTGGGCAAGGCCGGCAAGGGCAGGGAGCAGTCAGGTGGTTGAGCTGGCAGGCAACGATTCCTCGGCAGGTTCCGGAAAGGGGGAGGAGAAAAAGCCGTCTTCCGGAGACGGGGAACGCAGCATGCCTGAGTCAAAGAAGCTGCTTTTGAGGGGCATGCTCAAGGAAAAGCCGCCCGAGCCGCAGGCAGTCCCTGCGGTGACGCCCGGGCTTGAGGGAAGGGTGGTCGCAACCCCGGCCAAGGCGGAAGCGCAAAAAAAGAGGCGAACCCTGAAGGACGTGGCGGTCACCCCGTTCATGAAGTCGCTTGAGCGGAGTTTCCCGATGCTTGCAAGGGATTTGAAGCGCGCGGACATGGACGTGGAGCCGGCGGAATTCCTTTTGCAGGCGATAATCTTTTCCGTTGCGGGCGCTTTCGTCCTCTTCCTCGCCCTTTTCGTCATGGCGCAGGCCGTAGGGCTGTCGGAGTTCTTCAGCGTCGCGTTCGCCCCCATACTCTTCCTCTTGATGTTCTATTGGCGCATGCAGTACCCGCGCGTCAGGAGGGGCAGCAAGGAGCGCGACCTTGACCGGGACGTGCTTTACGCGGGCAGGGACATGGTGATTTCGCTTCGTTCCGGCGTGCCGCTTTTCAACGCGATGATCAACGTGAGCAAGAATTACGGGACGGCGAGCAAGGAGTTCGCGAAAATCGTGACCCGCATCCAGAGCGGCGTGCCTGCCGAGGTGGCGCTGCAGGAGGCGAGCGAGGCGAACTCGTCCCAGAGGTTCAGGCAGATAATCTTCCAAATCATCGCTTCGCTGCGCTCGGGCTCCGACGTCGCGACGGCGCTGGAGCTCGTGCTCTCCCAGATTTCGCGGGAGCAGGTGATTTCGCTGAAGAGCTACGGGCAGAAGCTGAACCCCCTCACCATGTTTTACCTGCTGTTCGGAATCATCCTTCCGTCCATCGGAATCACGGTCGGCATCATCCTGACCTCGTTCATCAAAATCAACCTGGATTACAGGTCGCTTGTCGGCATACTGTTTTTCCTCGCGTTCGGGCAGTTCACGTTCCTTTCCATCATGCGGGGGATTAGGCCAAACATCGAGGTTTGAGGATGGCGAAATACAACCAATTCGTTGAACTCGGGCGGCTCGCTCCGCGCAACACCATCCTGCAGATAGGGCACACGCTGGACATGGCGGGCGTGGACATGAGGCCCGAGGTGTTCGTCGGCATCATGCTGCTTTCCGGCATCATGACCCCGGCGGCCGCGTTCATAATCGTGAACGCCTTCTACCCGGAGTTCGCCCTCGTCGCCGCGGTCGCCTCCCTCGTCATCCTTTCAGGCCTGGTTTACGGCTACCTCAACCTGCGCACGGACGAGCGGAAGAACAAGGTTGAAGCCGTCTTCCCCGATTTCCTGCACCTCGCGAGCTCGAACGTGCGCGCGGGGATGCCGATTGAGCAGGCGCTCTGGTTTGCGGCGAGGCCCGAGTTCGGGCTCCTCTCGCAGGAGATTGAGCTGCTCACGCGCAGGACTTACAGCGGGGAGCCTTTCGTCCAGTCCATCCGGCAGCTCAGCACGCGGTTCAAGTCGTCCACCCTGGACCGCACGATAAACCTGATAGTGGAAGGCATGTCTTCGGGAGGCGAGGTCGCCGCGCTCCTCGAGAAGACGAGCGAGGACCTGCAGAACCTGCAGCTGCTCCAGAAGGAAATCGCGGGCACGATGCTCATGTACGTCATCTTCATCGTTTTCGCCTCGTGCATCGGCGCCCCGGTGCTTTACGCGCTTTCAAGCCAGCTGATACTGGTTTCAAGCTTCATCTGGGACGAAATCCTCAAGACGAACCCGAAGGGCTTCACGCAGGTAGGGATGATGTTCCTCACCCCCCAGAAGCCCGGGGTGGAGCCTAACGCCTTCTCCACTTTCGCGCTTGCCGCAACAGTGCTCACGACCTTCATGTCGTCCCTCATCATCTCCGTCATCCGGAGCGGGAACCAGTGGAACGGGCTCAAGCACGCGCCCTTCATGGTGGGCGGCGGGCTGCTCGTGTTCTTCGTCGCCCAGGCCATCCTGCGCGTAATCTTCGCGTCCGTAGGGGTGTGAACGGCCGGGCGAGCCGCGGCGCGTTCCCCGCCATCTTTTTAAGCAATCCGGCATAAAATCTGGCTTCAATGCTCACCGAGGAAGAGGTGCGGTACGTAATCTACGCGTTCACGGGCTACTTTACCCCGCGCTTCTTCAGCCAGGCGCTGCTGGCCGTCCTGCTCTTCCTTGCGTTTTACGCGCTGCTTTACCTGCTCATCGCGCTGGTTACCGCCGCGGCAGTCCGCTTGGGAAAGCTGTTCAGGACCGACCTCCTCGACCTCCTGCTTTACGAAACGCAGCGCCCGCTCACCTTCCTCGCGGTTGCCGTCAGCGCGTATTTCGCGGCCGACATGGTCTTCCCGTCCTCCAGTTTCGCGGGCAGAAGCCTTTTCGACCTCTTCGCGATAGCCCTCGTAATCCTTTCCGGCATAATAATCGCCAACGTCGTGGACGCGTTCATGGTCTGGTACGGCCGCAGGCTTGCCGAGTCCCCTGAAAACGGGAGAAGCGCGGAAGAGCTTTTCCCGATGCTCCGCAAAATCGCCATCATCGCGATTTACGTAGGCGTGCTCGCGCTCGTCCTCAGCCTCCTCGGGGTGGAGGTCGCGCCCCTCATCGCCGGGCTCGGAATCGCGGGCCTTGCCGTCGCCCTCGCGCTCCAGGACACCCTTTCCAACTTTTTCGCGGGGCTCTACCTGCTTGCGGACAAGCCCGTCCGCGTCGGCGACTTCGTGCGGCTTTCGGACGGCACGGAAGGCATCGTGAGGGAAATCGGCTGGAGGAGCACCAAAATCACGGTGCCCGACGGCAACGACCTCATCCTCCCCAACTCGCTTCTCGCGCAGGAAAAGATACTGAACTACGACACGCCCGAAAGGGCGATGAGGGTCACCGTGCAGGTGGACGTGGCGTACGATTCCGACCTTGACAAGGCCGAGGCCGCGCTGAAGCGCGCCGCCGAGAAGGTCATCTCGGAAACAAGCGGGGGCGTGAAGAAGCAGAAGCCGGTAATCCGGCTCGCGCAGCTCGGCGAGTTCTCGCTCAAGTACGCCGTCTGCTTTTACGCCGAAGACTTCAAGTACCAGTGGCCGCTCAAGCACGCGATGCACAAAGAGATTTTAAGGGAGCTCCGCAAAGAAGGCATAGAGATACCGTTCCCGACGCGCGTGGTTTCATTCAAGCGCGGAGAGGTGCATTGACGATGGCGAAGGCATCCGTAATAGACATCATCCAGGGCGCGTACGAGCTCTACGCCGAAAAGTGGCGGGAGGCGGTCTCCCCGTTCATCGCGCTTTTCGCCGTCGCCATCCTGTTCGGCGCAATCAGCTTCATCGCCTCGGTGTCCGGCAACGCCGTCTGCAGCGCCACCAGGGATTCCGCCGCCGCCGCGCTCTGCGCCATCCCGCGGGTTTTCGAGTTCGGCGTCTCCGCGTTGGAGAAATTCGTGTCCCTCTTCGTCATCATGGCCGCCCTCGCGCCCCTTTACGGGCTCGTGCGCGGCAAAAAGATGGGCAACTGGTTTGCCGAGCTCGGCCCGCAATTCGTCAACACGCTCAAGGTAATCCTCTTGCGCGCGGCCCTCACCGTGGCCGCGTTCCTTCCCTTCCTTGCGGTCGTCCTCCTCAACATCGCCGCCCTCGCCGCCCTCCTCGCGGCCTTCAGGGGCGGAAACGCCGCCCCGTTCGCGCTCGGCGGCTTCACCATCGTGCTCATCGCCGCCGCCCTCCTCACCGGGATACTCGTGGCCCTCGTCCAGTTCTTCCTCACCTTCCTCGAAATCGAGGTCGTGCTCGGAAAGAAGGGCGTCATGGACGCGCTAGCCGCCTCCGTCTCCCTCGTGCGCGAAAACCTCCTCGACGTCTTCCTCTTCAACGTCGTCTGGTGGCTCATCGGCATCGCGGTCGGGATGGTCACGCTCCTGCTCTGCTGCACAATCATCCTCATCCCGCTCACCATAGTAATCGTGCCCCTCATCGTGACCCCAATCGAGTGGCTTTCAAGAATCATGCTCTGGCAAGCCCTCTCCGGAGCGGGCGCAAAGAAAGGCAGGTAAGCCTGCCGCCAGGCCCGCCCCCCAACCAGCCGGCGCGCCTTCCCCTCCCCCCATTTTTTCCGTTTCCCTTCCCGCTAATTTTTGAGGTGATTCTCCTTGAGGAACGAACTGGCTCTCGCGCTAATGCTCGCGTCGCTGGCATTCGCGTCAGGC
>JAQTMQ010000018.1 GCA_028714235.1 Candidatus Iainarchaeum sp. | reverse complement strand
AACGTGGGATTCAGGGACGAAAGTCGGGCTTAACGAACCTTGGTACTCCGTTAATTGGAGTCCAAGCTGTCAGACAAGCTACCCCGGGGGTAACAGGCTCGTCGCGGGCGAGAGATCCTTCTCGCTCTGTTTGCGCGGGCCGTAACTTCGATTATGTCCAACAGGTTTCCCAGGAAAGAAATCCACGTATCCAGTGGAAACGGAAGATAACGGAGCTACGGCTTCGTGTAAGAGAGAACTAAAGGTTGATATTAGGAGCGCTCCTTCGTCGATATGAGGGCGCGATGACTGAAGAAAATGTTGAGTTAGAAGGACTCAAATACCCTTTAAGCGCGCCGGAAACGGTTCGCTTAGGTATATATCGACCCCGCGGTTTGGTACATCGCTGTCGGCTTAAGTCATCCTGGTGGTGCATGAGCCACCAATGGTTGGGTTGTTCATCCATTAAAGACTTACACGAGCTGGGTTCAGTACGTCGCGAGACAGTACGGTAGTATCTTCTGGGAGTGCATGATCGCCTGAGAGCAAGAACCCTTGAGTACGAGAGGAACGAGGGTTCGGCGCCTCTAGTCTACCGGTTGTGAAAAGCATCGCCGGGCAGCCACGCGCCAAGGGATAAGACCTGAAAGCATCTAAGGACGAAGCCCAACTCGAGACTAGGCGGTCCGAGGGAGCGGATAGAACATCCGTTCGATAGGGTGGGGGTGTAAGCGGGAAGCCAACGCGACCCGTGAGCCCGTCCACTACTAAATCCCCTTTCTCGCCATACCTGCTCAAATAGAGAACACATTCGCTTCATTAAACCCCATTCGGCCCTGCCGCCGAAAAAATTCCGCACGGCAGAACGAAACCGAAAAGAATATAAGCAGGGTTCAAGAAACTACTGCGACCAGAAAGTCACAGGAATTCACGCTTACTGGCAAAGCCGGCCGAGCGTCCGGGCAATCCGTTCTACTTAAACTGGATTTGCCCGGCGTCCACCCACCCGCTCGGCCGCTTGCCGTAAGATACCCCAAAACTGCAACAAATTTTTTTTATTCCCAGTGGGAGCGCCGCGTTTATTAATTCGGGCGCGCCAAATTTCGTCATGCCTGAAAAGCGCGCGAAAGCGGAGGCGGGCGCGAAGCTGTTTGAATGCAGGCCGCCGAAGGAGAGGTACGAGCTCCCCAGGGAGCCGGAGGAGCGCATGAGGCTCCTGCTCCCCGCAGGCGCGGCGGTAGCCATTCTCATGGCGGCGCTCGTCCTCTTCAACCTCCTCTTCATGAACGGGTCGCCCGAGTCGCGGTGCGAGCGCGCGGCCCTCGGCGAATGGAGAAGCTCCTGCTGGAACTCGCTTGCGCGCGACACGGGCAACGCCGCGTACTGCGACAGGATTGACGACGGCGTGCTCAAGGACGACTGCATCACGAAACTCGGGATGGCGGACAACGCGTCCATAACGTTTTCGACGTGCGGGAAGCTTTCGCAGGCGGTGCTGCGCGATTCGTGCTATGAAACGCTTGCCGAAATGACGGGAAGCGCGGAAGGCTGCCCTCTCATGAGGAACGAAATCTACGCGGCGCAATGCTTTTCGGAGGCCGCGCTCGCGTCCGACGACCCCTCGCTTTGCGCGCACCTTTACAGCAACGAGTCCATCCAGGACTGCAGGAACAAGGTCTTCGCAAGCATCGCCGTGAAGCGGAGGGACCCGGGCATCTGCGAAAACATCACGTATCCCGACCCTTCCGTCATCCAGGCGGTTGTCGACAACTGCGTGCTCTCCGTCGCCTCGAGCGCGAACGACACCTCCATGTGCGCGCGGATAGGCGATGCCGCCCTGCGCGCGCAATGCGAAGGCCAGTCCTCGCTTGCCGACTGCGGCTCCGTGAGCGACCAGGCCGCGCGGAACCTGTGCTGGTTCACGGCGGCGGTGATTGACTCGGATGCGGGCAAGTGCGCGCGAATCGAAGGCGAGGGGACGCGCGACAGCTGCTATTACCAGATTGCGGAGCGCACGTTCAACGCGTCGCTTTGCGGCGCGATTTCCGACCCGAACCTGAAAACGGTTTGCGGCAACGCGTTGGGGAGCAGGTAAGGCTGGTTTGCGTGCTTGCGCGGCTTCTTTCCGACCCGGTCATGAAGGGGCTGGAGGCGCTTGAGCGCGCCGCGGCTGAAAAGGTCGCCCGCGCGGCCAGGGAAAGGCGCCCGGTGCTGATAAGGTTCAACAACGACGCGGACGGCGTTTGCGCCGGCCTCTCCGTCCGCCGCGCGGTAAGCGCGCTCCTGGAATCCGGGAACGTTCCGCGCGACGAGTCCAGGCGCCTGCTCAAGGACTACCAGAACAACGGAGCGGTCTACGAAACGGGCTCGGCTTCCGGCGACGTCCTCCTCCTGCGCGGGGCTTCCGAGAAAAGGCCGCTCGTAATCCTCGTGGATTTCGGGGCCAACGCGGAAAGCGTGCCCGGCCTCGCGGTCGCGCGCAACGAGGGCTGCGAAATCGTCGTGATAGACCACCACCCCCACGCGCCGGAAGCCGCGCGGCTCATTGACGCGCTCGTTTCCCCATGGCTCGTGGAAGGCGGCGGCTCGGATTACTCGGCGGGCCTCGTTTCCGGGGAGGTCGCGAAAAAGATTTATCCGGTGGACGTTGAAGAGCTCCAGCGCATCGCGCTCGCTGGCGACAAGAGCCGCCTCATCCCCCCGACGCCCGGCCTCCTGAAAAAGGCGCTCGCGCTCGACTACCTGTGCGACACGGCGCAACCGAGGAACTCGCTCGCGAAATGCGAGGCCCTGCTCTCCGACCCGGCAAAGCTTGCCGAGGCGCACTCGCAGGCGGCAGAAAAAATCGGCGCGGTGGCCGCGCAGGCGAAGGGGAACGCGAAGGTCAGGGAGCTGCAGAACGGCTACGTGGTCGTCATCCTCGACATCGCGAGGCTGAAGAGGACGGGCAGGTTCCCGAGGGACGGGAAAATCGCGACGGTGGTGCACGACTCTTTTTCCGCGGGCGAAAAGAGGCCGCTCGTCACCCTCGGCAAGGCGAAGGATGCGGCAAGCTTCCGGGCGAACGCGGCCGCGAGGGCGGCTGGGTTCAGCGCGCCCAAAATCATCGACGAGCTGAAGCGCGAGCTCCCGGACGCGATTACGGCGGGCGGCGGCCACGACGCCGCCGCGTCCGTGCACGCGAAGAAGGGCCTGGGCAAAATCGTTTTCGACGAGGCGTACAAGAAGCTGGAGGCCCTCAAGGCGGGCGGCGGCTGAAACGCGCCTCCGGCGGGCAAGCGTCCGGCTGCGCGCGCGGAGCCGGATGGCGGTGCCGGAGGCTGATTTTTAAACCTGTGCTTCGCGTATAAAGGGGCTTCGATACGCTCCGGCGTTCTCCGGTGGGGACGAAGCTTTAAAAATAAAGACAGGCAAAAAGTTACGCTTGCAGTCGTCTTTTCGACGAATTTGGGGCGCTTTGGTTTAACAGGTCTGCTGAAAATGGGGGGAGTTAGTTATGGCTGAAAAACCACACATGAATCTGGTCTTCATCGGTCACGTTGACCACGGCAAATCGACGACGGTGGGAAGGATTCTTTACGACACCGGCGCGCTTTCCGAGCAGGACCTGAAGAGGCTCAAGGAGGAGGCGGACAAGGTCGGCAAGGCGACTTTCGAGTTCGCCTTCGCGATGGACCAGCTCAAGGAGGAGCGCGAGAGGGGAGTCACCATCGACATCGCCCACCGCGACTTCCAGACGCAGAAATACTATTTCACGATCATCGACGCCCCGGGGCACAGGGACTTCGTGAAAAACATGATTACCGGCGCGTCGCAGGCGGACGCCGCCGTGCTCGTGTGCTCGGTCAAGGAAGGGGTCCAGCCGCAGACGAAGGAGCACGCGTTCCTCGCAAAGGTGCTCGGAATCAAGCAGCTCATCGTCGGGATGAACAAGATGGACGCGGTCAACTACGACCATGTGAAGTTCGACGAGGTCAAGACCCAGCTTTCCGCGATGCTCAAGAACATCGGCTACGACGTTTCCAAGATTCCTTTCGTCCCGTACTCCGCCTACGCGGGCGCGAACGTGGCGAAGAAGGGGGGCGACGTGATGCCGTGGTATTCCGGCCCGACGCTGGTCGAATGCTTCGACAAGCTCGATGTCCCGCCAAAGCCGCTGGACAAGCCGCTCAGGCTCCCGATCCAGGACGTTTTCACGATTACCGGCCACGGCACCGTGCCTGTGGGCAGGGTGGAAACGGGCGTCATGAAGACCGGGGACGTGGTCGTATTCATGCCTTCCGGCGCGAAAGGCGAAGTGAAGAAGATTGAGATGCACCACCAGGAGCTTTCGCAGGCGCAGCCGGGGGACAACGTGGGCTTCAACGTGAAGGGCGTGGAAAAGAAGGACATCAGGAGGGGGGAAGTGGTTGGCCCGTCAAGCAACCCGCCGACGGTCGCGGAAGAGTTCACGGCGCAAATCGTCGTGCTCGAGCACCCGACCGCCATCGGGAAGGGCTACACCCCGGTGTTCCACATCCACACGGTGCAGGTGGCGTGCACGATAACGGAAATCCTCGAGAAGAAGGACCCGAAGACCGGGCAGACCGCGCAGAAAAACCCGGACTTCATCAAGACCGGGGACGTGGCAATCGTGAAGGTTAAGCCGCTGCGCCCGACCGTCGTGGAGAAGTTCAGCGAATTCCCGCAGCTCGGAAGGTTCGCAATCAGGGACATGGGCCAGACTGTCGCGGCGGGAGTCGTCCTCGAAGTGGTCAAGAAAGCCTGAAGGCTTTCTTTTCCCTTTCATTTGTTTTTTGTTTGAACGGTTGTTATTCATGGGAACGGCAAGAATCAAGCTAGTGGGGAAGGACACGAAAGAGCTGGACGGCGTTTGCAGGCAGATAGTCGAAATCGCCAAGGCAACCGGCGTCGAGCTCCGCGGACCCGTGCCCCTTCCGACGCAAAGGCTCCAGGTCTCCACGCGGAGAACCCCCTGCGGGGACGGCTCGGATACGTACGAGCACTACGAGATGCGCATCAGGAAGCGCATCATCGACGTCGCCGGGGACGAGAGGACGCTGCGCCAAATCATGCGCGTAAAGGTCCCGGACACCGTCCACATCGAGATATCGCTCGAGTGAGCGCGCGAAAAAAGAAGCCTGATTCTTGGAATCAAACGGCCCCTAGGGGCTCGGTTCAGACGCGGAAATAGCCTTCAACCAGATGGTCGTCGAACTCGTCGAAAGGCTTGCGCCCCTGCCGGGAATCCTTCTTGTCGGGATGCCACTGGAGCCTCGGGTTCCTCTCCTTCATCCTGCCCAGCGCCGCTTCCGCCTCGCCCTTCACGCGCGAGTAAAGCCCCATGTCGTAAAGCTTCCCGTTCTCGCGGTGGTACCAGTAAATGCGGTGGATTACCTTGAACATGCCGCTCTCCCCGCCCTTGCCCCCGGAGCGCTCGAAAGCCCGCCTCACCACGTAAAGCGCGAGCTCCTCCCGCCCGTAGCACCCGAGCTCCGAAAGGCCGCGCAAATCGTTCTTCCCGAACGCGTCCTCGACGTCCTTCTCGCTTGCCTTGCCGAACTCCATGCACGCCAGCCAGTACGCCTCCGCGCCCCCGAGGCGCGCGACCGGCCCGAGCGCCGCCCACTGCCTGCCTTCCCCGAGCCGGGCGATGTAATCCTGCGAAACATTCCTGAAGAGAGTCTTGGCGTGCTCGGGCGCATTCCCGCAATTGTCGCAGTGCCTTGCGACGAATTCCACTACCTCCCACGCCCCGCTCCCGGCCGCAAGGTCCGCGACGCGCGTTGCCACCTTCTCGCCCATCCTGCGCGCAAGCAGCTTCGCGCAATCCCATTGCCCTTCGGCCGCGAGAAGGACGGAGGTCGCAAGCCCGCAATTCTCGTCCCCCGACTTGCGCACCTCCCGCACGAGGCCCTCCCAGTTTTGTTCGCCAGCTAGGGCGGCGAGCCCCCTGAAGCCGCCCGCCTCCGCTTTCCTCTCGCGCACCGCCAACGCCATCCGACCATCCCTCGGCTGCTCGCGTTAAAGCGAAAGCGCGCTATATAAGCCTTCTTGAAAAACCAGCCGTGGGAAGAGGTTTTAAAGGCGGCGCGAAAAAACCCTTCCGGTGATCGGGTTGCGCGGAACGATTTACGCTTACTCAACGGTGATGTTATCCCTAATCCTCTTGTCCGGATGCATATGCCAAAACCTTTTGCCCGGAAGCCAGGCGACTCCCGCGCCGACGCCCACGCCCGCTGCCACGGCCACGCCAGCACCGACGGCCACGCCAGCACCTACGCCGACCCCGGCCCCCACTGCCACCCCGACGCCAACGCCCGCCGCCACTCCGGCTCCGACTCCCACGCCGACGCCCGCCCGTTTCGAGGGCTTCCGGAAGCAGCCGTACCTGCTCCTCGCGGGCGACCCGCTCACCGTCGTCGTCCGCTGGCAGACGGGCGACCCGAACGGCAAGTCGACCATTGAATGGGGAAGGACGCGTTACCTTGGAGAAGGAATCGTTTCCGTCAACGCCACTTCGGACGGGATGTCCGAGTTAATCCTGCCCAACATCACCGCATCAACCATCATCCACTACCGCGTGACTTCAAGCGGCGAAACGTTCGAGGCCTCGTTCGTCTCCCCGCCCGGAAGCGGCGCGGACTCCGCCCTGTTTTACGCGTACGGGAACAGCATGGGCGAACCGGAAGCCGAATCCCGCGTCGCCGAAAGGCTGCTCGAAAACCTTGGAGGGAACAGCTCGTCAAGGCCCGCGGTCCTCCTCCACGCCGGAAACCTCGTGAGCGACGGCTCGAGGGAAGCGGACTGGCAAACGCAGGCGTTCAGCGCGGACTACGCGCCGCTCGCAACCCTGCGCGCCACGGTTCCAGCCGCCTACGCGCTCGGCAGCCGCGACGCCCCGGGCGGGAACGCCTCGCTTTTCGCGAAATACGCGAACGCGCGCTCCCTTCCCTCGCCCGGCCACTACTATTACTCGTTTGACTGGGGCACCGCCCACTTCGTCGTCCTCGACGCCTACACCTCGCCCATCGCGCTTTACAGCCCGGAATACAACTGGCTCGAGCACGACCTCATGGGCGCGAGAAAGGAATGGAAAATCGTGGTAGTCCACCCCACCATTTACGGGGCCGGCGGGAACTCGCAGCAATCGTTCCAGCTCACGCTTGCCCCCCTCTTCGAAAGGACGGGCGTCGACTTCGTGCTCCAAGGCGACAACGCGTACTATTCGCGCGTAATCGCGAACGGCCTCACCTACGTCGTCAGCGGAGGCGGGGGCGCGGCGCTTGAAACCCCGCGCGACGGCGTGACGCAGCTCGTCAAGGCGCAGGCGGCCCACCACTTCATCCGCTGCGAGGCGGCGGGCGACACGATGGACTGCACCGCGATCTCTGACAACGGCACGGCCATAGACTCGTTCAGCTTCAGGAACCGCGAGTAGCCAGGAAGAATGAGTGGGGTCGTAGGGATTTTTGGGCGGCCGTTCCCGGGCAACGTTTTCTTTTGAACCCGGGGGCCTTTTCTTTGGCTTAAAGAAAAGGGGCCCGAACCCTAACGTGCAGGTGACCCTAAAAGCGCATCACCAATTCAGCGCTCCAAATCTTTTATCATCGGGCGAGAGGCCCTCAACATACCTGCAAACCTTCGGGCAGCGAGCCCAAAACGGCTTTCTGGAGCCTGCCGCGCTGCCAAGTTACGCCACGACCCCGTGACGGCGCATATTACGCGGCGCCGCTTATTAAAAACTACTTTGAGGCAGGCGCGCATGCTTAAATAACGGCCTTCAAGCGATATGTATGCGCATCGCGGAAGGCATTGCAATAGCAGTTTTCCTATTCTTGCTTGGTTGCGTTGCACTGCCTCTAAGCCATACTCCGACTCCCACCCCAACTCCGGCGCCCGGTTTAACGCCGGTCCCTGCGCCGACAGCAACGCCGGCGCCGGCCATAACCTCGACCCCGACGCCAACAGCGACTCCGACGCCTGCGCCAACGCCCACGCCAACGCCTGGAACGAATTTTTCGGGCTGGGCGCCGGGCACGTTCGGCTTGGCGATTGCTTCGGACGGGAAGACCGCCTACGTCCCGTTCGAGCTTGACGACGCGCTGCTTGTTGTCAACTTGTCTACTTTCGCCGTCACCGATTCGATAGACGTGTCGGCCGCGGGCAGCATGCTTGTCTCGAATGCCGCCACCTTGACCCCGGACGGGAAAAAGCTCTACGTTTCCAATATTGGGACCAGGAATGTGCTCGCGGTCAATACGGAAAGCAGGCGCGTTGAGAGCGTGCTTCCTTTGGAACCGTTGTTCTCCGTTCCCATCAGCATTTCGGGGGATGGAAGCAAGGCGTACGCGCCCTCCGTGGATGGGGGGCTGTATGTCATTAATACCTCGGACGATTCTTACCAGCGCATTTTCGTGGGGGGCGTGATTTTTGGCCCCGTAGCGCCTTCTCAAAGCAACCCAGACCTGCTGTATACCATCGGAACGCTGATAGAAGACGAGATTTTCCACCCGTCGTTCTTTGCCTTCAATCTTTCCAGCAATGAGGTTGTGCGCTCTTCAAGGATAGCGGGCGGCGTCATGCCGCGCGGCGTCAACGTTTACAGCCTTTTCGTAAATTCGAATGAAACGCGCGCGTATTTTGGGTGGCTGGGCATGACGGAGGGGGACAGGGACGTCGGAAACTTCATTGTTTTTGACTTGGGCAGCTTCCAAGTTTCTGCTTCAACGCCCATGGACAATGGGGCCGCCATCTTCACTGTCAACGAGCAGGCGGGCAAGGCGTACATCGGGGGGCGCTGGGTCGGAGGCGGGGCTTCCAACGAGCTGCCCATCCTGGAATATGACTTGTCAAGCAACGAAGTTGCCCGCAGGATTCTCATGTCGCCGTCAAGCGACCAGCGGGCAATCGCCATGGACCCGGCGGACCCGGATTACCTTTACATGACCGAGGGCGACTTTAATCTCTTGCGAAAGGTGGAGATTTCAACCGGGAGGGAGGTAGGCAGGCTGCAGTTCAATAAGGCGGAAATCCGGCCGTACGCCATCATTCGCGGTGATGGAGACACGGGCTACGTGGTCTGCCAGTCCTCGCAAAAAATTTACAAGCTGGATTTGGGGGCAGGGCAGCTGATGGGCAGCATTGAAGTGCCCGAAGGCTTCGCAGGGTGGGGGTTCCACGAGGGCAGGCTTTACGTGGCAAGCGGAAGGGACATCCTCTCAGTAAACACTTCGGACGGCTCGATAACCGTGAGGCATGACGCCGGCACGGAGTTCACGCCGCTCATCTTCACTTTCTTCGGGGACAAGATGGCGGCCATTGATTTCAACGGGACGGGCATGGTGGGGAGGCGGCTCCTCATCTTCAACGCAACAACGATGTCCCTCCTGAAAGCCATTGGGCTGCCCAGCCAGCCTTACGGCCACAAGGTGATCGCCTCTCCCGACGGCTCCAAGCTCTACGTGATCGGCGGAATGACGGGGGGAACCGCTACCGTCATCATATTGAACGCTTCCACGCTTGAGATTACGCGCACCATTGAGATCCCCCGCCGCAGCTTGGAACGCGACGGCGCGACCAGCTTTGTGGAAGGCGATTTTGACGAGGCAAACAGAATCCTTTATCTGACCGGGTTCGCCTCGGTCTACAAGATAGGCATGGACAGCGACGAACTGATTGACACCCTGGATCCGGTTGACTTTTACGAATCCAATAATATTCGCGGCTGGACGACCACCGGGATATCCGGCGCGGTGTTGGCCCCGGCCAAGGACAGGCTGTTTGTCGTTGTCGCGGATTCCCACATTATGTTCACGTATAACCTCGCCAACTCCTCATGGTCGAGGAAAATCACCAACCTCATGGGATATTTTAATACCGGTACCTCGTTCTCACGGGACCGGCGATACCTTTACACCGTAAACAGCCGGTCGGACAGCATAACCATGGTCAACATGAGTTCCGGCGAGGTTGTAAGGATAATCCGCCTGGATTAGCCTTAAACCTGAAGTGAATTTCGGACTTACGCCACGACGCGGTCGTTAGCTGGGATTGGGCCGGTTGAAGGCATCAAGGACGCCGGCCCTTCAAATCGCGGAATGCCCGGAATTCGAGAACGCGGCCAAGGAGAGCAGGAAAAGAATGAACCCTGGGACGCAGCAGGTTGCGGTTCCCGTTTGGGTTGTTTGGGCTCCCTCGGGCATCCCCCCCGTCGGTGTTGGCGTGATTGCGGGAACGGCGGCGCCCGCGCAGGTTACCGCGTTCGAGCCCTCGTCTTCAAGCGTCTGGCACGTGTTCGCTCCCGTGTTGCCCGCGGTGCTCGAGTCAAGGGAAACGTCAAACCAGCTGCTCTGTGCAACGACATTATTCGAGATTTGGTTGTTGTCGGCCTCGTAAAGGAGGTAGATGCCTCTCTCGGCGCCTGAAACCGTGTTGTCCCGCACCTCGTTGTTGCTGGAAGCGGAATGCAGCATGATGCCGGACTGCCCTCCCTCGATGCTGTTGCCCAAGACGGTGTTGTTGTCCGACTGGCCGTCCAGGTAAACCCCGAAGTAGGCGTTGGTGCATTGCTGCCCGGTTATCAGGTTGTTGCTTGAAAACGAGCCGACGTAAACGCAGCTGTCGCCGATGTCCCTCGCGGTGTTGCCCGCGATGACGTTGCCCTTGCAGTTGTGCAACAACGAGATTCCGACCCCGTTGTCCGACAGGGTGTTGCCTGAAACCGTGTTGTTCGTGCAATTGAACTCGAGCACTATCCCGCCGTTATCGTTCATGGTCAGCGTGTTTTCCTCTATCACGCCATTGTCCGCGCCCATGTACCAGTAGATTGAGTGGTCAAAGCGGGCAATCTTGCAGTTTCGCACGGTGACGCCGTCAAAGCCGCCGTTGTAAACCCCGTATGTGTACGTCTCGTCCGTGCCGTTAATCCAATGGCCTTGGCAGTCCAAGGTGATGCCGTCCGCGCTTATGTTCAGGCAGCCGCCGTAAGCCCCGTTCCAGAAAATCTCCCCTGAGAGGGCATACGTTTCCCCCCGGGCAGTCAGGTTTTGGCAGGAGCCGATGGTGGCTGCGGCTGCAAGGCACGAGAAAAAGAGTATTGCCGCCAAAACGGTCCTGGCACCCATCGAATCACCAATAGTAATCCGAGCACAAGGTATAAAAAGCGTTAAAGGGTTCGCAAGCCGGCTGAACTGCGAAAAGCAGCTTTGCCGCGCCACGACCCCGTCGTTGGCGGGAAGATTGGGGAAGAACACGGTTTAATACTTTCCGACTGCGCATTGCTTTCCACCCGATTACGCCGGCCCCGGCATTTTCGGCTTCAGGATTAGCCGCTTAACCGGAAGGTTTGCAGCCGAAGTAGTCCGGGTATTCCGGGATGCAGTCCGAATTGTCTGGGCATCTGCAGTCGGCTGGGCAGGTGTAGCAGAACTCGCCGGGCACGCACGCCCCGTCGCCGCAGGCGCCCCCGCCCGTCACGCAGCCCATCGGGTCGGCAACAGGGCTCAAGGGCATGCACGATGCGCCCATGGGACAAACGCAGTCCGGCGGGCAGGTCGTGCAGTCCTCCCCGATTGCGGTGTCGCAAACCCCGTTACCGCACGGCACCGGCGGTTCCGTCGGCGCGGGCGTCGCGGTCGGGGCGGCTGTTGGCGCTGGCGTCGCGCTTCCAGCGCGCGCGATTGTAATCTCCTGCATTGCCTGCGCCTGCCCTTCGCCGTCAAACGCGACCACCATCAGCACGTATGTCCCGGGCGCGTAATCCTCAGGATTCAGGTTCCACAGGAAAGGCGCCTCGAAGTCGGTGTGCCTGAGCACGCCATCCAAGTAGAAGCCCACCCTTGACGGAGCCCCGCCGCAGTAATCATAGCCCACCCTGACCGGAGTGGATCCCGATACAGTCGAGCCGGAAGCCGGATTCGTAATCGTCACCGACCTGCCGCAGCACTTGCACGTTGAGTCGCAGAACTCGTCCGGCTGGCATCCTGTCGGGGTCGCGTTCCAGTCGCATTCCTCCCCGCCGACCCCGGGCTGCCCGTAGTTCGGCGGGCGGTAAAGCTGCCCGTCACCGCACCTGGGCGTCGTTTGAATCCCGGCGCACGTGCAGTTACTTTGGCAGGCTTGGTTGGCAGCGCAGCCGCTGGGCGTGGCGCCCGGGTCGCATTGCTCCATGGAATCCTTCTTCCCGTTGCCGCAGCAGCAGTAGTCGGGGCATTTCGCGCCCGCCTTCCCGCACAGGTCGTCGATCATTTTCTGGGTGACCTTCGCGTTCGGCCCGATTCCGGCCATGAGCCCGTTGGGATCCGCGCCGGGCTTGGGCGTTGAGAACGAGTAGTTGCAGGTTGCGTTGTTGTGCGCGAAGCCCGGGGTGGAGCCGGGGGGCGCGCTGTTGTTGATCTCGTTCGCCCTCGTCTGGTTGTAGTCGGAAACGTTTACCGTCATCACGCCGCTCGCGTTCGTCCCGTTCGCGTAAAAGTACTGGTATGCGTAGTAATCGTAGTAGTCGTCCCCCAGCCCCAGAAGGTGCCCGACCTCGTGCGCAATCACGGTCTCGCCGTCATTGCTGCCCCAGTCGCCCGTGCCCGACCCGACGCTTGGGCTGCGCCACGTGCCTGCGCTCACCGTTGACCGGTGGAAACCGTTCGTCTTCTTCACCGTGACGCAGTGCCTTCCCTGCGCCGGGGGCGTGCAGTTTTGGACGATGACCATGTTCGCCTCGACCTTGACCTTGCACTTGCACTCGCCGTACGTCATTCCCGTGTTCCAGTATTTGGTCACGCTCTGGTTCACCTTGTCGAGGTAGGACTGGTTCGCCCCCGGGCCCGCGAACGCGAGGTTCAGCGTGATGATGATTTCGCAGCCCTCAACCCTCGCGGTCGTGTTGGCGGAGACTGCCGGAATGGCCGCAAGGAAAAGCAAGGCCGCGAGTGCAAGCGCCGGTTTATCCATCCGGAACACCGAACGTCTTCGCTCCCTCATCCCATTCCAGCTGCGCGCCGAACGCTTCCCACCAGCCCTGCCAGCCGGCAGCGGCACGCGCATCGTAGGAATCGTAGTTGCAGCTGTAGTCGAAGTCAACGCCCGTGAATCTCGCGAGGAAGTCGTTGGCGTAGTAACAGATTGGCGCAGGCGGCTCGCTGTCCCGGAACCGCGCAGTTTCATTCAAGCAGCCGATGAGCACGGGTATTCCCCTCTTGTCGCCAAGCTCGGTTGCGACTGCGCCCGCCATCATCCTCACGCTCGCCGGGTCCTGGGTGAAAAGCGGGACCAGCTCATCCGTTATTTCACGCCTCTCCGCCGCATCCGAATCGTAAGCAACGTTCGATAGCGCGTACAATGCGCACCATCTTCCGAACGTGTCATTTTCCCCCAGCAGCTCGAGATAAACCGGAATCGCGTCCGTTCCCAAGCCAAGGAGCTCGTCCGCCCTGTCCGGATTCCCGGAAGCGACGACGTCCCTGACTGAAACCTCCAAGTCAGTTGGCGTGGCTGTCGGCGTAGGGGTTGCGGTCGCAACTTCGGTTGGCGCGGGCCCGGGAGTCGGCCCGGGCGGAGTGGAGATGCATCCGCTCGCCAAGAGGACGAATACCGAGAACGCCAGCATTGCCAGCTTGTTCGGCCCAGCCACCGGCTAAGCGTTGAACCTGGCCCCTTTTATGCCTTATGACTGACGCGTTCATGCGGCAAAAACAACTTTTCCCGCGACCGGCGCGCGCGGAAGCGCAGCGGAAAGCCTTAAATACCCTGTGTGAGTTATACCTAACATGTTAGTTTAATCTAACATGGGTGTTTGCATGGATGACAAGAGGGGGTTGGCCGCGGGCATCGTAGTTCTCGCCTGCGTCGTCGTTACTTTGGCGGTCTATTTCCTGGGAATCACTTCGGCGCGCGCGCTGGATTTCCCCGAACTGCTGGTGTTTGCGCCCCTGTCGCTCATCATAGTCTTTGCGGGCTACGTTCTTTGGGAGAGGGGGAAGGCGGCGAAGGCCGGGCTTCCCGCGACGGACGAGCTCGCCAAGAAAGCGAGTTACAAGGCGGGCTATTACGCCTTCATCGTGGCAATCTGGTCTTCTTTGGCCGCGAGCATCTTTGGATTGCCAGGGCATGAGGTCACCGCGGCGGTCGTCCTCTGCTCGGCAATCACGTTCGTGGCCGCCTACGTTTATTTGGCCAGGAAGGGGAAAGTGGACTAAGGCGGTCTGCTTGAGAACGAGAATCAGGGAGTTGAGGGCGAAATTCAATCTCACCCAGGAGGATCTCGCGAAAAAAGTGGGCGTGCGCAGGGAGACCATCGTCCTGATTGAGAAGGGGGACTACAACTGTTCCATACTCCTCGCCCGCGCGCTCGCAAAAGAACTGAAAACCACGATTGACGGGCTGTTCGTCTGGGAGGATTAGCCGGAGGTGTCGGTCGGAATCCTTTCAGCCACGACCCGCCGTGACGTAGGGGGGGAGGCCATGCCGACTCGCTTATTAAAAACTTCTTCCATTAATGCGTTGGGTGGGAAAATGGGGGAAGACGGCGCATCCTGGAAGGCGGCCGCGAAAAGGGGGGCGCAGGTCCTGTTCAGCCTCGTCCTCATGATGGCGCTCTTCTTTTACTCCGCAGGAACGCTCGACCTTCCGCTCGTGTGGCTTTACTTCGCGATTTATTTCGTGGCGCTTGCTGCCAACATGCTAATCTTCGCGAAGTACAACCCGGAAGTCGTGAAGGCAAGGAGCGAGATGCTCAAAGGCGAAATGAAGTGGTGGGACAAGGCTTACGCCGTGCTCTACATGCTGCTCATGTTCGCGCTTCCCGTCGTGTCCGGGCTTGGCGTGCGATTCCAGGCTGCACCGCTCGGGATAGAATATTACGTTTTGGGCATCATCCTGTTCATTGCGGGCTGGAGCTTCACGTCCTGGGCGCTTGTCGTGAACAAGTTTTTCGAGGGCTCGGTGCGAATCCAGGAGGAGAGGGGGCACAAGGTTGTTTCAACCGGGCCTTACGCAATCGTCAGGCACCCGGGCTACGCCGGAATGATTGTGCTTTACTTCTCCATGCCTTTTGCGTTCGGCTCGCTTTACGGCCTCGTTCCCGCACTCCTGCTTGCAGGCGTATTCGTCTTCCGGACTCATTTTGAGGACGAGATGCTCCAGAAGGAACTGAAAGGCTACAGGGAATACGCGGAAAGGACGCGTTACAGGCTGCTGCCCGGAGTGTGGTAAAATGTGGAAGTGCCCGAAATGCAGGCGCGAGTTTGCGAAGAGGGGCCAGGGCCATTCATGCACGGTTTACCCCCTCGCCAACCACTTCAAGAACAAGGAGCACGCGAAAACGCTTTACGACGAGTTGCTGGGAAAGCTCTCCAAGAAAGCCGGGAAAATCAAGGTTGAATCGCTGCCCTGCTGCATTCACCTCGTTTCAAGCTACACTTTCGGCTGCGTTTACGCCTTAAGGAGCGGAATACGCATCCATTTCAGCCTGCAGCGGAAGATGGAGAGCCCGCGCGTGAGGGAGTACGCCAAAGTGGCGTCCAAGCGGTTCATGCACAGCGTTGACGTCAAGGGGAAAAAGGAGATTGACGCCGAATTGCTCGGGTGGCTGAAGGAAGCCAGCGGGTAAAGCGGAATCCCCTGCGCCGCGGCAAAGGGATTTTATTGCGCCATTGCAAATCGGTACTCATGGGCGTCAAAGAATACATCGACAGGCAGGCGTCACCGCAGAAGGAGATTGCCGGAAAGCTCAGGCGCGCCATCCTGAAGGCTTTTCCCGGAATCGGCGAGGAGATTAGACTTGGAGTGCCGTGGTATGGCGGGAAATTCTATCTGGTCGCGCTCAAGGACCACGTGAACATGGGGTTCTCAATCGCGGGGCTCACGAAAAAAGAGATGGATTTGTTCGAGGGCAAGGGCAAGCTCATGAGGCACCTCAAGTTCAGGTCGGTGAAAGACGTTGACGAGAAAAATCTCGCCAAGCTCATGAGGATAGCGCAAAAAAGCGAATGCAGCTGCCCCTGAAGCCCTTCCGGATGACGAATTCACGCCACTGCTGAAAGGCTGCAGCTTTTCACCCCGCGCACGGATGCGAGGCTGTCCGCGATTTTCCGGATTTTTTCGGCGTTCCCCTTCGCCACGAGGACTTCAAGGCACTCGCGGTGGGAGATGTGGACGTGAAGCGTGGCGATTACGGTGGCGCCGTGCTCGTGCTGGATGTCCGTTATCCTGTCAAGAACGCGGGGCGTGTGGTGGTCGTAGCAAATCGAGATTGCCCCGACCCTGCGGCCCTTGCCCGCGGCCCATTCGTCGCGTGAAAACCAGGCGCGGAGGACGTCGGACACCGCTTTCGAGCGGTTGCGGTAAACCCTCCGCCTCATGCTTTTTTCCAGCTTTTCGAGGAGTTCGGGCTCGATGGAAACCGCGATGCGCTTGACAGTCATACCTTCCCCACCCGAAAGTATTACGAAAGCACTATTTTTATTACCTGGCGGAGAACTGACTGCGAAGGTGATTGAGAATGGCATGCTTCGCGGCCCCGGCCGCGCTCGGGGCAGTAACGTTCTTGGCTAGGAAGAGATTCCCGGCGGATTGGCACATTGACTGGCTGAACACGATGATTTTCGGCGGGACGGCGGCGTTGGCCGTCGAGCACGTCGCGCACGGGGAAATCGTGCCCTGGCCGCCGTTTTTGACCGCGATGGGCAACCCTGCGGACACGATGGTGATGCTACAGGAGATAGCAACGGTGGGGATGCCGATGGCTGTCGCGCTGGTGCTGGCGTGGGCCGCGATGGTCGTAGCCTACGAGAAGATGGTTGCTGCGAAAAAGGTGCCGCTTCGCGCATCCGGCGCATAAGGGGGAATGGGCATGTGGCTTGTTACGACGCTGATTGCGGCGCTTGCCGTGACCGCGATGCATTTCGGAATCAAGAGGTTGCGGGGGTTCAGGCTTGATTTTTTGGCCTTGATGCTTTGGGGGACCTTCGTGATGGTGCTCGTTGACCACGCGATTGCGTTCGCCGAGGGCGGCGGGGAAATCATCGAGGTTACGACGGACGGCCTCGTTGCGAGCGGGCTGATGCTCGGGATTCTGATGATTGCCCCGCTTGCGCTCGTCTGGGCTGTTGCGGCGCTCGCCCCGCTGGGCGCCGGAGCCCGCGCCGGGCGGGAAGCCTAGGCAATCCGCATTATCTGCCGTTCACATTCCTTACCAATAGGGCTGCGGCGAAGCCTGCCACCAGCTCGACATCGCCGGAATCTGCGCGCGCTGCCTGAGGCTTAAGCTTATATAATGTTATGAATATATATTCATAAAGGTGGTTTGAATGCCAAATGGAGATGGAACCGGCCCGGTTTGGGCGAAAGGAGCAGGTTGGGGTTGCGGCAGGAGGTTCGGCTATGGGGCCGGCGCTCCTAGAGCCTGCATCCGCACTGTTCCGCTGGAAGAAAGGAGGAAGCTGCTCGGGCAGCGGAAAGCCGAAATCGAGGCGGAACTCAAGGCGATAGAGGGAAAGACGGAGTAGGGGTAAGGCATGCCGCGCCCTTTTGCCCGCAGGCGGATCTGTGCAGAACCCGAGGTCACGTACTACAAGCCTGCGGGAGTCCCTTTGAGGGAGATGGAGGAGGTTTCATTGGGCTTTGACGAGTTTGAGGCGTTGAGGCTCGTTGATTTTCTTGCCATGGGGCAGGAGGATGCCGGTGAGAAAATGGGCATTTCGCAGCCCACCCTCTCAAGAGTGATTTCGTCGGCGCGCAAGAAGATCGCGGAGGCATTGACACAAGGCAAGGCTTTGCGGATTGAGGGCGGAAACTACGAATTGAAGAGATGACTGGGGCCAAAAAAATGGGTGAAATCGTACCTGAAAAAATCTTTTTGACGAAGGGGGTGGGAAGGCACAGGCACAGACTCGCCTCCTTCGAGCTCGCGCTCAGGGAAGCGGGGATAGAAAAATGCAACATCGTTTACGTCTCAAGCATTTTCCCGCCAAGGTGCGCGCTGGTTTCCAGGCAGGATGGGTTGTCCTGCCTGAAGCCGGGCGAGGTGACATTCATGGTGATGGCGAGGAACGACGCCAACGAGCCCAACCGGCTCCTTGCGGCATCGATAGGGCTTGCGCTTCCCGCGGATTCGGGCAGCCACGGCTACCTTTCAGAGCACCACACTTTCGGGGAAACCGAAGAGAAGGCGGGGGAGTACGCGGAGGACCTCGCGGCATCGATGCTCGCCTCAACGCTCGGGATTGAATTCGATGCGGACCAGTCCTGGGACGAGCGCGAGCAGCTCTTCAAGCTCTCGGGGAAAATCATCCGCACGTCAAACATGACACAGTCCGCGATTGTTGACAAGAGCGGGCAATGGACCACGGTCCTCGCGGCGGCGGTCCTGTTGACGCCACAGGAGCAATGAGTAATGTTGGGGGGCGGCGCATGGGTTTTCCCGATACTTTTAATACGGTTGCGCGCGAAGGTAATGGCAGATGAATGCGCTGTTAGCACTCGTGTTATTCCCGTTCTTTGCCGCGTTAGCCATGCTCGCCGCGCCGGAAGGCAGGGCGAGGAAGGCGGCGGGGTACGCCTCCGCGGCGGTGGTGCTCGGGGCTTCGGTTTTCCTGCTTTACTCGCATTTCGGCGGCGGGGCGGCGCGCTACGCGGTTGAAGCTGGGCTCGCCGAGGAAGCGATGCTTTTATTCGAGGCGCTGATAACCGCTTACGTCATCTACAAGGGCCTGGAGGCCAAGAAGTATTTCCCGGTGGCGCTCGCGGTGGCGCAGGCCGCAATCGTGTTCTACCTCCAGTTCGGCGCGCTGCGCGGCGGGGGCGCGCAGGGCAGCCTGCTCCTCGACCAGCTGTCGCTTGCGATGGCGCTCATAACCGGGGTGGTGGGAAGCCTCATCTGCGCCTACTCACTTGACTACATGGGCGACTTCCATGCGCACAGGAAGGAGGTGAAGGACAGGCGGGGAGCGTTCTTTTTCGTGCTTTTCGCGTTCCTCGGCGCGCTGTTCGGGCTCGTGTTCTCGGCCGGCCTCGCCTGGATTTACTTCTTC
>JAQTMQ010000017.1 GCA_028714235.1 Candidatus Iainarchaeum sp. | reverse complement strand
TCCCCTTCACTTTCGCGACCGCCGCCTCCACGAGCGAAACGAAGTCTATGGCGCGCGAATCGTACGCCTGCATGGGCGCCTTGCATTTCGGGCACGTTTCCTGCTGCGCCGAAGTCCCGCACTTCGGGCAGACAAACTCGGGAACCGTCCGCTCGCCGCACGCCCCGCACGTGTATGAAACCGAAACCGCCCCGCATTTCGGGCACCTCATCCGCGCAACCTCCGCCTCAAACCCCTTCCCCTCGTACCTGTCGCGCTCCTTCGCCATCCGGAACGCCTTCGCGATGCTCCTGACCTTCCCCCCGGTTGCGCCCACCGGGAAAAGGACGTGCGGAGCCGGCTTCATGAGCCGCTCCCTCGCCTTCTCCGGCCTCCCCATGCGCGCCCCGATGTAGGTGGGCGCCTTCATTTTCACCCTGAAGCCGGCAAGCGCGTTCACGAGCCCCATCACGGGCTTCCCCTTCATCTCCGGGAACACTTCGTTGAACCTCTTCAGCGAAACGGACCTGTTGGAAAGCATCCCGAGCGTCGAGAGGACGGAAACCGCGACGTCGGGCTCCATCACGACGTATTTCCCGTCAACCGAATGCGGCACGCACAGCTCCTCGAGAACCGATTTCGCGGGAGACGCCTCCACCCTGAACTCCTTCAGCTTGAACCAGTCGTAGGAAAGCGCGCCCTTCGCAAGCCATTCCGCGAGCTCCTTCACGTCCTCCGCGGAAACGTCGTGCCAGAAATGCGTCCAGCGCGGGGCGAGCGGGACCCCGTACTCCGAGCAAAGCCGGATTGCCTCGTCGGCGGAAACCTTCGAGGCGTCAACCTTCGCCTTGCCGCCCGACGCCTTCCCGAGCTCGAGCAGCCACTGCTCCTCGCAATATCCGCCGGGAAGCAGGGGGTGGTTGGACTTGCAGAAGTCGCCGTAGGAAACAAGGATGTCGCCAAGGAAAAGCAGCTTCACCACGCTGTCCCTGACTTTCGCCGCCTCCTCGCTCGACGAAACGCGCACGACCGAGCCGTCGGAAAGCTTGACCACCGGCCCCTCAATCGAGTCGCACGGCGTCACCACGCACCCCTTCCCCGGCCGCTCAATCTTGAGCTGCGTGCCTATGGCCGGGAAGCAGTCAAGCAAAAACATGGAAGCCGGGCTGATTGCCTTCGCCGCAATCCCGGTCATCCTCGTCTTCCCGTAGCGCAGGCGGAAGCCGCCCTTAGCGCTCGGATAGCTGAAAATCGGCCTGCCCGCGACGAGCTCGTCAAGGAACCGGTCATCCGGCTTGATTTCGACCCCGCCCTCCTTCTTCAGCACCTTGACGAGCGGCTCAAGCCACCCCCAGTTGAGGCCCACCCGCTTCGTGTACTTCATGACCTTCGACGCCTTCTGCGCGATGCCCTCGCACACGACGAGCGACACCCCTCCCCGCACGCGGTCCGTCTCCACGCGCGCGAGCCCCTTGTAAACCGAAACCTCGAAATCCTCGGTCGGGTCGCCGTCGATGCAGACCGGGCAGTTCCTCACGATGTGCCGCACGTCGTCGTCAGGCGGCTTGTACTGCAGGTGCGCCGCCCGCGAGTCGTACATGCCCACCTCCTCCACGTAGCGCTCCACCTCCGTTTCCGTCGGCCTGTAATCCTTTATCCCAAGCTTCTGGCGCGCGGAATCCGCGAGGACGACGCTCAACGCGGCAACCGTGCCCCCTGCGGAGCGGATGGGGCCCGCGAAATACACCGACAGATAGTCCGTCCCGTCAGGGTTGTTATGAATCTTGATTTTCGCTATGCCCTCGGTCGGCGCGACGAGCACGCCCTCGGTCAGGATGCCGACTCCTGTCCTAACCGCCTGGTCAATCGCCTCCTCGTCCGTCTTCAGGCCGTAATCGCCGCGCCTGTCGATGATGTCGTTCACGATGTCGAACGCAAGCATCTCCCGCGGCTTCTTTTTTTCCAGCTCCCTTATCCTTGCCGCGATTCCCTTCGGGCCGACAATCCCCTCAACCCTCCCGGCAACGTCCTCTGCGGGAATTATCTCCACGAAAGCCTGCGGGTCAAGCCCCTTCGCGCGCGCTGCGCTTGCCGCATTCATCGCGGAATCGAGCCCGCTCGTGAGAACCCCGAAATACTCCCTCATTTCCGGAGTGGCGTTCAGGCTCATAATCTTCCGCCCTCCGCTCCCGCCTTCGCTTCGTCCGCGAACCTGACAGCGGAAATGTCCCCCTTCCTCAAGTCATACACCGGCAATATTCCCGGCGACGGCATGTGCCCCTGCTTCGCCTGGAACTCGGTCCTCGCCTGCCACGTCCCGGAATTCACCATCAGGATTCCGCGGTACGCCTCGTACCCGTTCTTGTGCACGTGCCCCATGTGCACGATGTCGGGAAGCTTCTCTATCAACATGTAATCCTTCTGCTCCGGCACAATCAGGTTTTCGCCGAAAAGGGGTGAAAGGTGCCTGCGCCTCACGAGCTCGCACATCGGCTTCTCCGGGCGCGCGTAGCTCATGCCGGGCAGGGCGGCGATGATGGAATCAAGCGAGGTCCCGTGGTAAATGAGCGTGGAAAACCCCTCAATCTCGGCGAAAGACGGGCTTCCCACGAGATGGAGGTTCGAACCGCCCCCGAGCGCGTCCGCGATCTCCCCGGAAAAGCCCGGCTGCGGCTCCGCCCTCCTCACCGCGTCATGGTTCCCCGGCGCAACGACGACCTCGACGTAATCGGGCAATGCGGCAAGAAACTTCCCGCAAATCCTGTACTGCTCGAAAATGTCCCTCACCAAAAGCTCCTTCTCCTGCCTCGGGTAAATCCCTATCCCGTCAACAATGTCCCCCGCAACCACGAGGTACTTGATTCTCCCCGCAATCTCCCTGCCCTCCCTGGTTTCCGCGCCCCCGTTAATCCACCGGATGAACGAGGCGAACTCCTTCTCGAGGAAAAGCTTGCTTCCCACGTGAAGGTCGGAAAGGAACGCGACGGCCACGTCCTTCTCCGCCCTCTTCGGCGCGCGGACCGGGACGTCGGGCCACACGATTTCCACGGCAATCACGAACGGGTCGCTCCACCTCCCGTCAACCGCGACGGCCTCGTCCAAAAGAAGGCCGGCAGCCGACCTGAAGCACGCCTGCTCCCTCTCGTTCCTCCCCTTCCCTATCCACACCTTCGCCACGCCCTCCTCGTCCTCCACCTCCACGAGAAGGTCGCCTTTCTTAGTCGGCCTCTTGCTTTTCACGAGCCCGATGACCCGCAATTCCCTGCCCCGGTCAAGCGCCGGAAGCGCCTTGGTCGAAAGCGCCCCGTTGCCGCCTCCCCCCCGCGCCTCGATAATCTTCCTGGTGCGCGCAAGCCGGTCCCTGAAATACGCGACGAAATCCTCGACCTTCCCCTTGCACCTGCTTTTCCTGCTGACGTCCGTCGAATCAAAAAACCTGAGGTCCGGCCCCCACTCCCTCGCAAGCGGCTTCCAGTCCGGCGCGCGCGACACCTCGGCGGGAACCGGAATCTTCTCGTCCTCCTTGAGCTCGGCCAGCTCTTCCACGAGATTCCTTTCCACCACGAAAAGCCCGCGCTTCCTCGCCTCGCCCGCAACCCTCGAGGCGAACGCCAGCGGCTCGTCCAACCCCTTCAGGAACTCGAGCGCCTCGGGCGAGACAAGCAAGCCCTCGGCTGCGAAGAGCCCCACTATCTCCTCATCGACCACAGAAACCAAACTCTCCTTCTCTCCCGCGAGCAAGCGGGCGCGAAATCAACAGCAGAAAATTAGCCGCGCATACTATAATACCCTATCCGTCCGCCCGCGAGCGGACGCTCACTCGCGGATGCTTTCAAGCGCGCTCACGATGCTCCAAATCTGCGTGCGCGCATGCGCGGGCAAGTTGATGTCGTTTGAAACCTCGTCCAGCGCGTAAATCGCGCCGCTCGTCCTCACGATGAGGTCGTCGTCCGCCTGAAGCTTTTCCCTCGCGTCGCTCACCGCCTTCCTCACGTTCTTCGGAATCGACGTGTCGCCCAAAATGAATTCCATCAAGGTAACCACTTGCTTGATTTTCTCTTCCGCCTTCGCGTTCCCCGCACCCATAACCTACCACCCTTCAAACAAAGCATGAAACGGGCTGAACCCCCAAAATTTTTAGCCGAGCCGCTTATTATTACCATTAGTAGCGCCAGTTAAATAAAACGGGCCTCCCGACCCCTCCGGTAAGACTCCCGCATGAAGAGTTGGCGGGCCCGGTGGGATTTCCAAACGCGCCAAACCGTTGGGGGTTTGGGCGGTCTCGGACTAAGGGGGCGAAGCCCCCTTTGGCTGAGAATTTGAACCCACGACCATCAGCTTAGAAGGCTTCCGGGAAGCGCGCGAAAAAACTTGCGCGCCCCTTGCCGCGCTGTCCAGGCTGCGCTACGGGCCCTTGCCAACAGGTTTTCTGAAGACCCCAATTAAAAAGCCACCTGCGCGCGCGAATGCTCTCCATTTTTATTCCGCGCGCTCGCTACAATAGCATCTCTATACGGGGCCCAATTCGCCTTGCGGCGAAAGCGCCCCCAATCGGGGAGCATCTCTATGCGGGGGTGCCGGAGCCCGGAAAACGGGCAGGGCTTAGGTAACCATTTTCCGACGTCGTTCGCGGAAAACCGTTTGCGAAACCCTGTGTCCAAGGACTACGCAGGTTCAAATCCTGCCCCCCGCATTAACCCTCTTCCAATCAGAACCCCCGAGCGCTGTTGCGCGCGTCGGTTCCGATACCTCCGGATGCTTCGCTTCGTTGGTACCCCCGAGCGCTGTTGCGCGCATCGGTTCCGATACCTCCGGATGCTTCGCTTCGTTGGTACCCCCGAGCGCTGTTGCGCGCGTCGGTTCCGATACCTCCGGATGCTTCGCTTCGTTGGTACCCCCGAGCGCTGTTGCGCGCGTCGGTTCCGATACCTCCGAAAAAATCTCCCGGAGCCGGCTCCTCGCCGACGATGCAGCAGGCTTTTATTTCCGAAACCGCCGACTCTACGCATCAAGCGCGAAAAGCGTTTTTCGGTGAAGAAACGATGGGTCACAAGAAAAGAGTCCGCGGAGGCCAGCAGACTTTCGCCCAATTCGGTGGGCCAAAACGCGACGAACTGAGGCCCGAACTCCCGAGGATTAGGGGAGCGGAGCCGGCTGAAAGAGAAAGCGCGCTGCCGGACGACCCCGCCAGGCTCGTCGGGCTGCTCCATCCGGATTCCAAGGCGGGTTTGCGAACAAGGGTGGAAGCGATAAACCGGTTTGCCGACCTCATCGGCAGGACCGGGTTCACGACAAAAAACCTGCGGAGCCTTTGCACCCGCCTGCACGCCAACGTCCAGGCGTGCAGGAGGCAGGGCGTGGAAGGCGCGGACGAGCTTGCGCAGGCATACAAGCGGGTTGCCGGAGAGGTTGAGGAGAGGAGGACGCGCATAGAGCGCGGCCCAAAATTCCGGGGCTGCGCGGAATAGCGGACTTGGGCGCATCGGCGGAAAAAAGCGAAAGCTTAATATGCTGGACTTCGCGGGCTTCTTCAAGCGCGATTCCGGGGGCATGGCTATGGTCAACAAGGAAAAAGAGAAAAAAGAGACGCCGGTCAAGGAGATTTACCCTTTTGGGCGGCCGAAGGAAGCAATCCCGGCGGAGAAAGGCCCGGTCAAGGAGATTCGCCTTCCAGGGAAGGCGCAGGCGCCGGTTTCGCAGCTTTCAGGGCTGGAGCTCCAGAGGCAGGAATACGACCGGGTGGTACAGAGCATCATACGCGACCGCAAGAAGACGCTTGAAACCGACACGGAGAAGCTCAAGCATCTCGCGCACGAGCTCATTGACGTGGCGATTAGCCAGCCCCCTCACTTGGTCAGGCTGGAAACGAAACTGGACGCGGTAAACGACCTGAAAAAGATGATAACGCAACTGCCGTTCTCAAGCGAGGAACAGGACGGCATCCGCACCCACCTGTTCGCTGCGGCGGAAGGAAGCGGCCAAGACAGACAGTTGAAGGCGTTGCTGCGCGACTTCGATTCCGCCTTCGCGAAGAGGCGCAAGCCCGAGAAGAAGGAGTAACTTCCCCTAAGGCTCGAGCTTGGGGTAAAACTCTTCCCTCCTAATCATTCCAAGCACTTTTTCAGCGGAGCGTTTCGCGAGCAGGGCGCCGAGGTAGCCTTCAAGCTCGCCCCTCTCCTTCACCGAAAACGGCCTTTTGCGCTCCTTCTCTTCGCCCGCGATTATTTCGCCGGCCTTCTTGTGGACCATGAGCCGGAATTCCCTTCCGATGCGGTACTCCCGCACCACGTCCATGTTCAGCTCCACGTCCTGCGGCGCCGGCTTGCGGGTTCCCGCGCCGGAATACTCCTTGCCGGCGAAATCCTTGAACGCTTTTGCCGCCGCTTCCGAGGCTTCCCCGACTCTTGCGCCGCAGCTTGCGCCGAATTTTTCGTCCGCCTCCCGGAAAGCGGGCGCATCCATGCGTTTTTTCGCCGAGCGCAGGGTGCTGCCCAATAAGCTAGACACCCGCCTCTGGACGGCGTAAGCAGCCTCCGAGCGCCCGCGCTCCGCGTTCTCTTCCTTCCCGACCTTGTACGTTACCGCCATGGGCACGCCTCCACGGGCATGCACGCTCAAAACAAGGATATAATACCCGCTCAATAATGGTTGGCGAGCTTCGCGATTCCCTCTTCCAGCCCGCATTCCGCCTTGAACCCGAGCTCCTTTTCCGCTTTCCGCGTGTCGGCAAGCGTGTGCGCCACGTAATTCTTGATGGGGTTCTCGGCGTAAACCGGCTTCACGCCCGTCCCGAGCCGCGCGTTGAGCATCTCGACGATTTGGTTGAACGAGTGCGCTTTCCCGGTCCCGACGTTGAACACGCCGCTCGCCCCCTTTCCCATCGCGAGCATGCACGCGCGGGCGACGTCTCCGGCGTAGACGTAGTCGCGCGTCTGGCTCCCGTCCCCGTAGATTACCGGGCGCCCGCCGGCCTTCATCTTCCACAGGAACTGGGTGATCACGTTCGCGTACCTGCCCTTGTGCTTCTCCCTCTCGCCGTAAACCGAGAAGAACCGCATCGCGGCAATCCGCATCCCGTACATCTTCGAGTAAACCTCCGCGTAGTTTTCCTTGGCGAGCTTTGCGGCAACGTAAAACGAGAGCGGCGCAATCCGCTGGCCTTCCGAGTGCGGCGTCGGGTTCGCGCCGTATACGCTCGAGCTCGAGGCGAAGACGATGCGGGAGACGTCCCGCTTCCTCGCCTCCTCGAGAACGTTCAGGAAGCCGTTGAGCGTCGCCTCGGTCGCCTTCCGGGGGTCGGGCTCGTACATCGGGGCGGAGCTCGCGGAAGCGAAATGGTAGACCTGCCCCACGCCCGCGAACGCTTTTTCGACTTCGGCCGGCTTCGTTATGTCCCCCTTGAAAATCTTCACCTTGCCCTTCACTTCCGAGAGCTCGTATTCGCGGCCAAGCGAGAAATCGTCGAGGACCGAAACCTCTTCGCCGCCCCGGGCAAGGGCGGATGCGACCGTGCTCCCGATGAAGCCCGCGCCGCCGGTAACCAGCACTCCCGCCATGCCATTTACTTTGGCGCGCAGTTTAATTAAGGGTTGGGAAACCGCGCGCGGGCGCCCGGAGGGCGGGGCATCAGGTTTTATAAGGTGTCCGGCGAAAATAAAGCGTTCCAACGGGCACCGCCAGGCACGGCCGCGTCCCAGCTTTGTTTTGCAGAGGTCAAGAATGCCTTCACTTCCAAACATTTACGCGTCGCGCAACTATCGGCTGCTGGTAGCGATTCCGGTCGCGCTGCTGCTGCTTTCTTTCGGGGTCATCTACCTGAAGGGCGTGCCGCAAGGCATAGACTTGCGGGGCGGCATCCTCATCACCACCGAAACGAACTCGAGCGTGGACGCGGAAGCCCTCAAGGCCAGCCTTTCGTCCCAGCTGGGCGTCCCCGAGGTTTCGGTCAAGACCGCGCCGGGCACGTCCGCGAGAACCGGGGTGGAAATCGAGCTCGAGCAGAACGAAAAGCTTGCCGCCGCCGAGCTCGCGCTCGTTGATTTTTACGCGGCGTACGACCGCTACTCGGAGGCGGATTTCAGGGTGGCAAGCGTATCCTCGGCCCTCGAATCCGGGAACGCGTCAAACATGGACCAGCTCCGGGCGCAGCTTGCCGAGGCGAACGCGAGCCGCGCGGCCGCAAACGCCGAACTCGGCAGGCAGGCGGTGACAATCCGGGACAGCGTCCAGCCGTTCGTCGCGCATCCCATAACCCTTCAGACGTCGGACCCGAAAGCGCTCAAGACGCAGGTTGCGGACGCCTACGAGGAGGCCAAGCTCAATTACCGCGGCAAGGTCATCGGGATTCTCGAGTCGGGCATGCAGTTCACGGACTTCACCTACAAGGAAGTCAGCCCCTCGCTCTCCCGCTTCTTCCTGCAAAAAACCATCCAGGTCCTGATTGTCTCTTTCATCCTCACCACGATAGTGGTGCTGATAGTGTTCCGCTCCATAGTCCCGTCATTCGCGGTCATTTTCGGGGCGGTGAACGACCTCGTTTTCGCGTTGGGCGCGATGAGCCTGTTCAACATCCCGCTCACGCTCGCGTCGGTCGGCGCGCTCCTGATGCTCGTCGGCTTCTCGCTTGACACGGACATGCTCCTCACCATCAGGATACTCAAGAGGACGGAAGGCCGCGCGAGCGACAGGGCGTACGGCGCCATGAAGACGGGCGTATTCATGAACCTCACCTGCTTCGCGGCATTCGGCCTCCTCTTCATACTTTCCACGATAACCCAGATTCCGACTTATTACCAGATTTCGGCAGTCGTCCTGTGCGGCATAGTGGGCGACCTCATCGCGACCTGGTGCACCAACGCCGTGATAGTCCTCTGGAGCGCGGAAGCGAAGGCGGGAAAGGGATAAAATGGGCGTCGCAGGCTTGGCCAAGGAGAAACGCATGCTCGTGCTGTTCGCCGTGATAGCGCTCGCGCTGCTCCTCGCCTACTTCCGGGGGGTGCGCTTCGGCCTCGAGTTCGTGGGCGGCACCCGCATCCCGGTGACGCTCGAGCACTCCGTCAACCAGGTCACGATGGCCGACATAACGGGCAACATCAAGAACAGGGTTTCAGCGTTCGGCCTGCAGCAGGTGCTCGTCAAGGCGATTGGCGACTCCGAAATCTACATAGACCTCCCGCAAAGCGACCCACTGCTCACCACACGGACGATTGCCCTCCTGCAAAAACAGGGGAGGTTCGAGGGCATAGTGGACGGCCAGGTCGCGGTAAGCGACGACGTCATAATGCCGAGCTCCATCCAGGGAGGCGTGACCTCCCAGGGCCAAAGCGTGCGCTGGGAAGTGCAGTTCGGGGTCACGGAAGCCGGCGCGCTCCGGTTCGCCGAAGCCGTGAAAGGCAAGGCGAACTACCCCGTGTACATGTTCCTCGACCGCCCGGAGAACTCGGTGCTCGTGCTCACGCCAAGCGAGCTCCTCGGCAACTCCTCGCTTTCCGCGCGCGAGGCGCTCAACCTCACGGGCGACGCGCTCAGGAAAGCGAACGACACCATACCGCTCTTCGTGGTGGACGACTGGAACGCGACGAAACAGCAGCTTTCGGCCCTCAACCGGACGCGGTACAACACCACCATACTCTCCTCAGCTTTCGACGCCTCGCGGAAAGCGGAGATAGAGGCGCTCGGGTTTGAGACGGTCAGCGTGAGCCCCGCGGACATAACCCCCCAATACTCGGTCAGCGACACCCGGTCCTCGATAAGCGAATGGCGCGCGGTCAACCTCCTGTCCGCGCCGGTCCTGAGCCCGGACATAACCGGCGGAAAAATCAGCCGGTTCTACACCATCAGCGGCACCGTTCCCCAAACCGTCCCGGCAGCGAGCAGGGTTGACTACGGGAACAACGAGGTCAAGAACCTGAAAGGCGTGCTAAGCGGCGGCGCGCTACCCCTGCACATCATCATCGGGACGCCGACCACGATTTCCGCTCCGCTCGGCACCCAATTCCTCAATTACTCCCTCGCCGCAGCGTTTGCCGCAGTGCTTTTGATGGTCGCAATCGTTTCCGCCCGCTACGGGATGGCACAGCTCGCGCCGCTGATATTCATAACGAGCTTCTCCGAACTGCTCATCCTCGTCTGCCTGATAGGCGGCCTCGGCACGATAGACCTCGCCGCGATGGCGGGCATCATCGGCGCAATCGGGACCGGCGTTGACGCGCAAATCGTGATTACCGACGAGCTCCTCTTCCAGTCAAAAGGCTCCGCGCTGAAGAAGCGCATGGGGAACGCGTTCAACATAATCGTGACTAACGCGACCGTGGCGGTAATCGCGATGGTCCCCCTCCTCTTCTTCTCCGGGCTCGTGGAGATAGTGGGCTTCGCGCTCTCCACAATCTTCGGCGTCATAATCGGCGCGTTCATCACGAGGCCCGCCTACGGCGCGATGGTCGAATACGTGCTCGGAAAGCGCGAGGAGCAGCAGAAGCAACAGCAAAAATAGGACGCGGCAAAAGCAGCGCTGCGCGTCCACCGGCTAACGCGACCGGCCCCTGATTCTCGCCATGTGCTCCACGCGCCTCGCCACGAGCGCGGCCGTCCCGATGTCGCGCCTGTGGAAAACGTCGCCGCGCACGAAAGAGCACGCGCGCTCGGCGGCGGCTTCCGCCCCGCCGATGCCGTCCGCGACCCCGACAATCCCGGCGGTCCGCGAGCCCGTGGTGAGAAGCCTTCCGTCCGGGCTCTCGTGCACCGCCCCGAAATACAGGCGCGCCCCGGCCTCGCCAATCCTCCGCTCGTCAACGGTTATCGGCGCGCCCTTTTTCGGCGAATCGGGGTAGCCGGAGGGAACGAGGTACTTGCAAACCGTCGCCTTTCCCGCAAACCTCGCGTCCTTTTGCGAAACCGTGCCGTCAACCATCCTTTCAAGCGCCTCCACGTAATCGCTTTCAAGCACGCTCAGGACGTTCATGGCTTCCGGGTCGCCGAACCGCGCGTTGAACTCGATGAGCTCCGGCCCCTTCCCGGTGAGCATGAACTGCCCGTAAAGCACGCCCCGGTAATCTTCGCCCGTCTCCCTCTTCAGGGCAAAAACCGCTTTCCGCATTATCTCGAGCCCCTCGTCGTAATCGCCGCGCCCCACGAACGGCAGGAGATGGTTCGCGTCCGAATACGAGCCCATTCCCCCGGTGTTCGGGCCCCTGTCGCCCTCGAAGGCGAGCTTGTGGTCCTGCACCGCGGGCATCCCGACGATGCGGCTTCCCGAAACGAACGCCTGCAGCGTGAACTCCTCGCCCTCGAGCTTCTCCTCGACGAGCACGGCACGGATTCCGCCAATCGAGTTGTCAATAACTTCGCGCGCGTAGGCCTCGGCTTCAGCCGCGTCCTTCAGGTGCACGCCCGAAACCTTCACGCCTTTCCCCGCAGTCAGGCCGGCGGGCTTCACCGCCACGTTGCCGCCGAGCCTGCGAATCATTTCGCCCGCTTTCGCGCCATCCGGAAAAATCCCGAATTCCGGCTGCCCGGGCACACCGTATTTCTTCATCAGGTTCCTGCAAAACGACTTGTCGCTCTCCAGGCGCGCCGCGCTTTTCAGGGGGGAAGCGCACCTCACCCCGTTTTCCGACAGCCTGTCCGCGACCCCGGCTTCAAGCGCGGATTCCGGGCCGATGACCGCGAGCCCGATTCCCCGCGATTCCGCCCATTTGGCGACCGATTCAGGGCTGGAAACGCTGCCCACAACCGACTCCCCGCCGTTTTGCTTGGCGAGGCGCGCAATCCCGGGGTTGTTCGAGCCCATGAACGCGCAAAGCGAGACGCTTTCCCCGCTCCGGCAAATCGCGGAAGCCATCGCATGCTCCCTGCCGCCGTTGCCAACCAGTAGGACCTTCACCACGCAACCACCAGCCTAACCGCAAGAAATGACCGCGTTCTTCGCCGGCTGCCTTTTCAGCGGGTAGTCGCCCGTGAGGCACGCCATGCAAAGCCTTCCGTCGAGGCCAATCGCCTTGTTGAGCGCCGCCAAATCCGTGTAGCCGAGCGAATCCGCCCCAAGCATCACCCTAATTTCCTCAACCGACTTGTTCGCCGCGGCAAGCTCCTTGTAAGTCGGAAAATCCATTCCCATGTAGCACGGAGCAACCACGGGCGGGCAGCCAATCCTCACGTGAATCTCCAACGCGCCCGCATCCCGCACCAACCTGACAATCTCGCGCAAAGTCGTCCCGCGCACGATGCTGTCGTCAACAAGCACAATCCTCTTCCCGGCAACGAACTTCTTCACCGGGTTCAGTTTCGCGCGCACCGCCTTCTCGCGCATCTCCTGCTCGGGCATGATGAACGTCCTGTGGATGTACCTGTTCTTCATCAGGCCCTCCTCGTAAGGAATCCCGGACGCGCGCGCGTACCCCAAGGCGAAACTCTTCCCGGAATCCGGGACCGGGACGACAAAATCCGCCTTCACCGGATGCATCCCCGCCAATGCCCCGCCGAGCTTCTGCCGCACCTCGTTGCACAGCACGCCCTCAATCACGGAATCCCCGCGCGCGAAATACAGGTACTCGAACTGGCAGTGCGTAACCCTTTCGGGCTTCACGACCCCTGTCCTCACCGGCTCCTTCCCGGGCTCCACCATGATTATCTCGCCCGGCCGCACGTCGGAAAACTCCGTCACGCGGAGCGCCTCGAGCGCGCACGACTCGGAAGCGAAAAACCAGTTCCCCTTCGCATCCTTCCCGAAGCAGAACGGCTTGAAGCCCTGCGGGTCCCTCCACGCGTAAAGCTTTCCGTCCTCGCACAAAATAAGGATGGAGTAGGAGCCGTCAAGCCTCCCCATCGCGTCTCCCGCCGCATCGTAAATCGTCGCCTTGGCGCCGGCCTTGCCTTTCCCCGACATTCCCATTGCAAGCATGCGCGCAACCAGCTCAATCTCGGTGTCCAGGTGAAACTTTTCCCCTTGCGCCTCCAACTCCCTCTTGAGCTCAAGGTAATTGGCAATGTTCCCGTTAAACGAGAACGCGTACTCCTTTCCGTCCCCGAGGCGCGCCACGTACGGCTGCGCGTTCTCCAAGCCGCCCGAGCCCGTCGTCGGGTACCTCACGTGCCCGATTGCCGCCTGGCCGCGCATGCCGTCAAGCCGCTCCCTCGTGAAGGCTTCGGAAACAAGGCCGCGCCCCTTCTCGAGCTCAAGCCTTCCCCCATCCAGGGCACAGATTCCGCAGGAGTCCTGCCCCCGGTGCTGGACGCCGACAAGGCCGTTATAGACCGCCCAAGCCGCCTTATACTCATGATTCGGGGAGCACGCCCCGAAAACGCCGCACGAATCCCTTATCGCCATATCCTACCGCACCCCGCTTCCGCGAACTCAGGCTAGCCTGAAACCAGAATCTTTCCGCGCGCAAGAAGAAATCAAGTAAAGGAGCCCGCGCAAGCCTCCCTGCCTCATGCATGTTTTTCGCTGAATCGAAATTTAAATAGCTACCCCGGCGGCTTCAGCCGCGAATGCGCCCATCCCGCGAGCGGCGCCGCAAGCGCGATTGCGAGGAGCGCGAAAACCGATGCGGTGGCGATTCCCAGCGCCGAAAATGATTCCGCCGAGGAAAAGAACGCCCCTGCCCCGACGTACGCGAGCGCGGCGACGACAAGCGCGGGGGCGAGCGCGCCAACCGCTTCAACCGGCAAGAAATCGTCGCTTTTCGCGAGCGCCTTCCTGAAGCAGGCGAAGAAAGGGAAAACGCAGAAAACCGTGAAAAAAACCGCGCTGCCGAGGCCGAACGCGGGGCGCGAAACCGCCACCGCGCCCGCGAATGACGCGAGCGCGGCCGCGGGCAATTGCCAGCCCCGGAAGAAATACCCCGCAGCGAGGAACGCCGCGCTCACGGCAACCGGCGCGGGATTGAACCCCGCGAGCAGGGAGGAAGCGGCGAAAACCGCGAGCGAAACCGCATGCAGCGCCGCACCCGCGGCATGAACCACCTTCATCGCCAAACCTTTTGGTCGAACCCTTAAATACTTGTTTTGCGCTTATCCGCCCAATGGCAACCAGGGTGGCGCCTGCGCCGCGCGAAAGGGAAAGCGAGGCTTTCTCGCGGCTTGCGGCAAGGCTTGAAGACGTCGGGGCGTACGCGGCAGGCGAGCGCATCGTGGGCTTCATTTTCGAAAAGTACGGCGTGGGCCAGGCCCAGGGCGACCTCAAGGCCGCGGAAGGCAAGGTTGACGAAATCGTCGCATTCGCGAAAGCCATCGGCCCGGAGAGCGCTTCCATGTTTTTCGCCAAGGCGTACTGGAACCCCGAAACCCTGACCGATTCGCGCGTTCTCGGTCCGCGCACCGCGGAAGTCGTGAAGGGGTTCGGGAGCGGGCCTGCCGCATGCGTCCGGGTTGGCGACTACTTCGAAGCCATCTTAAAGAAAAGAGGGTCCATTCCCCCACAATAACAGAATCGCTTTAAACAACGAAAAAGAAAACCTTTTCCGATGCCGAACCCCGAGCGCTTGCCCGCGACAGCATTGCTTCTCGCGCTTTTCGCAGCCATCTCATTCGCGCAGGCAGGCAACGCGACCGCTTCCCCGGACGAATGGCCGGTCCACCTGCCTTACGACGAAATCGGCGGCTACGATTACCCGAACCTGAACTACGCGCCCGGCTACGCGGACGCGAACCAGTCGCAGGGCGGCCCCCCGGGCCAGGAAGGCGGAAACCTTTCCAACCAAAGCGGCCGGCCCGGAGGCGAGGCGCCGTCCCCCCAGCCGTCGCCGGAGTGGATTCAGTGGTGGCAGCAGTTCGACGGAAGCGACAGGCAGCCGCAGGAGGACCGGCAGGACGACCCGCAAAACCCGCAGCCGGACCAGGGCGCGCCCAAGCCCACGGCATACGTCGTCTGGGTCGTTTCGCCATCCGAGCCCGGCGTCTACTGGAAGGACAAGACTTACGACGTTTATTCGGGCTGGGACTGGCGCACGTCGGGAAACGGCTCTTATTCGGCCGCGCACGGGGAAAAAGGCGTGGAATTCCAGGTTTTCCGCGTCCTCAACGGAGGCAGCAACTCAATCCAGCTCATAAGGCCGGGCACGAGCGGCTCGTTCATCCGGCCGGAATCGTTCAGGCTCATTAGCGGCTCGGCAAACTACACTCTCGAAAACGATTCCTACGCGGACACGCTCCTCGAGATAAACGCAACCGAGGGCGCTTCCTTCACGTACAACGCGACCTTCTACCCCGCCGACTACGTTGACGAGGCGAGCGTGGGCTCCGCCTCCCAAATCCCCGCGGAAATAATGCGGGGAAACCTGAGGCTCCCGGACTCTATTGACCCGCAGCTGGAAGAGCTCGCGCGCAACCTGACCGACCCGGGCCTCTCCCTCCTCGGGCAGGCGGAAAAGGACCGCGACTGGGTGCACGCGTGGCTCGAATACGACTTGTTCTGGGCGGCCAACCAGACCATCCCGGGCGGCACCGAGATGGCCAACTGGACTTACTCCCGCAGGAAAGGGATTTGCGCGCACTACGCGACGCTTTACACCGTAATCGCGCGCCTGCAAGGCATCCCTACGCGCGTTGCCGCAGGCTTTGCGGGCGGCTACCCTTCCGGCAACTCGTCCTACGTTTTCCCGACCTTCGCGCACGCGTGGGCGGAATCCTTCATCCCGCCTTACGGCTGGATTCCGGTGGACCCCACGGGCAACATCACCGAGCGCGAGAAACAGGACGGCTCGGGCGAAAAGGAAAACGTTTCCCTGGAATGGAGCGATTCGGGCAAGGTCACGATAGACCTCAGGTTCACGCTCAACAAGACTTTCCAGGAGGAAGTGAGGGACGAGTACAGGCGCATGATTGAGCAGGAAATGAGGAGGAACGGCACGCTTGACGGCTCCCCGGAAATGACGCCCGACGAAATGCGGCGCATCGAAGACCAAATCGAGCGGCTCACAGAGGAAAGGCTCCAGGAATTCAGGGACTTCCTCGAAAAGCTTTCGCAGGAAAACCTCACGCTTCCCGGCAACCTTTCCAAGCTGAACTGGAGCGACGGCGGGAACGCGAGCCTTAACCGGTCATGGAACGCCTCGCGCCCTTCGCCCGCCCCGAGCCCTTCCCCGGCCCCTGCCTGGAACGCTTCCCTCCCGGCCAACGCCTCAAACCCTTACCTGCACGACCTGAACAGGAACTGGAGCTGGCCCGCGAACCTCACCCGCAGGGGAAACTGGTCCCAATTCACCCGCACGTGGAACTCTTCGCGCACGCGCGACCCGCTGCTCGCGCCGAACCCGGGCATCCCGCGGAACAACAGCGCGCAGCGCCTCCGCGACTCTATGCGGAACGGCAGCCCCAACGGCGTCGCGCTGCAGGACGCGGCCCAGGGCATCATCTCAAGCGCGATGGGGCTCGGCGCCATCGCCGCGGCCGTGGCCGCCGCCGCGGCGGCCGCAGCCGCGCTGCTTTTCGCGGGCCGGAAACTCGGCCAAGGCAGGGGCTCGCCCGCGGAAAACGCGAAAGCGCTCCGCGAAATGTTCAGGAGAGTTGACATCGGGAAGGTCGTGCGCGAATACGGGAGGCTCGGAAGCGAAGGGAGGCTTGACGATGCCGTGGTTTACGCCTACAACGAGCTCGCCGACTTCATCGCGTTCGCTTCAAGGGTGATGAACGACCCGAGCAACACCGCGCGCGAATTCCAGTCCTCGCTTGCCGGGAGGGCGGTGGACATGGAGTCCCTTGCCGCAATCACGCGCATCTTCGAGAAAACGCGGTACGCGGGAAAAACCGTGAAAGCGGATTACGACGAGTTCCGCGAAGCCCTTTCCCGGCTCGCGGAAAACGGGGAGAAAACGTGAGGGTGCGGGCATGGCTTCGCTTCCCGAATTTCTCGCAGGCGCGCTTTCCGAGGCCCCAAGGCGCGCTCTCTCCGCCCTGCCCGGCCTCTTCCGCCGCATCCGGCTCGCCGTTTACGCCGTTGCCCTCGCCGCCCTCGCGCTCGCGCTCCTCGCGGCCCTCGCCGCCGGCCCTTACGCGGCCCCGCCGAAATACTCGCCTTCAAACTACGGCTGGGACGGCGTTTCCTCGTTTTACGCCCTCGCCTCGGCCCGCGCACAGGCAAAAACCGCGTTCACCTCGCTTGAAGTGCTGGCGGGCTTCGGCAAGGGCGCCGCGCTCGTGGTAATCGCGCCCGAGCGCGAGTATTCCGCGGCCGAGCGCGAGCGCATCCGCGAATTCGTTTCTCGCGGCGGGACGCTCGTAATCTCGGATGCGCGGGGACCGGGCGCGCGGCTCGCGCGCGAGTTTTCCATAAGCTTCGGCAACGCGACGCTCGTGGACTACCTGCTTTACAACCGTAGGCAGGATTTCCCGGCGATTCCTTTCGCGGTCGGAAACGAGAGCGGGCTCTTCCTCGCGAAGTTTCCGGTCGCCCTGCTCAACTACCCCCAGAACGCGCTCGTCCTCGCCTCAACCTCCCCTGAATCCTACCTTGACTTCAACGGCGACCTCGTGATAGACGGAAGCGACCTCAAGGGCCCGTTCCCGGCCGCGGTCGCGGCGCCATACGGGGAAGGCGCGGTCGTCGCAATCTCGGACGCCGACGTTTTCACTAACGACATGCTTTTCCGCGCCGACAACGTGGCTTTCGCGGACGCCGTCCTCGCAGGCTACGCCAACGGGACCGCGATTTTCGACGACACCCACCGCGCCGGGGAGCGCGCCCCTGCGCTCGCCGTCCTTTCCGCGCTGGGGGAAAAGGCGGGAGACGCGGGTTTCATCGCGGCGGCCGCGCTTGCGGCGGCATTCGCGCTTTTTGCCGCATACATGGCCCGGTCGCGCCTCGAAAAAAAGGAGGCGGCAGCCCGGCTGGACCCGAACTCCCACAATTTCCGGGACCTCGTTTCCGACATCCGGGCGAACGCGAAAACGCGCGCCGAGCCATACACCTGGATTGCCTTGATGCATTACGACCGGCTGAGGCGGAGCCTCGCGAAGGGCGTGGGGGCGCAGGGAAAAGAGGTTTCGGACGGGGAGCTTTCGGAAAAAGCCGCGGAAAAATTCGGCTGGGACCGCGAAGGCCTCGAAAGCCTCCTCGCGCGCCTCGAAGCCCTGAAAAGCGGGGACATGCCGGTGCGCTCGCTTGAGGAGTCGGCCGCGCTGTGCCGCATGATGGACGGCTACCTGGAAAGCATGAAAGAAAGCGTGAGGGGAACCGGAAAAGGCGGTTAGCGGAAAAGCGTTACGGCTGCGCTTAAAAAAGTCCGGGCCCAAAACGTTAGGCGAAGGCGGCTCGCTGGTGGTTCAAGATGGCTTCAAGGCAATTGAAAGGCAACGGCCCGGGCGCAAGCGCGGCATACGGGCGCGCCCTCGGCGAAATCCGGAAGCTCGTCGTGGGAAAGGAGGACGTGATAGAGGGCCTGCTCATCGCCGTGCTCTCGGAAGGCCACGTGCTCCTCGAAGGCGTTCCCGGCATCGCGAAAACCCGCATCGCGAACGCGCTCGCGCAAACCCTTGACTGCGGGTTCAAGCGCATCCAGTTCACCCCGGACATGCTTCCCTCCGACATCATCGGGACCGTGGTCTACGACTCCAACAAAAACGATTTCGTGCTCAAGAAGGGCCCCATATTCACGAACGTGATTCTCGCCGACGAGATAAACCGCGCGCCCCCGAAAACCCAGTCCGCCCTCCTCGAGGCCATGCAGGAATGCCAGGTGACAATCGAGGGAGTCACGCACCCCCTCCCCTACCCCTTCATCGTGCTCGCAACGCAGAACCCGGTAGAGATGGAGGGCACCTACCCGCTTCCCGAAGCGCAGGTGGACAGGTTCATCTTCAAGCTCCTGCTCGGCTACCCGACGAAAGCCGAGGAGAAGGCCATAATCGAGATGAAGATGAGGGACGACGTGGAAATAGAGAAGGTGCTTGACCCGGCCGGAATCAGGGCCATAAGCGCCCAAATCCGGTCGGTTTCCATCGAGCCCTCCATCCTCGACTACATCGTGGACATAGTTTCCGCCACGCGGGAAAGGGAGGACGTGCAGCTCGGCGCCTCCCCGCGCGCAAGCATATCGCTCATGAAAGGCGCGAAAGCGAAAGCCTTCCTCTCCGAACGCGACTACGTCATCCCGGACGACGTGAAGGCGCTCGCCTTCCCCGTCCTCCGCCACAGGATTACCCTGAACCCCGAATCCGAGCTCGCCGGAACCAGCGTCGAGGACGCGATAAGCGACGTCCTCTCCGGGGTCAAGGTCCCGAAGTCCAGGTAACGCGCGCACGCGCGCCAAAAAAGTGGGAAAAATGATTTCATTTCGCGGCATATCCCTCCTGACCGCCGGAATCGCGGTCTCCCTCGCCTCGCTCCCGCTTTCAAACCCGTTCCTCGCAATCCTCGGCGCAAGCGTCATCTCGTTCACGGCCGCCTCCGCGTACAACTTTTCCCGCCTCGCGGGCAAGGCGAGGGTTTCGGTGGAACGCGAAACCTCCCCCAAAAAGCTGCCCGAAGGCGAAACCGCGTCCTGCACGCTGGAAATCAAGACCGGGACAAGCCTCTCCTGCACCGCCGAAGACAACGTCCCGCCCTTCTTCAAGACCTCGGGCGGCACGCGCGCAAGCTTCCAGGGCTCCGGCACGCTCAGCTACTCCTTCTCCTCGCCAACCCGCGGCCTCTTCTCCATCGGGCCGGCAAAAGTCACCGCATCCGACCCCGCGGGCCTGTTCCGCGCCGAACTCGTTTCCGGCGTCACGCAGCAGGTGCTCTTCTACCCTTCCTTGGCCGAAGTCAAGAAATACGACCTGCAGATGCGCCGCCGCTCCTTCCACCACTCCAGCGGAATCCGCAAAGCCATCGCCCAGGGCGCGGGAACCGAATTCGTCGCCCTCCGGAAATACGCGGCAGGCGACGAGTTCCGCCAGATAGACTGGAAGGCGACCGCGCGCTCCCGGCAGCTCATCGTGAGGACTTTTGAAGCCGAGCGCAGGCAAAGGGTGGTGATCGCGCTCGACGCGGGAAGGCTCATGCACTCCGGGAAAACAGTTTCCATGCTGGACGCGGGCATAAACGCGGCGGTCCTCCTCTCCCACGTCGTCCTCAAGCGCGGCGACCTCCTCGGCTTCGCCGCCTTCTCAAGCAGGCTCGACTGCTTCGTCAAGCCGGGCAACAGCCGCGCCCAATTCTACGCAATCCTAGACGCCCTCGGCCGCATAACCCCTTCCGAGGAAACCGATTTCGCGGAATCCTTCCGCAAGCTCACGGCCGCCCTCACCAAGAGGTCGCTCATAATCGTCATCTCGTCGCTCCAGGGCGAGGACGCGAAACGCATGGCGGAAGCCGTGAAGCTCCTGAAGGCGCACAGGCACGCAATCGTCATCATCGCGCCGTTCGAGCCGTGGTTCGAGCCGCTCCCGGAAAAAGACCCCCTTTCCCGCTTCATAGCGGAAAGCGCGGAAGAAAAATACCGGAAAGACCTCGACCTCGTAACCTCGGCGGTCAAGCGGTTCGGCGCATGCGTCATACCCGTCGGCCCGGAAAGCGCCGGCCCATCCACCCTGCAAAGGTACGCCTACGCAGTGAACAAGGGGCTCGCCTCCATCTGAAAAAAAGGCGGAAAAAGCGGATAGCTTCTTCGTCAATCAGCGAATTCCGTGAGGGGGAAGGCTTAAATTCCACTATGCCGGAAAGTGCCTCATCCCGCGGGGTGTGTGGATGGCACGGCATTTTCTTGCTGACGACGATTTTTCAAAGGAGGAGGTCGAGCGCATCTTTTCGCTTGCAGCCGACCTCAAAAGCCGGCCCGTGCAGCCGCTGCTTCCAAGCAAAAACGTCGCGCTCGTCTTCTCGAAGCCGTCCACCCGCACCCGCGTCTCATTCGAAGTGGGAATGAACCAGCTCGGCGGCGCGGCAATATACCTGCAAACCGGCGAAACCCAGCTCAAGCGCGGCGAAACCCTCGCCGACTTCGCTAAAACCCTTTCCCGCTATGTGCAGGGGATTGCCGCGCGCATGGAGTCGCAAGCCGAACTCGAGGAACTCGCCTCAAACTCGGCCGTGCCGGTCATCAACGGCCTGACCGACCGGTGGCACCCGTGCCAGGCCCTCGCCGACCTTTACACCCTCCGGGAAAAGAAGGGCCAGCTTGACGGCCTGAAGCTCGCGTTCATCGGCGACGGCAATTCCAACGTCGCGCGCTCGCTCATCCGCCTCGGCGCGAAGATGGGCGTCCAGGTCGCAGTCGCCTCCCCGAAAGAGTTCGCTCCCGGTAAGGACGCGCTGAAGGGCACGAAAACCCGGGTCACCGCCAACCCGAAGGAGGCCGCCAAGGGCGCGGACGCAGTTTACACCGACGTCTGGGTTTCGATGGGCTTGGAGACCGAAAGCGAGGCGCGCAAAAAGCTGCTCAAGCCCTACCAAGTGAATGGCGCGCTCATGAAGCAGGCGAAAAAGGACGCGCTTTTCATGCACTGCCTTCCCGCGCACCGCGGCGAGGAGGCGACGAACGAGGTCTTTTCCGGAAAGCAGTCCGCCGTCTTCGACCAGGCCGAAAACCGCCTCCACGTCCAGAAAGCGGTGATGGTCACCCTGATGCGGTGAAGCCGGAAATAAAAAAGAGGGAAAAGAATCGAAACTTTTGCGCCTACAGGTACTCAAGCGTGACTGCCCTCGGCTTCTCCTCTTCCTGCTCGGGCGCGGCAGTCCCGTAAGGCGACTTCACTCCCGTGAGGATTGCGGTGACCGTGACCGCGTCCCGCATTTCCGGGTCAAGGCGCGCCCCCCAAATCACGTTCGCGTTCACGTCCATCGCGTCCGTGAGCTTTTCGCCGATTTCGGTCGCCTCCCCGAGGGTGAGGCCCGGCCCCCCGTTGATGTGGAGGAGCGCCCCCTTCGCGCCTTCGAACTCGACGTCAATGAGCGGGTGCTCGAGCGTTGACTTCACCACGGATTCCACGCGGTTCTGCCCGACGCCTTCGCCGACCGACATCATGGAAACGCCCGCGTTCCCGACAATCGCGCGCACGTCCGCGAAGTCTATGTTGACGAGGGACGGGAACATTATAGTGTCCGAAATCCCCTTCACCGCCCGGGCGGTGATTTCGTCGGCAAGCGTGAACGCCTGGTTTATGGGGAGGTTGGGCGCGAAAGCGGCAAGCCTGTTGTTGTCAACCACGATGACCGTGTCCGAAACCTTGGACAGCTCCTGTATGCCCCAGGCGGCTTTCTGCGTGCGCGCCCTCTCCAGGTTGAACGGGTAGGTTACGACGCCGACGACGATGCATCCCTCGTCGCGCGCGATTTCCGCCACTACCGGCGACGCGCCGGTTCCGGTGCCTCCTCCCATTCCCGCGCACAGGAACATGAGCTGCGTCCCGCGGATTGCTTCGCGGAGGGCGTCCTTGCTCGCCTGCGCGCACTTCTGGGCGACTTCGGGGTAGCCGCCGGAGCCGAGGCCCTTCGTTATGGATGCGCCGATGAGCAGCTTCCTTTTCGCCTCAATCGTTTCCAGGTGAAGCCTGTCCGTGTTAATCGCGATGGTTTCCGCGCTCTTAATCCCCATCCTTGAAAGCCTGTGAATGGTGTTCGTCCCCCCGCCTCCGACGCCCACTACCGAAATCTTCACCTTTTCGTTGGACATCAGCTCGTCCACCACCGCGGCGGACACCACGGCGGGGCTGTTCCCAATCGCGCTTGAAATGAAGCCCTCCATGCAAATCTCCCCCAATGTGCGTCACTCTGCGAGCCCGATATCAGGCTC
>JAQTMQ010000016.1 GCA_028714235.1 Candidatus Iainarchaeum sp. | reverse complement strand
AAAAAAATCGAGTCCCGCCACTTCGCGTTCAAGGGCGGCGCCGAACTGAAAAGCTACCTCGTCAGGAACACGCCGTTCTTCATCTCCCATTCGGCCGCCTACTACGAGTTCCCTGACAGGCGCCCCATGCAAAAGAAGAACTGGAGGGGCGCGGACCTCGTCTTCGACCTGGACGCGGACCACCTGAAGCGCGAGTGCGTGGACGCGGGCGCGCACGAGAAGGCGTGGGTGTGCGGGAAATGCCTTTCCGCGGTGAAGGACGAAACCATGAAGCTCATCGAGGAGTTCCTCGTCCCGGACTTCGGCTTCTCGCATGACGAGATTTCCGTCAATTTCAGCGGCAACCGCGGCTACCACGTCCACGTGCAGTCGCCTGAAGTGCTCGGCATGAGCGGGTGGGCGCGAAAAGAGGTCGCGGACTACATCGCGGGCGCGGGGCTCGACGCGGAATCCATTTTTTCCACCGGCGCGGGCGGCAGGCTGTCCGGGCCGACCACTGATTCGCCCGGCTGGCGGGGAAAAATTGCGCGCAGGTTCGTGTCGCTACTCGAAGCTGGGAAGATGGAGGCGGCGGGGGTGGAGCCGCAGGTCGCGCGCAGGCTCGAAAAAAACGCGGAAAAAGTGTTTGGCGGCGTGCGCCGCGGGAACTGGGACACGGTCAACCTCACGAAGCCCCAGAAGGCGCGGCTCGCGCAGGCCGTGGTCGCAAGCGCGGGCGTGTGCATTGACGGAATCGGGGAAGCCGGGGGCGAGGTGGACGCAGGGGTCACTTTCGACGTGAGCAAGCTCATCCGGTTGCCCAATTCGCTTCACGGCGAAACCGGGCTTTCGGCGAAAAAGCTCGCGTCTCCGGCCGCCCTCGCGTCGTTCGACCCGATGACGCAGGCCGTCGTTTTCGGCGACTCGCCAGTAAGGGTTAAATGCGGGCGGGTCCCAAAGTTCTCAATCAAGGGGCAGGAGTTCGGGCCTTACCCGGACGGGGACGCCGAGCTTCCCGAGTTCGCGGCGGTTTACCTTTTGTGCAAGCGGAAAGCCGTCCTTAAAGCCGAGTGATTTTCATGGAGGAGCTGTCTTACGAAAAGCTGCGCGAAGTGCAGAAAGAGGAGCGCGGCACGGCGATGCTCTCCGAGATTCCCTGCGACTTCTACAAGCGGGTCGGCGAACTGCTTTCAAGGATGAGGGAAGAGGTAAACCTGGGCTTCAACCTCGAGAAGGCGCGCGAGTACGAGAACGCGCTCAAGGTCGCAAAAGACGTTCATGCGGTCAGGGAGCAAAAAATACTTTTGCGCGCCCTGCGCGCCGCGAAGGGGACGAACAGCGTTTCCGGCCTTGCGGACGAGGAAAGGGAAGTGTTCGAGAAGCTGAAGGACGCCATTTCCGCGGGCGACGCCTGCTTTGACGCGCTCGTCGGGGCGGCCGCCCCGGCCGGGAAGCCGGGCGAGGGAAGGGAGGGGAAGGAAGCCGTGAAGGGCGGTGCCGGCGGCCTTCCTGCCTCCGGCGCCGTCGCCCAGCAGCACGGGAAAAAGGTCCGCATCGCGGGCCCGGTCCCAAAATTCGTGGGCTTCGGGGGCGGCAGCCACGGGCCCTTCAAGGCGGGCGAAATCGTGTTCCTTCCCGAAAAGGAAAGCGACCTGCTCGTGAAGCGCAACCTCGCGGAATACGCGTGAGCCTGCGCCCGAAAGCTTCAGTCCCGCAAGCCCGCGTTGATAACGGTGGCAGGGGGATAACTTTTCATGGCGAAAGTGAGGTTCGGCCCCGCGGGGCTCCCGGTTTTCCCGTTCGAGGGCGGGACGCCTGAGGCGATGGCGTACCTGCGGGACGAGGGGCTGGACGCGATGGAGGTGGAGTTCGTGCGCGGGGTGAAGATGCGCGCGGACACCGCGGGCCGAGCGGGAAGCGAGGCGGAAAGGAACGGGATTTCGCTTTCATGCCACGCGCCTTACTGGATCAATTGCGCCGCAAAGGAGCCGGCGAAGCTCAAGAACACGGTCCGGAACCTCATGGAAACCGCGAGGGCCGCGGACGCCCTCGGCGCGAAAGTGGTCGTCTTCCACCCCGCGTACTACCTCGGGAGGCCGGGCGGGGAAGTAATGGAAATCACGCTCCGCACGCTTCGCGAGGTCGAGGAGAGAATGGCGCAGGAGGGAATCCGCGGGGTTGTGCTCGGCCCGGAAACCGGCGGGAAAACCACGCAGCTCGGGGGCCTTGAGGAGACGATAGAGCTCGCGTCCGCGCTTTCCCGCGCGCAGCCGGTCGTGGACTTCGCGCACCTTCACGCCCGGGGAAACGGGTGGATAAAGGGAAAGGCGCAGTACGCCGAGATATTCGAAAAGCTCGAAAAGGGGCTTGGAAGGAAGGCGGTGGAATCGTTCCACTCGCATTTTTCGGAAATAGAGTTCGGCGAATACGGGGAGCGCAACCACGCGGCGCTCGGCAGCCTCCCCAAGCATTCGCCGGACTTCAGGCCGCTTGCCGAAGTCCTCGTGGAAAACGGGTATTCGGGGACCGTGGTCTGCGAGACGCCCATGCTTGACATGGACTCGCGCAAAATGAGGCGCATTTACGAGGAAGCGGGGAAGCGCGCTTGAGCGCCTACTCGCCTTTCTGGACGAGCTTCGTGACGTAGCCCGAGAGCTCGTTAATCTGCTTTTTCGAGAGGTTTGGCTCCATCTTCCGGATGATGTCCTTGTTCTTCTCGTAGTCCTCGGAAAGGCTTCCGCGAAGCTTTTTCACGATGTCTTTTGCGTACCTGTTGATAAGTTTTGACCTCATGGCAATCCACCTTTTTCACTCGATGTTGGACGAGGCTATCTCGTCCAGGTCGCGCAGGAACCTTTTCCATTCGTCATCGCCGCCCCGCGCGCCCCTCTTTTTCGCCTGCCCGGATTCGGGGAGGGCCCTCAGCGCGCACACCCCCTCGGAAACCGCGCGGACGAGCGCCTTCTTCTCCTCCGTGATGCGTTCGCCGAGCTCGGCCTCCTCCCTCATCACGTCATGCACCGCGAGCGAATACCTTTCCCCGATTTCGCGAAGCTCCCTGAGCATCTCCTTCACGGCTTCGGGCGAGATGGAGCGCTTCACCTTGGCGAAGTCGTCTATGACTGCCCCCTTCTGCCTGGCGAGCTCCTCCACCCCCTTCTCGAGCTCGGTTTCCTGGATGGACATCCACTGCTCGATTTTCCGGAGGCGCATGAGCTCCTTTTCGATGCGCTTCACCCTCTCGGACTGCTCGTCCACGCGGGAGGCGACGTCGCGCATGTGCTCGTCTATCGACGCCTGCGCCTCCCGGATCCTGCCCGATTCCGCCTCAATCCTCACGCGCGCCTCGTTCAGGTTCTTGCGCGCGTACGCCTCGATTTTATCGAGCTTTTCCGCGTTGTCCCCGAGCCTCGCGAGCTTGGCCGGCAGCGCCTGCATGCGCTTCTCGAACTCGAGTATCTCGCGCTCGTCCTCGGCCAGCCTCTCGTTTATCAGCTGCAGCTCGGCGTCGAACTTGCGCTCGAGCGGGATGAACTTCTTGTAAACCACCTTCGCCTGCTCGTCGGTGAGCGCCTTCAGCTCGCCTCCGCGCCGGCCCGCCTCGGCAAGCTTCTGCCGGTATTCGGCTGCGCTGCCGCCGCGCGCCTTCTTGCCGCTCCATGCGAGGTAAACGTCTTCGCCGAGCCGGGAAACGCCTATCATGCCGTCCTTTTCAAGGAGCTTTGCCCAGCTCAGCGCGGTCTGCTCCGGAATCTTCAGAATCGCGGCCGCCTCGTGCAGGGGAATCCTGCTGCGCTTCCTGAATCGCGCGTACAACTCCGCTACCGCCGCACCCGAGACCTTCAAGAAACCACTCGCAATGATTTTGCCGAATAGATTATATAAAGAGTTTCAAAGCCGGTAGTTGGAGTCGTCCCAGATTTTCACGAGGAAGCCGCACTTTGGGCACCTGTGGTCCCTTCCTAGCCGGTAGGCCGTGACCAGGAAGCCGTACCTTTCAATCACGGGCTCGCCGCAGCCGGGGCAATACGTGTTCTCGCCCGGATGCCCCGGGACGTTCCCGACGTAAGCGTACCTGACGCCCTCCCCCATCGCGATTTGGCGCGCCCTTTCAAGCGACTTCACGCCCGTGGGGGGAATCCCGGTGGCCCTGTTCGCGGGGTAAAACGCGATGAAATGCAGCGGGATGTCCGCGTCCAAGTCCGCCACGAACCTCGCGACCGCCCTGAACGAGTCCTCGCCGTCGTTAAGGGTGGGAATCACGAGGTTGACGACTTCCACGTGCCCTTTCCCGTGCAGCAGGCGGATGGATTCGAGCACGTGCTCGTACCCCTTCGCCCTGCAGTACGTCGCGTAAAGCCTTTCGTCCATGAACTTCAGGTCAATCCTGCTCGCGTCGATGTCCCCCATCTCCCGGATGGCTTCGGGCGTCATGTACCCGTTCGTGACGAAAACGTTGTACAGGTGCTTTTTTTTCGCAAGCTTCGCCGTGTCCGTCGCATACTCAAAAAAAACCGTTGGCTCGGTGTAGGTGTAAGCCACGCCGCGCGCTTGCGCGCGAACCGCTTCCCCCGCTATCTCCTCGGGAGGCAGCTCCTCGCCCGCTATCTCGCCCTGCGAAATCTGCCAGTTCTGGCAGCCCTCGCACTTGAAGTTGCACCCCGCGGCCGCAAACGAGTACACCCGCGTGCCCGGAAACCAGTGGAAGAAGGGCTTCTTCTCAACCGGGTCCACCGCAACGGACACCGCCTTCCCGTAGTTGAGCGAGTAAAGCCGGCCGCCCACGTTCTTCCGCACGCGGCAGACCCCGACGCCGTTGTCCGGGACGAGGCAGCGGTGGTTGCACAGCCTGCACCTCGCCTTCCCGCCTTCCGCCGCGTTCCAGAGCACCGCTTCCTTCAAGTCTCCCACCGCTAGATTATGCCGCAAGGGAAGTATTTATATGTGAAGCGAGCGGTTCTAACCGTGATGTCATGATTACGATTAACAGGCCGTCTGGGATTGCCGAAAAACCGGCTGCGGAAAGCGCGGGCATGCCCAAGGAGGGCACGCTTGCGCAGCAGCTCAAGCTGAAGGAGCTGCGCGCCGAGGTCTCCCCGCTCAAGGACCTCTGCAGAAAGCTGGATGACGCCGAGGCCGCGCAACGGCGCCTTGACGTGGTCGAGTTCAGGCTGTGCCTCTCGGACGAGCTCGCGAGCACCTTCAAGTTCACGATGATGAGCGCGAACGACCAACAGTTCTTCAACGCGGAATTCACGAGGCGGAACCCCGGCCCGCAGGACGAGGTTAAAGGCGCAAAAGACAGGATGGACATACTGAGAAGGATACCCTTCATTGGAAAGGACGAGATGTGCGACCGAATCCCGGCGCTAATAGAATTCTTCACAAACGAACTAAACACGCTGCTTGACGGCACGAAACCCGGGCATCAGATGGTTGGCGCGGAGCACGACCGGTTTTGGAGGGCGCTTTCCGCTCTCGTCATCCACACAGTCTGCTCCATGGACAAAGACGAGCAGGAAAAAAACAAGGGACTAATACTTGACCTGGTCAACCAGAGAACGGCTAATGCGACAGGCTACAACTTCATACGCAGAATAAACGGCTTGGACCTCAAGGGGGAGCCGAGCGACTGGGCGGAAAACATGAGGAACAGCTATGCATCCCTCGTGGAAGAGTTTGACAAGCAGCTTGCCGAAGAAAAGGCCGCCCGGGAAGCGCTCGCGCCGGCACTCTCGGCCGTGAATGAGGCGCTCAAGCAGGCGGAAAAGCTCGGCCTGGTGGACGGCAACATGAAGCCGGACCACGAAAAAATCCGGCTCGAATTCATGGAAAACGAATGCGCGCTGGTGGGGCTCGTCAGGGAAATCGTTTCATCCTCCGAAAAAGCGGGAACAAGGAGCTTCAAGGGCCTTCCCAAGGAAAGGCTCGCGGAGCTCTCCGCGTTTTGGGAGGCATACCCCGAGCACCCGGACGCGAGACTGAACGTCGCGAAAATCTGCCTTGAATCCCGCGAATTCGAAAAAGCGCTCGAAGCGGTGGACGCGGCCATAAAAGAGAAGCGCGGAAAGCCGGCGTACATCGAACAGACGGCGGACATCGCCATGATGATAGCGCGCAGCCGGATTGACAGGGAAATAAAGCAAATCTGCACGGCGCAGGGCGCGCACGAATCCGAGCTTGTCAACGGAAACGGGGAACCCTTGAGGGAATCAAAAATCAGGGACGCCGAAGTATCGGTCGGGCAAAACGACTCGGCACCAACCGCCGCCATTCCGTTTGACGTGAGCAACCTCGGGGAAGCGCTTGAGCTCAGGGCGGAAATCCTTGCCGCCAAGGGCGACGCCCGGGCAAGCCGGGCAAAGGCGGACGCGGACGCATACCACGCCATCATGTGGAGTTGCGCCATTCTGAGCGTCGACCAGCCAAAGAACGTGGCGCCTGCCGAGTCCCCTGATTCCCCGGTGGAAGAGGAGGAATACGCGGGCAAGCGCAATGGCGATAGCGCGCAGCCGGATTTGCACGGGAATAACGCAAACCTGCAAGGAGCGGGGCATGCGCAAATAAGCCGGAATAGCGGCCTCGCAAAAAAGCGCGTTGCAAGCCCCCGTCGTTCCGATAGACGAGAGCGGCCCAGGTGAAGGCTAGCAGAACTCCGTAAGCCCCTTCTGGCCCGACGCGCGCGCCGCGTCCCCCCTTTTTTCCTCGGGCTTCCCGCCCTTCGCGAAAAGGCTCACCTTCCCATACACCCCGTCGTATCCCGGCTTGAGCAAAACGTTGCCTTCCCTAGCGCGCAGAACGGCTTCCGCAACCCTCTCGGGGGCCGCGGCCCGCAGCTCGGACGGCTTCGCGCACAAGAGCACGTCCAACTCCGTGCCGAACCCCGAAACCAGCCTGTCGTACTCCTGCTGCACGCTTTTCGTCGCGGCGCCCGATTCGAGCGCGTCGCCAATCACTTCCTTCAAGGGAACCAGGTGGACGAACGGCACCGCGCCCTTGGGGGCGAAGCCTTCAGGCCTGTCGGCCAGCTCTTCCACGCGGTGAAGCACGCCGATGGTCAGCGGCTTCCCGCAAACCGGGCACAGGTTTCCCCCCGCAATCGCGTCCTTCGGCGCCATGCTGACCTCGTGCGCGCGGTGCCCGTCCCAGTGGTACTTCCCTTCCTCCGGGAAGAACTCGACCGTCATCTTGAACCGCGACAAGTCCTTTTTCTCCACGGCGCCAAGAACCGCCTTGTACGAAACCCCGTTTTCAGGCAACTCGAAAACGTTTGCCTCCCTCCCAATCTTTTCGGGCGAATGCGCATCCGAATTGGAGAGAAGCGCGTACTTGTCCAGCGCGGAAAGCCTCCAGTTCATGGGCGGGTCGCTGCTTAAACCGGTCTCCAAGGCGTGAACGTGCTTAACCTGGTCCTCGAAAGCCTCCTCCATCGAGTCGAAGCCCGACTCGCTCCCGAAAACGCTGAACCAGGGGGTCCAGGCGTGCGCGGGGTAGACGAAGCAGTCCCTTGAGACGCCCATCACGAGCTCGGTAACCTGCGGCAAGCCAGCCCCGAAAACCGGCCTCCCGTCCGCGGAAAGGTTCCCGATTTTGCCGAGCCCCTCGTTAACCTGCTCCGCGATTTCAAGCGAGGGCGCGCACAGGCACAGGTGCGCCCGCTTCACCCCGTTTTTCGGCCAGATGCAGGAAACCTCGGAAGTCAGCATGAACGCCATGCCGCCGCACTCGTAAAGCCCGGTCCCCTCGTCATCCCGGTAAGGCTTCAGGTGGCGCTTCAGCTCGGAAAAATATTTCGGGTGCGTGAAGTCGCCCGTCCCGAGCAGGTTCACGCCCTTCGTTTTCGCGTGCGAGGAAAGCGTTTCAACGCCCATCTGCGGGCTCGTCGCGCGCGAATACCTGGAATGGATGTGCAGGTCCGCAATCACTCGCATGAAAAGGATTGCGGAAGCCCGGCTTTTATTTCATGCCCCTGCTTTCCATCCAGGCCTTCAGGAGGTCGTAGTCTGACACGGACTGGCCAGCCTTCCTTCCCGTCCTCTTCTTGTGCTCGCCCACCAGATACGCGTGAACCGCGGACTCTTCCGCAAAGTACGTGTGCCCGGTCTTGGCAAGCCACTCAAGCGCGCGCTCCCGCGCTTCGCCGCCGCCCCACTCAAACGCGCAGCCCACCACGGTCCAGTCGCGCGCAGCCGCCGCGGCGTCGACCTCGGCTGCGGTAATCTTGCCGTACAGTTTCACCGCGTACGGGTCAACCCTCTTGTCCCGGTTGTGGCGCGAATTGACGAGCGTCCCGTAGAAAGCGTTTTCCGCCGCGATGTCGCAAATCTCCTTCGCCCTTTCATAGGGCGCGAGCCGGGCGGCTTCGCCAAGGTCATACCACCGCCCCTCGCGGACTAGTTCCGCGGCAGCAACCTTGAACGTTTCCTTCGGCGCGAAAGCCACCATGCACCTGCTCGCGCGGCATTCCTCCGCGTCCTTGTCAAACGCAACCGCTAATTTGGCATCCTCCGTCCGCGCCTTGCCGAACCGCGAAGCCGCCGCCTGCCCCCGGAAACCCGAATACGTGTAGATAACGTCCGCAAGGAAGCCGTATTGCTTGGCGTCGGCGACGATGTCAAAAGCCTTTTCGACCCTTTCCTTCGGCAGGTTCCGGGTCGTTTCAAGCCCGCGCAGTTCATCCAGCCAAAATTGTTCCCAGCTTTTTCCCCCAAGAACACTTTCGGAAACAAACCGGGAAAAGCCGCGGACAGAGGGTTTCAGTTCATGGCGCGTGTGCGTAACGGCTTCACTTATGACCCCCATCGCCACGCTCAACGCCATCTGCTGCTCGCGCGTCGGGTTGAGGGGGTCCACGCCGCGCGTTTTCCCCATTGCCGCCTCCAAAATGATGTTCGCGGCATCTTTGCTTTCGCCAGCCGCAAGCTTGACTGCGGCATCGCGCTCGTTCCAGCCCTTCCATTGCGAACCCGCAAGCCTTTCCGCCGCTTGAATCTCGGGCAAGTCCGCAAGCTTTGAAAAAGCCGCCGCGCCGCCCTTCTTCTTGGGGCCGCAGACAAGCGCGCCAAAACCGGGAGCCATCAAAACCACCTTCGGTTTCCTCCGCGACGTCCAGTTTAATAAAACAATCGCCATCGGGCCGGAGCGCGCGGGACGGCACGCGGAGAAGCGAATCCCGCCAAAAAAACGCCCGCCCGCGGGTTTTTTAAGCATGAACTTCGCGAGCCAACCCGGGAGGATGGTGGCATGGCGTTTAAATCGGTTTACCGCGGCACGGACTCGCTCCTGAAGAAAGCGGAAGGCGCCGAGGAGAAGAAGGCGGGCGAAGGCGCGCCCTTCGGCCCGCTTCCCAAGACTGTCTGGGGCACGCGGCACCGCATTGCCCGCGTGGAAAAGGCGATGGAGCTGCAGAAGAGCATAATCTCGACGCTCAAGGAATACCGGACGCACCCGAACGTGAAGGAAAAAAAGGAAGAGGAGCGCGACCAGCTCGCCCGCGGAATCGCAGACAACAGGTTCACGTTGTACAACGTCCTCCCAAACATCCCTCCCGAGCGCCAGGCGATTAAGCCGGCTGGGTTGCAGAAGGCCATGCGCAGGGACGCGGGGCAGCGCAGCAGACTGAAGCAGGAAATCGGCATCCTCAACAAGTACGGCAAGTTCCTGGAAGGGCCCGGAGGCGAAGGCATAATTGACTACGCCGGAATGGACCGCCTCATTGCGCGCGAGGAGAAGAACCTGAAGGCCCTTGTCGACTACCGCAAGACGCTTGTCGAGCACCTGAAAATACAGACAGGTTTCCACGGATACGCGCTCACGGTCTGAAAGCAGGCGCGCCCGCCCGAGCTCGGAAAGCTTATTATGAGTCCGCGGGCCAAAATGCAGGCGATGCCGCGGCAGAACGTCTTCAGGGATTTCGGCGACGCCGGAGCCCTTTTCAGGGACGAGCGGGCGCTGGAGCCCGAATACCTTCCGGAGCTGCTTCCGCACAGGGACGCGCAGGTGAGGGAGATTGCCTCCGCCCTCCGGGGCGCGGCGCAGGGCAGGCGCCCGGAAAACGTCGTGGCCGTCGGGAAGCCGGGAACCGGGAAGACCGCCACCGTGAGATTCGTTTTCAGGCAGCTCTCCGAATACTCGGGCAAGGCGGTCCCCCTTTACATCAACTGCTGGGAGTATTCGACCCGGCACGCGGTCCTCAGCCGAATCTCGCACCTGCTCGGCGAGTTCATGCCGAGGCGCGGGATAGCCGCGGACGAGATACTCGACAGGATAGTGGAAGTGCTGAAAAAGGAGAAGAAGGTTGCGGTGGTCGCGCTCGACGAGATAGACAGGCTGCTCGCGGGAAGGGAAGGGGAAGAGAAGGTCCTCTACGACCTGCTGCGCGCGGGCGAGACGTACGGCACCCCTTTCGGGGTAATCGGGGTGACGAACAACGAGGACTTCCTCGCCCGCCTCGACCGCCGCATACGCTCCTCCCTCGCACAGCGGGAGGTCGCGTTCAGGCAGTACTCCCCGCAGGAGCTGAAGGACATCATCGGCGCAAGGGCGAGGCTTTCGTTCCACGAAGGCGCGCTGTCGCCGGAAGCGGTCCCGCTTTGCGCGGCGCACGCGGCGAAAAACGGGGGCGACGCGCGCCTAGGCATCGCGATGCTCTGGAAGGCGGGCAAGCTCGCCGAGCAGCAGGGCGCGGAAAAGGTGTCCGCCGCGCACTGCAAGAAGGCGTTCGCCGCCGCGGAAGCCTCAATCCGGGAGGAGCAGCTTTCGCGCCTCAACGGGATTGAGCGGAGGATAATCGGGATTGCGGGGGAAAGCGGCGGCAAGGGGATAACGAGCGGCGAGCTTTACGAAAAGCTCGCGAAGGAATTCGACGAAACCGACCGCACCGTGCGCAACTACATAGACAAGCTCGAAGCCCTGAAGCTGGTTTCGGTCGAGGAGAGGCCGAGGACTGGCGCGCAAAAGGGGAACACGCGCATAATCCGCATCCCGACGGCGTGAAAAAAAGAAAAGGCGGAAAAAGGCGTAAAAAAGAGGGGGGGGGCGCTCCCGCTACTCCTTCCCGGCATGCTTCTCCGCGTAGTCGCCGATGTACGGGATGAGAATCTTTTCGCCCGAGGAATACGCCTTGTAGCCCGCGTACCAGCCGTAAAGCAGGAGCACGATATCAAGCGGGATGGTGATTACCCAGCCTACGAGCGTGATTATCCCGACAATCCAGAGCGCGACCATCGCGACCCCGAGCAGTATCGCCTGCAGGGCGTGGAACCTTACCTCCTCGTCCTCCTTTCCGGCCGTAAGGTAAACGATGAGCCCGGTCAGCCACGTCAGGATGTACGCGACAAGCATCATCGTCCTGTTGTTTCCCGTTCCCCCGCCTCCCTTAGCCTCGTCACCGCCCTTCTGTTTCGGCATGAGCCCACCTCCAAATCCTGCTGCCCGAAAAAAGGATTATCCATCCAGTGGTTTATAAACTTTGTCGGCGGAAGCCCGGCCCCCCTCCCGTCGCCGCGCGGCGAAGCGCTTATAAACAAGCCCCTGCGAATTAGCTTACAGGTGGTTAAATGGACACGGTCAAAGTGAAAATAGACAGCGAGGAGCAGGCGAGCCGGCTCGAACTGCTAATCCGGTTCGTCTGGTGCGCCGTTGCCGGGCTAATCCTCAACATAGTCGGCCTCGTCGCGTTCTGCGCCCTCGTGGTCCAGTGGTTCTACATCCTGGTGTTCGGGAAGCGCCACATGGGGATAGCGAACTTCGTGAACGCGTACCTGGTCGCATACACGGGCCTGTACGCATACATGTACCTTTCCACCGAAGAGAGGCCGCCCCTGGTCCCACAGTTCTGAAGCCGGAAGCGCGCGCCAGGGACAGGGCAAGGGCAGGGAGCCCGGGGAGAGCCGGGCTTCCCAGTTCCCGCCCGGCCCGCCGCAGGCCTACTTCGCCGCGACTATCTTCACCACGTCGCGGTCTTCGAGCACGTGCGCCTTCGCCATCCTCATCTTCGTCTTCGCGTTTATCCCGTACAGGAAGTGCTTGGCGAGGTCGGTGTGAACCCTTTCGGCGAGGTCCATCGCGGTCGAGCCGCGCGGGAGAAGGATTGCGTCGGGCAGCACCCTCCCGAAATGGTCCGAAAACTTGTGCTCGTCCTCGACCGGGTAGACCGCGATGAGGCCGAGCAGCCCGAACACCGCGGTGTTGACGGCCTCCTGTACGCCTGTCGAGCCGTACCTTTCAAGTATCCGCCCGCGGATGAACTCGAGCGCCTCCGCCTGCTTGCTGTTCAAGGCGCCGGTTGCCGCGAACCCCGGGTCCCCGGGAACGTAGCGAATCAGGCCCTTCTCGTTCGCCTTACGGAGCGAGAGCTCGGATTCGGCGCTGCACGGCACGATGAGTTTTTCCGGGAAATCCCGCCTCATGCGCGCAAGGTTTTCTTCCGCGCCGGGCACGTCCATCTTGTTTGCCGCGACCACCATCGGCTTTGACGCCTTCCTCGCCTCGCGCGCGAAGGCGAGAATGTCCTCGTCGCCCCAGCTGATTTTTTCCGTAGGCAGCCCGCATTTCTCCGCGGCGGCGAGCGCCTGCTTCCCGGAAATCCTGAGGCCGGAAAGCAGCCCGGAAAGCGCCTCGATTCCGCCGCCCCGGATTTTCGACCATCCCCGCTTCAGTATTCCCTGCAGCCACCAGTCCACCTCGTTTTCGAGGAAAACGATTTCGTTTCCAGGGTAATACGATTCCGCCTGCTTCCCCTCGGCGTCCGTCCTCCCGCTCGCGTCAACCACCTGGATGAGGCAGTCCGCGGTAGAGAGGTCGCCCAAGAACTGGTTGCCCAGCCCCTTCCCCAGATGCGCGTCGGGCACGAGCCCGGCCACGTCCACCATCCCGACCGGAATGAGCCTGACGCCGTCCTCGCACCTCGAGTTGCGCGCATCGCATTTCGGCAGGCCCAGCTCCGGGTGCGGGCATTTAGCGCGCGCGTAAGTCGCCCCCTTGTTCGGCTCAATCGTGGTGAAAGGGTACGCGGCAATCGGCACGTCAACGAGCGTTGCTGCCGAAAAGAAGGTGGACTTCCCGACGTTCGGCTTCCCCACGACACCGACGAGCATGCAGTTTTTTCGAAGCCCGGATTTTTAAGCCGGTGCCGCGAAGCGCCCGCAACAGAATCTTTTTATTTCAGGCGGCGCGAAACACTCGCATGGACCACCGCGCGCAGGCCGCCGCAGAGCCGCATTCAGCCGCAACCCGCCGGCAGCGCGGGCAAACGGCGATAGAGTTCCTCACCACCTACGGTTGGGCGCTGGTGCTCATGCTCGCGGCCATCGCCGCCCTCATCGCGCTCGGGGTCCTGAACCCTGGCGCAATGGCGCCAGAAGCCTGCAGCTTCCCGTCCGGCTTCACGTGCTACCAGTTCCTCATCGCGGACAACGGCACCCTCGTCCTCGACATCGGGCAGGCGACAGGGAAAGACGTCGCGTTGACGGGAATAGCCTGCTCCGCGGAAACGGACCCGTCCCCGGAAAGCGTGAGCCTGAACATCACCTCGGGCTCGCACGCGCTCACCTGCGGGGCCACGTGCAGGAAGAGCGACGGCACGAACGCCACGCAAGGCGAGTACTTCAGCGGGAAGCTCGTCCTCTACTACACGGAAAAGCAGACCGGCGTCACGCACAGGGTTGAGGGCGCAATAGCGTCCAGGCCTTCCGGCACGGCTCCCGACGGCTGCACTTGAGGTTTTTTCGGGGTGGTTCCATTGGCAAAGGCAAGGAAAGCGAGGAAGGCGAAGCCAGAAAAAATGAGGGCGAAAATGAGGAGGGAGCTGTCCATGATGCCGTGCATGCACGGCTGAATTGGCGTCGGCGCCTGCCTAAATCTTCTTCGAAACGTACGCGCCGTCGTCCGAGTAGCCGAGCCGCCTGTAATACTCCTTCACGCCGGTCCCGGCCATCACTGCCACCTTCCTTTTCCCGAACTCCTCCCTCGCGATTTCTTCCGCGCGCGCGAGCAGCCTTTCCCCGAAGCCCCTGTGCTGCAGCTCCGGGCCGGCCCCGGCCTTGTCCCCGATTCCGAGCGCCTCGCCGTAAACGTGGAGCTCGCGGACGAGCGCGGTTTCCCCGGTTATTTCGGGCCGGTGGGGCGCGCCGGGAATCCTGAGCCTGACGAACCCCACGAGCGCGTCGTGCGCCTCCTCGTCAAAGGAAAGGAAGACCTCTTTTCCGCCGCTCGCGCCGTATTCGACGCGGTTCAGTCTCACGCTCTCCCAGTCCGGCCTGATTTTCTCCTTCAGCATCTTCACGCCGAGCTCCCTGCACCTGATGCACTCGCATTTCGCGCCGGCTCGCGCCATCTCCGCGTCAACGAGCTCGCGCAGGTTCGACTTCTTTATCCCCGCGGCAATCAGGTGGACGGGGATGTCGCGCTGCATCCTCATCACGCGGCACCAGCGCGGAATGGACATTGACGCCTCCGCGACGACGCGCGCCGCCTCCTCCGCCGAATACGGCGCGATTTCGCCCCTCTTCCACCATTCATGCATCTCGGTTCCCGGCATCACGAGGAAAGGGTAAATCTTGAGCATGTCGGGCTTGAACCGGTCGTCCGAGAAAAGCTGCCTGAACGCGCGCACGTCCTCCTCCCCGGTTGAGAGCAGGCCGGGCATCATGTGGTACAGGACCTTCAGGGCCGAATCCTTGAGGGCGCGCGTCGCTTCGGCGACGTCGGCGACCGTGTGCCCGCGCTTCACCTTCCGCATCACCTCGTCCGAAAGCGTCTGCACCCCGATTTCCACGCGCGTCGCGCCCATCGAGAGAAGGCCGTCCACGTGGCTTGGCTTGCACCAGTCGGGCCGCACCTCGAAAGTGATGCCGACCGCCCTATGCCTCGCCGACTCGTTGCGCTTGAGCGCCTCGGCAAGCGTCGCGGACTCGAAGCCGTTCATGGCGTCGAGCGCGCGCTTCACGAAGAACTCCTGCGCCTCCCGCGGCTGCGCGTTGAACGTGCCGCCCATGACGATGAGCTCGATTTTTTCGGTCTTGTGGCCAATCGCGTCAAGCTGCGAAATCCTCGCCTTCACCTGCTCGAACGCGTCATAGCCGTTCTGGATTGCGCGCAGCGCGGCGGGCTCCTTGCCGGTGTAGGACTGCGCCGCGTTTTCCCCCCTCGGGCAGTAGGCGCACCTTCCGTGCGGGCAGCCCGCGTTGCACATGATTGCGACCGGGGAGACGCCCGAAATCGTGCGGACCCGCCTTTTCCGCAGCAGCGCGACGAGCTCCTGCGTCCGCTTCCCTTCCGGGATGCATTCGAGTATCTCGCTGTTCTTGAGCACCGCCTCCAAGGCGAACTTTTCGCCGAGCTCCCGCTTGATTCGGAAAAGCTTTTCCCGGCTGCCGGCCCTGCCCGAGAGAACGAGGCCCGCGGCGGCTTTTGCCGCCTCCCTCCTTTTCATCGCAAAATAGATTGGGGTTTCCGGAATAAAAAGGGGGGCATCCCTCACGCGGGAAGCAGGTTGCCCAGCAGGCCCATTATCGCGTAGGCCGGCTCGAGCACCATCGGGAACATCATGAGGCCGTGCGTGGTCGCCTTCCAGTCGTTGATGATGCTCGGCTCCGCGGTGATGGTGAGCGGAATCTCCTTGCTTATCAGCGGCGAGGAAAGCGAGGTGACCTGCAGCGTGAAAACCCTCGTGCCCTCCTCGTCAAGCACGACCTCGTAAGGCACGACGCGCTCGCTCTGGTAGTTCACGAGAACCTGCTTCCTGAAGCGCCAGTCGCCTTCGCCCTGGTTTGCGCTTGCGAATAGCCTGAACGCGCCGTGCGCGGGAAGCGTGCCCTCCTTCACCCTTATCTCGAACGGGTCGCTCGCGCTCCCCGTGTTAGTGATGTTCACGTAATAGACCGCGGGCTGCCCCACCCCGGTGGCGATTGCCGCGGGCTGCGCGTCAATGCTGAAAACGTCTTTCGTGACGATGACCTCCACGTGGAACGTCATGGTGCCGAGGCCGTCGTAGTCGCCCTCGTCAACTGCGGTGAAGTCCAGGTTGTAGGTGCCCTCGCCAGCGTAAGGGGAAACCTTGATTTTGACTTTCATCGGCTGCTCGTGAAGCGGGCTTGCCTCCACGACCCAGCTGGCGTCCGGAATCGAGCTTTCCACCGGGACGACGGTGTCCCATCCCTGCGCGCAAACGCCTCCGGTGTTGTCGCACGTCGGGTATTCCGGGTTCTGCTCGGTGGCGCGGTCCATCACGATTACCACGGTCTGCCCCGGGCCCGCCTTGCCAAGCGAAATGGTCTGGTCCGGGGAAAGCCGCTCCATGACCGGCTCGAAAACGTCCACGTAAACCGCGGCCGCGGCTCCCGCGAACAAGAGCAAAAACAGTGCAAGCGAAACCGTTCTCTTCATGCGACGCAACTCCTGCAGGCCACCTTCAACGCAAGAGATTTCTTGCCCCCCGCATATATTTGTTGCGCTTCCGGGCCCCGAAAGCGCGCCTCTGCTGTTTATAAACTGCGGAAACGTAACCGGAAAGCAGAAGGCGAACCGAGCAAGGTGATGCGATGGCGGTAGCTGGAAAACATTACGGTGTGAAGCCCGGGCACGAAACCGGAAAAGAGGTGCATTCGCGTGCAATCAACCCCGAGCGCAAGGGAGAGGCCGGAGCATACCAGCGCGGGCAGGCCGCCGGGGGAAGCATCGGAACCGAAGTGGAACTACTCGACATAAAGAAGCCGGGCGCGCGGAAAGCCGTTCCAAACAGAGAACCCATAATCGTCGCAGGCGACGCCGGCCCGAATTTGTTAGTGCGGGATGCGAAACGATTCCAAAAAACGGAGAAAGGGCTTCCGGGCAGGTAGCCTGCGGCTGGTTCGCATGCGCGCCTTCATCGCGGTCCCTGTCGGGGACGAGGTAAAACGGAAAATCGCGCCGTTCAGCAAGGCGCTGGGGCTTGAGGGCGTCACCGTAGTCCCGGAAAAAAACCTGCACGTCACGCTCTTCTTCCTCGGCGAGATTGACGATAAGCGGGCGGGCGAAGCCGCTTCCGCGCTAGAAAAAATCTCGGTTCCGAGGTTCGAGGCAAGGTTCCGGGGCGCCGGCGCGTTCCCGAACGAGAACTTCATCCGCGTCGTGTGGGTGGGATGCGAGAGCCCGGAGCTCGGGCGGGTTTACGACGGGCTTTCGCCCGCGGTGAAGCGGATGGGCTACGCGGTCGAGCCCTTCCGCCCCCACGTCACGGTGGCGCGCGTGAAGGCGCCTGCCGCGAAGCCGGCGGTCCAGGAAGCCCTCAAAAAGTTCGGGGGAAAGGACTTCGGCTCAAGCGCCGTCGAGAAGGTGGCGCTTTACGAAAGCAGGCTTTCCCCGAAAGGCCCGGCTTACGAAGAAGTGTTCGCGAAAACCCTGTGCGGGCCCTGATTTCTTAAATAGCGTGGCGCAAAACTCCTTTCCATGGCGGATGCGAGGCGCGCGTGCCGCGGCGCAATCACGAAGGCGGACGAGAAAAGGATTAAGGCGGTCCTTGCCGAGGCCCTCGCGGAAATAACGCCGCCCAGGGCCGAAACCGAAAACGACTTGGCGATTGCGGAAGAGGTGATTGGCCGCCTGCGCGAAAAAATCCCGAAAGAAGTCGAAATCGCCCTCGTCGGCTCGGTCGCGAAGGGGACGCAGCTGAAAGGCGACAAGGACGTGGACATCTTCCTGCTCTTCCCGAAATCCAGGTATTCGCGCGCGGACCTCGACACAATCGGGCTCCCGTGCGCCCGCCACGCGGTCTGCAAGGGGGCTAAATGCAGCACGAAGCACGCCGAGCACCCCTACCTGCAAACGGTCGTCGGGGGCGTGGACGTGGAAATCGTGCCCGCCTTCAAGGCCCATTCCGCGGCGGAAGGCGGAAGCGCGGCCGACCGCTCGCCGTTCCACACCGAATACGTGCTCCGGCGCATCAGCGAGAAAGGGAAAGGCGAAGTGCGCCTCCTCAAAAAATTCCTGAAGCGCCTCTCCGTTTACGGCGCGGAAGTCAAGGTGGAAGGCTTCTCCGGCTACCTTTGCGAGCTCCTCATCCTGAAATGCGGCTCGTTCCAGGGCCTCCTTGAGGAGGCGGCGTGCTGGCAGGAGCCGGCAATAGACCTGGAAGGCCACTACCCGTCCCCGGCGCAGGCGCGCGAAAAGTTCGCGTTCCCGCCCCTCACCGTGGTGGACCCGGTGGACAGAAACCGCAACGTCGCGGCGGCCGTCTCGCAAACCTCGCTCTCAAAATTCGTCCTCGCGGCGCGCGCGTTCCTCAGGAACCCGCAAACCGAATTCTTTTTCGAAACCGAGAGGAAGCTCGGGAAAAAGGAGTTCGCCGAAATAAGGGCGCTCGCCGGCAGGGGCGCGCCCTTCGCCCGCGCGCTCGCCTTCTCCGCGCCCGACGTGGTCCCGGACATCCTTTGGCCGCAGCTCCGCAGGACGGCGCGCATCCTTTTCGAGCGCCTCGAGGCCGCCGGCTTCCAGGTTTTCGACTACGCCTACTGGACGGACGAAAGGAAGTCGTGCGCGATAATCTTCCAGCTCACGGTCCGCGAGCTTCCCGCGGTGGAGAAGGTGGCCGGGCCCGAAATCCAGTTCGTTTCCGGAGTAGAGGACTTCGTCCGCAGGCACAGGAACCCCCTCGCCGGCCCCTGGGTCGGCGGGAACAGGATTTACTCGGCGAAGAAAAGGCGTTTTTCGCGCGCCGAAGACCTCATCTGGTATATCGCAGGGCACCCGCGCGAGTTCGCAATCCCCTCCAAAATCGCGCCCTTCCTCGAAAAGGCGAGGCCGCTTCCCGTTTCCGCGCTCGCCTCGCCGAAATACGCGCGCTTCGCGCACGACTTCGTGCACAAGAAGCACTATTACCTGGAGCTGTACTGAAGAGCGGCCCGCCCCTTCCCCAAAAAAAAGCGTTTCCGCAAGCTCGCGCCAATCGCAACTGTTTTAAGCCTGTTTCGCACATTATCCCAGCCTGCATACCGTTTTCTCCCAAAAAATGCGCGGCAACCGCGCAGCGGAAAAAATTTCCTGAAATGGAGTGATGCTGAAATGGATTCGTTGGCGTTCGTACCGAAAAAAATCTTTTTGACGAAAGGGGTCGGCAGGCACAAGCACCAGCTTGCCTCGTTCGAGCTCGCCTTGCGCGACGCGGGAATAGAGAAATGCAACCTCGTGACGGTCTCAAGCATCCTTCCCCCGAACGCGGAAACGGTTTCCAAGGAAAAAGGGCTGAAATACCTCAAGCCCGGGGAGGTCACGTTCGTCGTCCTCTCAAGGAACGCGTCAAACGAGCCCAACCGCCTCCTCGCCGCCTCGGTCGGCGTCGCGATTCCGGCGGACCGGGGCGCGCACGGCTACCTCTCCGAGCACCACTCGTTCGGGGAAACCGAGGAGAAGGCGGGCGACTACGCCGAAGACCTCGCCGCGACCTTCCTCGCGTCCACCCTCGGGATAGAGTTCGAGGTCGAGCAAAGCTGGGACGAGAAGGAAGAGCTCTTCAAGATGAGCGGGAAAATCGTGCGCACGAGCAACATAACGCAATCCGCAATCGTCGACAAGAACGGCCTCTGGACGACCGTCGTCGCAGTCGCCGTCCTGATCCTCGGGGACGCGAACAACGGGCAGGCAAAGGAGCCCGAAAAGCCGAAGGAGCCGGAGAAGCCGAAGGAAGCGGTGGCCGCGCCGGCTCCGGCGCAGGCGCCCGCCCCGGCCGCGTGATTCCCTTGAAAACCGTGCTCGCGTTCGGATGCTTCGACGTCCTCCACTTCGGGCACCTCCAGTTCCTGTCCAAGGTGCGCGAACTCGGCGACACACTAATAGTAGTAGTCGCGCGCGACTCGACCATCCGAGAAGGCAAGGGCCGCGAGCCCATTTTCGGCGAGAACGCGCGCCTCAAGATGGTTTCCGCGCTGAGAATCGTTGACAAGGCGATGCTGGGAAGCGAGGCGGGCGAAAGCCGCTACGGGATAATCAAACAGGTCAGGCCGGCGGTGATAGCGCTCGGCTACGACCAAGCCGAATCCGAAAGCCGCCTCAAGGAATGGCTTTGCGCGAACGGGCTCGCGGAAGTCGGAATCGTGCGCATAACCCACGTGGAAGACGAGGAAGTGTTCAAGAGCTCGAAAGCCATGCAGAAAATCCGGGACGCGATAACGAGGGAAATCTGATTCTCAAAACACAGTGCCCAAACCAACTTCGGGAAATCGCACCGGAAACTTAGGCACTACAAAACTCACGGCGCCTCGGGCTCGCGCGCCATCTCTTTCGCGCACTCCCTCCCCCATCAGGCGGGCAGAATAACCAGAATGTCGCAGCAGCGACGCCATCCTCCGCCGCTGAAGCCTATAAGGCCGGGTTTTCACGTCCCCTTGTCTATCACGATTTTCGCTATCTCCGCGGCATGCCCCGCAATCTTGAGGGACTCGCTCGTGAAGGTGGTGAGCCAGGGCGGCCTTTCCGCCTGGCTTATGAGCTCGTTTTCCCTTTCGTGCGTGCGCCGCCCGAGCTTGGACTGCCTCGAAACCACCGAGTCGGCAAGGGAAAAGTTCGCGGCGTAAAACGCCTTGACCGCGTCCGAGTGGAGCGAGAAAACCTCGCTCGTCACCTGGCGCGCGAACCCCGCCGCTTTCTTCGAGGCGCGGGAGCCCTTGCGGGCAAACGACGCGATTTCCAGGGCCGAGTCCCCGATTTCCTCCACGTTCTCGGCGACGATGTGGAAGTCGAGGCAGGCCGTCGCGGAAAGCCCGAGCGCGCCCATGAGGGACGGGCTGTTGAGCGCGAAGTTGAGTTGGCGAGTGATGAGGTAGCGCACGCGGTCCACGTCGTCCTCCGACTTAGAGACTTTCGCGGCCAGCTGCGCGTCGCCGGAAAGCAGCGACTCGACCGACTCGCCGTGCATGGACGAGGCGATGGCGTACGCGCGCCTCAGCATGCGCGGGATGGAAACGCTTTCCTTCGCGAGGAAGTCCTGGAGCGTGACCTCATCCTCCTTCACCTCCACGACTTCGAGGCCGGTGAGCATTCCCGCCTGCATTTCCGCCGCCTGCCTGAACGCGGGAGGCATCCTCCCCTGCGAGACGACGCGTATGACGTCGAAGCCGTTGAGGTACTTGGCGATGACGAGCCGCTGCAGGGCCTCGGGCGAGGACACGCCGTCCAGCCGTACCAGCGCCTCCTCGCGCCTCTTCGCAGAGGAAGTGAGGCTGACGCGCAGCGTCCCGTCGTTCTCCTCCTCTATTCGCACCTCGCTTCCCGGGGAAAGCTTGTTCTTCACGGCCCAGCCCTTGGGCAGGGACACGGTGAACGTCTCCTTTCCGGTGAGCTGCACCCTGCGCGTTGGCATCGGAAACAGGCCTCTTTTGCGGCAGCGTTTCGGGCGCCGCCGCCCATAGTATATAGAGGTATATAGTTTACATAGGCGAGGTATTTAAATTGCGTGCGTGAATCCTTGAGCGCATCAAACAGGCAGGTCATGAACAAGGCGCGGCGCAGCCGGGTTTTTGTTTTTTTGCTTGTTTTTTATCTGGCGGGGTGTTGTCTGGATGACACGCGGAGAGGGAGAGAAGGGCAATCACGCGAGGAAGGCGGAAGGGAATGACGCGGGAAACACTGGCGCAGGCGACGTCATCGCCGAGATAACCGGGTCGGAGGAGGTCGCGGCTCGCGACATCGCGAAGGCGCGCGAGAAGAAGGACGCGCGCCTGATGAAGGCCCAGGAGAACGCGCGGGAAATCAAGGAGAAGGCGTCAAGGGACGCGGACGCGCTTGGGGCGAAAATGGTAACGGAGGCCCGCGCCGGCTTTTCATCCGAGGCGGAGGCGGCGCTTTCGGCCGCGAAGAAGGAGGAGGAGTCGGCGAGGCGGAAGAAGGCGGACGCAAGGCTTCTTGACGCCGCGTTCAACCGGCTTTTGGAGGAAGTAAATGCTTAAGCCAGCAGAGATGGACAAAATCCGCGTCATAGGCTTACGCAAGGACATGGACGCAATCGTCGCGCTTATTCACGACCTCGGCGTGGTGCAGTTCCGGAAGTACGCGGACGTCCGGCTTTCCGAGGAGAAGCCTTCCGAAGCGTATTCCGCGGTCAGCGAGCAGCTCGTGAAGCTTGAGGCGCTGGTCGCGGCCCTGAAGCCGCGGCCCGTGGAGGGCACGAGCAAGGTGCTCCCCGTAGAGCAGCTTGTTTCCGAATCCGGGCGCCTCGTTTCCGAGGTGGAGCCGCGGCTCGCGCGCGCAAGGGAGCGGCTTGACGAGCTGGAGCTCGAGCTCAGGGACTTGACAGAGGTAGCGTCAATCCTCAAGGGGCTGAAGGACTTCGACATGAACCTTTCCGTGATGGAAAGCAGGGAGCTGTGCTTCTTCATGGGCAGGATTCCGAACAGCAAGATTGGCGAACTCGACGCCGCGATTTCTTCCGTGACCGACAAGCACGCGCTGAAGTGCAGGAAGACAAGCAGCCTGGAGAGCGTCTGCGCGGTGGTTGCCGGAAGGAAGAGCCGCGAGCAAATCGCGGCGGCGCTCCAGAAGCTCGCTTTCGCCGAGGCGCGCCTGCCGCAGATAGAGGGGACGCCGTACGCCATCGGGACGGACGTCGGCGACAAGATAAGGCAGCTTGAGAAGGAGAAGGCGGCGCTTGAGAGCGAGGTGGGCAAGCTGTCCGACAAGCATTACGCGCAGGCGGCGATTCTCCTCGAAATGCTGCGCATACAGGCGGACAGGCTTTACGCGATAACCAACTTCTCCGGGACCGGGTACATCTTCGCGCTTGAGGGCTGGGTGCCTTCAAGCGACTGCGGGCGCGTGGAGGC